>CAZJFB010000046.1:0-26719 GCA_964545145.1 uncultured Chloracidobacterium sp. | reverse complement strand
TGGGACGCAAAGCCTAACCGTTTCAATTTGCCACGCCTGTGAGCACAAGAAAACGCCGGATGCTGCTCCCATTCAACATCCGGCGTCCGTGAAGCATTTATTGCCCGAAGGTCTCCCGTCCTCGCGGGCGAGCTCCATGGCCGGAAGCCGCAACCGGGCGGCTTTAGCTTCCGGCAAACTAATGGTAGTGCCGCGATAACATCCGAACTGTGACCCGCATCACAATTGTCGCAAAATCCAAGTAAGTTGAAAGAAAGGCCTCTCCAGATGCCTATGGGATGTACTGTGTAAGAATGATCAGCACCCTTCGATTCTTGGCACGGTTGGCCGCGGTCGTGTTAGGGGCGGCCGGCATACCGGCTCCGTAGCCTTTAGCCATTATCCTTCCCTCTGCCACACCGATCGATGCCAGCTTCTCAGCAATTGTCAACGACCGGCGATCGGTCAGTGTTTGTAACGAGCCTGGATCACCGAAATTGTCCGTATGTGATTCGATAGTGATCCGATAGTATGGGTTATTTGAAAGTAATTCGCCAAGATTGGTCAGCTTCCCGTCCGATTGCGGCACCAGCTCGGTAGAGCGAGAACCAACCCAATAGCTCTCGGCTAGGGTCAGGACGATCCCACGTTCGGTTCGGGTTACCGCTCCGAACGATTTGAGAGAATTCAGCAGGGCAGGCTCCGCAGCCCTGACCTCGGCAGCTTTCGATTCCTTGTCCCGCTCGGCCTGGATCGCTTTGCGTTCATTTTCCGCGGCAGCAATAGCCTCGTTCAGTTTCTTATTTGCAGACTCGACATCGGCCTTCGCTCTACCGAGTTCTTCTCTGAGGCGGCCATTCTCATCGCGAAGCTCACGCACTTGTGTCGAGTAATTCATCGCATCCCGTTCAGCAAGCTCTCGATTGCGAATCTCGCGGCTTAATTCAGCTTTTAAGTCGGCGATCTCCGCTTGTGCGTCGGCATATTTGCTCTCTGCGGCACGGATCTCGGAATCGGTCCTGATCTGCTCGTTACGCTTTTCACGGGCGCCCTTTCTCTGCTGAGCCAGAGCCTCAGCTCGCAAGGACGCTTCTATAGAACGCCTCGCAGCAATATCTACGGTATCAGCGTCCCGTCCGGCCTGCCATGCATTGATCGCGTTCTGGAGAAGCGTTTCCGCCTCGGTCAATTCCGTCGCGGCGTCCCGCTCGGCCCCGGCAAATCTGGCAAGGGCGACAGCCTGTTTGGCTTGAAGTATAGCGGACGGCGTTTTTGAATAATCGGTTTCCGCGATCTCAGGTGTACGCGGATCGCGGAAGTAATCGCTTGAGTTGCCAAAATACGAGATCGAGGGCTGCACGCCGATCCTCTTACCGTCAGGGGAAACCGGGTATAGATTCTCAAGCATTATCTGCTGACTGGGCCGTGTGACCATAAAGTGCGGCTCGGCCGTAATTATGATCGCAAATGTCTGCAGCGGCGTGGTGACGGTTATTTTCGAGTCAATGAAGAATAGTCCGCTCCGCTTAATTTCCCCGAGATTTTGGGCCTGTCCAGTCGGTGAGATCGCCCAGACGACGTAGGTCGCGTAACCGGCGCCCAATTCGAACGGCCTTGGCATGTTGTCGACGGAGAGTTCGATCCTCGATCCGTTACGGGTCGTGCGCCTGACCGAGGCCTCGCCTTTCATTCTAGGGAAACGAGTGGTGCCGCGGAACTGCACTTTGACGGTCTCGTCGAGGGGATAGGTGATCGCTGTCGTTTTTCGGGCCACATCGACCTGGCCAAATACTTCGGGACCGAAAGATAGGGCCAAAACTAAGACGAACAACAGCTTTGCGACTGTCGGATATTTCATAGGAATTTCTCCCGGCACGGGTTTCTCTTGAAAAAGATGCCACATATGAATTGAAAGTTGCAACCTATCGATCTTGGACACACGGACGGAAAGTAAAGTATATTCAATCCTTTACGGTCACGATGGACGATCTCAAACGACTCCTTAAATACGTTCGGCCGCACTGGCTGACGTTTTTACTCGCGGTCGTGGCCATGGTGCTGGGCGCAGTTTTCGAGACAGCTGTCGGTGCTCTGATCGTTCCGATCTTCGATCAGTTTTGGAAAAATCCCGCGATCGCCGAGACCAAGACCCTCTTCGACCTAAGCAGCCTTATCCCAAGAGATAACTGGTTCCATGCGTGGGTTTGGATAGCCAGCCTTCTGGTCACATTCACCGTGCTCAAGGGCATCGCGGAGTATTTCTCATCGTTCCTGATGGCGAAGATCGGTCAATCGGCCGTCCTTGCACTGCGTGGGCAATTGTATGAGCACCTCCTTTCGCAGTCGGCAACTTTTTTTGAAAAGCACCGGACGAACTATCTGGTTTCCAGGCTCGTGGTCAGTTGTTCGGCGATCGAACTGGCAGTTTCATCTCACCTTCGCGATGTTCTGCGTGAGGGAGTCATGCTCGTGTCCTTTCTCACAGCCGCGTTCTATTTCAACTGGCGGCTGACCCTCGGATCCTTGCTGGTGGCTCCGGTCATCGCTTGGCTGACGACAAATTTCAGCCGCCGACTTAGAAGGCTCGCCGATGTTTCGCTCGAGGGAAACAAGGACCTAACCGACACCTCGCAGGAAAGCCTCGCGAACCATGTGATCGTTAAAGCTTACTCGGGCGAGGCCCGGGAGAAGTTCAGATTCATGAATGTCGCCCAACTGATCGCCAGGGCAAACCTACGATCGGCAAAGATCGCGGCGGTCTCGCCGGCAAGTATAGAGGTCATTGGCGTTATCGCGGTGATCATTCTTTTCTATTTCGGGCTTCGTGAGATCAACGCCGGACGCATGGAAGCCCCGCAGTTCTTCGCGTTTCTCTTCTTCCTGCTGCGAAGCTACGATCCGATGCGCAAGATCTCCAAACAGCACAATGAGATCACAAAGGCATTCGCGGCGGCTCGAGATGTTTGGGGGATCCTTGATCAGGATGAAAAACTGGCTGAAAAACAGCCGGCAATTGAATTGGCCCCGCTTGAGCGATCTATCACCCTTGATCACGTGTCGTTCAATTATCGCAATAATAAGCGGCTGATCCTGCGAGACATCGATCTAGAGATCAGGAAGGGTGAAATGGTCGCCCTGGTCGGCGAGAGCGGCGGCGGCAAATCGAGCCTGACCCGCCTGATCCAGAGGCTCTATGATCCGACTGAGGGCCGCATCCTTTGGGATGGTGTCGATTTGCGTGACGCCCAGATCCTCAGCCTGCGACGGCAGATAGCCCTTGTCACGCAAGAGACGGTGTTATTCAATGACAGTGTCAAGCAAAATATCGCCTACGGTAAACCCGAGGCCACCGATGCTGAGATAGCCGAGGCTGCCCGAGTCGCCCTCGCGGACGATTTTATCGAACTTCTTCCGAATGGCTTTGACACTCGGGTGGGCGAGCGAGGCGTCTTGCTGTCAGGCGGCCAGCGACAACGGATCGCGATCGCGAGAGCAGTGTTGATGGATGCCCCGGTGCTGATCCTGGATGAGGCAACTTCAGCTCTTGATACCGAGAGCGAAGCCCTCGTTCAACGGGCACTTGCAAATCTTATGAAAGACCGTACGTCGGTCGTCATAGCCCATCGCCTCTCTACGATCCGGAAAGCTGATAAGATCGTCGTTATGGAAAAGGGTCGCATCATTGAGATCGGCGCGCACGAGGAACTCGTAAGCCGCGGAGGCACATATAACAAGCTCTACGAACTGCAGTTCTCTGATGAAGGAGTTCTGGCGGTAGAATGATTTACTTATGAGATCAATGACGGGTTTCGGCCGCGGTGCCGTTTCGGAGGACAACTTCTCAATATCGGTTGAGCTAAAGACGGTAAACAACCGATTCCTGGACATCAACATGCGCCTGCCCGGCGAGCTGCAGCTTCTTGAACCGGTGATCAAACGCCTGATCGGTGCCAAGCTCACGCGTGGACGTGTTGAGGCCAACCTACAATACGATCGCTCGGATGACGCCCAGTTTGAACTGAATCGTCCGCTGATCCGGGGTTACCTGGCCGCAATGAAGGAACTCCAGGACGAGTTTGGCCTCACCGGCGAGCCTGATATCAACGTCATTGCACGGCTTCCAAACGTTGTGACCACAAGGAAAGAGGAGCCAAGTGTGGAATTCGTTGCTGCCGTCGAAAACGCTTTCGCCGCCGCGATAGACGATCTGGACGCTATGCGGGCAAAGGAAGGCGGCCTGCTCGCGAACGAGCTCAGCTCGTTGCTCGAATCGATCGAGAAACGTATCCCGACCATTGAGAAACAGTCATCGACCGTTGCCGACGAATATCAGGCGAGATTGTCAAAACGGATCGGCGATATGATCGCACGCTCCGATTCACAGATCGAGATCGACCAGGGCCGTCTCGCTCAGGAAGTGGCATACCTCGCTGATCGTGCTGAGATCGCCGAAGAGATCGCTCGGCTGCGGACCCATATCGAGCATTTCCGCGAGATCATGTCAGACGAAAAAGACGTCGGCAAGCGGCTTGATTTCCTTACTCAGGAACTTAACCGCGAGGCGAATACCATTGCGTCAAAGACAAACAACATGGTGATCAAGGAAAATGCTCTTGCGATAAAGAGTGAGATTGAAAAGATCAGAGAACAGGTTCAAAATGTCGAATGATGAAAGGTAACCTCATCATTATCAGTTCTCCATCCGGCGGCGGCAAAGGCACGCTGATCAAAGAGGTCCGCGGTATGCTTCCTGACCTCGGGTACTCGTGTTCGCACACCACTCGCCCAAAGCGCTTCGGGGAAGAAGAAGGGCGGGAATACTACTTCATCTCAAACGAAGAATTCGAACGGAGGATCTCCGCTGGCGACTTTCTTGAATATGCTAACGTCCATGGGAACCTTTACGGCACATCTCTCGCAGAAAGCCGCAAAGTCGCAAACACCGGCAAGGACCTTTTGGTCGAAGTCGATGTTCAGGGAGCTCTGCAAATAATGGACAAACCCGACCTTGAAGGATCTCGGATAAGTATATTCATACTCCCTCCATCCTTTGAGGTGCTTCGTGCTCGGCTGACGGCTCGCAATACCGAGGACGCTGCCGAATTGCGGACCCGCCTCAAGAATTCCTTCAACGAGGTAATGCAATACTCCAAGTTCGATTATGTGATAGTGAATGAGGATCTGACGGCGGCGGCTCGCCAACTTGCCTCGATCATAATCGCAGAACGACAATCGACAGATAGACAAACGAGTGCAATTCAAGGTATTCTTGATAGTTTCGATGCCTCAAGGCATCTATTTGAAGGAGAATAGCCCGTACCTATGGCCGACGAGAAGGACATTGTAGAAGAAACTGAAGAGACCACCGAACAGGAAGAGATCATCGATCCGCCGGATATCGATTCGAAATATCGCATGATCATTCTTGCCGCTCAGCGAAGCAAGCAGCTTCAGCGCGGAGCGATCCCAAGGGTCGATGCCGATATTCGCAAGACCAAACCGACTCGTATCGCTATGAAGGAATTTCAAGAGAGAAAGGTCAACTTCAGCTTTGACGACTAATTAGATATTGGAAGATCAATATAAAGCCGCCCGCTCTGGGCGGCTTTTTCATTTTCTACATACCTTTGTAATTCGGACCGCCGCCGCCCTCAGGCGTCACCCAATTTATGATCTGATACGGGTCCGCGATATCGCAGGTCTTGCAATGAACGCAGTTAGAGAAATTCACCTTCAGCTCCTTCCTGCCGGTCGCCGCATTGTCTTCCATTTCGTAAACCGCAGCCGGACAGAATCGCTGACATGGATTGCCGTATTCCTCGGCACACCGCGTCGCACAGATCTCCGTATCAAGCACATGTAAATGACACGGCTGATCCTCGTCGTGAGCAACAGCTCCGTAAAACACATCAGTGACCTTATCGAACGTCAGCTCTTTATCGAATGGGACATTCTCATATCGGCGGGTGGCCGCAACTCCGTCTTTCTTTAGCATCCTCTCGTGACCGGCGACATGGTGCTCCTTTGGCATGAATCCCCAAGCCATACCGCCCGTTAGAAACTGCAGGCCGGTATTTATCAGCGCAGACCAGCGGCCCTTCTGAAAAGCGGCGTGGAAATTGCGGACCGGATGCAGTTCGTCGTAGATCCAGCTAAGGTTTACTTTTTCTTCGTAATGACGAAGCGTCTTCGATGAAAAGTCTTCGTGCTCGAATGCACCTACTATCGTTTCAGCAGCGAGCATCCCGCTCTTCATTGCGGTGTGGATGCCTTTGATCCGCTGACCGTTAAGCATCGATGCCGAATCACCCACGATCAAAACACCGTCCGCATAGAGCTTAGGCATCGTAAAGTAACCGCCGGCGTTTATGGTCTTGGCACCATATTTGATCATCTTGCCGCCGGCTAAAACTCCTGCGACCTTGGGATTGGTCTTGAACTTCTGAAATTCAGCATGAGGGTCGATCATCGGGTCTTCATAATCAAGACCCGTAACGTAGCCAATGCTGACTACATTATCCTTCATGCCGTAGATCCATCCGCCGCCGTACGTTCTCGTGTCTGAAGGAAATCCGAGCGTATGCACGACCCGCCCCTCAGCAAAATTTCCTTCCGGCACCTCCCAGAGCTCTTTGACGCCCAGCGAAAATACTTGAGGTTCCTTGCCTTCCATTAGCCCAAGCCGGGCCATTAACTGCTTCGCTAAGGAGCCACGGGAGCCTTCGCCCAATACGGTCACCTTGGCGAGTAGATCTACACCGGGCTCGAAGTTCGGCTTTTTCCTTCCTTCCTTGTCGATACCCTTGTCGCCGGTGCGCACGCCGATCACTGAGTCGTTCTCGTCATACAGGATCTCTGCCGCGGGAAATTCAGGAAATATATTGATCCCGGCGGCCTCACACTTTTCGCCAAGCCATTCGCAGATCTTGCTCAGACTAACAATATATTTGCCTTTGTTCTTAAGAGGAGGCGGAATTATCGGTGCGTTGATACCGCCTTTCTCAGTCAGGTACCAAAACGCATCTTCGGTGACGACGGTATCAACCGGACAACCCTCATTGATAAAGTCGGGCATCAATTCACGAATTGCCTTTGGGTCCATTACGGCTCCGGACAAGATATGAGCGCCGACGAACGACCCCTTTTCGACGATCGCGATCTCAAGGTCGCCAATTTTCCTGGCCTTTTTGAAGCCCTTCTCCACCAACTCGTCGTGCTTCTTTATCTCGCTCTTCAAATGAAGTGCCGCCGCCAAATTTGCCGGCCCGGCACCGACAAAAACCACGTCCATTGGTACTTGTTCGCGTTCGTTCATAAATGAATCACCATTCAGTTTTTCCAAAAGTATACCAGAGGGCAGACACAAACACGACCGGTATCACGCCTGCCACTCTGTTTGCTACACTCAGTATCGTGTCGCAAAGACGATTACTTATATTTGCTTCTTTCCCGATCATCCTCTCGATCGTTTTGCTTGCTGCATGCGGAAGCAGTTCTACCAGACGCGACTCCAAGCAAATGCCAGGGAAGTTTCTTTGGGCCTGGGAGCGCCCCGAAGACCTCAGGTCTATCGATCCCAATGAATTCGGCATCGCATTTCTGGCCCAGACACTGTTTCTCGAAAACGACCGCGTCATGCCCCGGCCTCGGCGACAGCCGCTTGATGTTCCGCCCGGTACATATCTGATCGCCGTTACACGGATCGAGACCAATAAGGAAACAACCCGACGTCCAAAGTTTGACGTCTCGATGATCGGCAAGACTGCCTTCCTGATCAAGAATACGTTGTCACTGCCTAACGTTAAGGGCGTTCAGATCGATTTTGACGCCGTCGTATCAGAACGAGAGTTCTATCGCTCGATGATGAAGGAACTCAAGAAGCAACTGCCACCCGATACGCCCCTGACCATGACTTCGCTTGCCTCATGGTGTACGGGCGACGCTTGGTTCGGAGATTTCCCCGTTGATGAGGCCGTCCCGATGGTCTTCCAGATGGGAGCCGACAGCGAGAATATCAAGACCTATCTGCAAAACGGCAACGATTGGCAAGAACCTCTTTGCCGATCAAGCTATGGCATTTCGCTCGACGAAGGCCGCTTTAACGGTATGAGGTCCGATCGTCGAATATTCTATTTCAGCAACGAATCGTGGAATTCTTCCAAACTGCCATAAGCCCAGACCGCGGTTAGTTCTCGAACTGTTTCCGCAGACTCTCCGTGTACGGAGCCCTCGCGACGCCCTTTTCCGTGATTATCGCCGTTACGAGTTCATTAGGAGTCACGTCAAATCCATAATTTGAGACACCGACGTTGTCGGGCGCAAGCTGGTTCCCTTTTACGTGCGTGACCTCGGTTCGGTCGCGCTCCTCGATCGGGATGTCGTCACCCGTCGGACAGTTGAGATCGACGGTCGACAGCGGGGCGGCAACGTAGAATGGTATGCCGTGGCGATGTGCTAGAACAGCAACCATGTAAGTGCCGATCTTGTTGGCGACGTCACCGTTCGCAGCGATGCGGTCACTGCCAACGACTACCGCCTGGACACGGCCTTTCTTCATGACGTGGCCGCTCATGTTGTCGGTGATGAGCGTGACAGGAATATCGTCCTGCATCAGTTCCCAGGCAGTAAGGCGTGCGCCTTGAAGGTAGGGGCGGGTTTCGTCGGCTATGACGGCGATATTCTTGCCCTGATCAACGGCACCGCGGATGACGCCGAGAGCCGTGCCCCAAACGCCGCCGGTCGCGAGTGCTCCGGCATTGCAGTGCGTAAGAACCGTATCATTATCGCTCAGCAGCTCTCCGCCGAATTTCGCTATCAGCCGCTGTGCCTCGATGTCTTCGTCATGGATCGCCTGTGCATCGTCAAGCAGTATCTGTTTGATCTCACTGACCGACTTCCCCTCGGCTTTCGCCTTTTGAAAGGTATCCTTCATTCGGTCGATCGCCCAGAAAAGATTAACGGCGGTAGGACGCGTTTTAGCGAGCACATCCCCTATATAGTCAAGCTCGTCCTCGAGGTCGGCGACCGTGGTTCCGACAAATTGCTTTGCCCCCAAAGCCATCCCATACGCCGCCGATACACCGATCGCAGGTGCACCTCGCACCACCATGTCGCGGATGCCGTCGGCAACCGCGTTGTAATCACGCAGCGTGAGCCATTTTTCTTCGGTCGGCAGAAGCCGCTGATCAAGCATCAAGACGCCTTCGTCCGACCATTTAACAGGGATAATATCGAGCTTCATAAGTATGTTTGCACATGGGACGGACCCTAACCCGGGTGTTTGTGCCCAAGGACAAGTTGCCAATTATAACGATTTGACGCCGAAACCGAAAACCGAACAAATTGGTACCGATTCTCCTGCCTGTGCGCCGTTTGTGCGCACAAATGTCGGACAAATGACGTACCGTTCAATCGCCAATTGAACACCTATTTTATTGATACATTTAAGGTTAAGTGCCATTTTTCGCTATGTTCAATATTCAATCGTTTTTTTGCATAAACATTGCAATTTACTGAGTATTTTTGCATTTTTCGCAAAAGTATTGACCATAACATACTGTTGCATCAATGGCAACACGATTCTCTTTCGGCAACTTGAGCAAACTTTTGCTTTGCCAAATTCGTTTTGAACCACATGAACCTCGTACACACACTCGACGCTCTTCATGTCAGCCTGACAAGACGATGGTGGATGCAGCTATTTACGGCGTTCACACGATGTCTGCTTGCTCTCGGATTCATTCCGCCGAGCATACCGAAGATCCTGCACAAGCCATTCACCTCGCTTCCCGACTCAAATCCGGTTGGCCATTATTTCAATGCCTTGATGCAGACAGGGTTCTATTACGAATTTATCGGCTGGGGGCAGATCACGGCGGCGATATTGCTGTTGATACCGCGAACCTCGCACATCGGTGCACTAATGTTTCTGCCGATCATAGCCAATATAGCTGTTCTGACGGCTTCTGTCGGCTTTGCGGGTACATGGGTGATTACGCTATTTATGTGCCTTGCGGCGCTCTTTCTCGCGGCCTGGGAATATGACCGCCTGAAGCCGATCGTGTTTTGGACACGTGAAGAAAAGCCTCGCAAATTTAGCTACCAGTTTCTCAAAATACCGGCATTTTTTGCCGCGGGTGGTGTCGCAATTGGGCTGCTTTGGTGGCTAATTGGCCTCGGAAATTTCTCAAATTACCTTGTGATCACGGGCGGACTTGTTTTGCTGGGGTTAGTATTTGGGTTTGTTGTGGCCGTACACTACCGGTTCATGCCGGTCGGACATTTGCGGTCCGGTAACGAACAGCCGTAGGAGCATTAAAATGATCGAATCCTTCCTCAATGATCGGGTCAAAATTAAGGTCGGGGATATCACGAAAGAAGGCGTCGATGCGATCGTCAATGCGGCTAATTCCACTCTTCTCGGCGGCGGTGGCGTAGATGGCGCGATCCATGATGACGGCGGCCCGAGAATTCTTGAAGAATGCCGAGAAATAAGAAGAACAAGGTTTCCGGATGGCCTTCCTACGGGACAGGCAGTGATCACCTCCGCCGGAGATCTTGCGGCAAGGTATGTCATCCATACGGTCGGGCCGATATATGATCCGTCTCGCCCGGATAGCGGGCAGCTCCTTTCGGATTGTTATACGAATTCCCTCGTTCTGGCAGCCGCATACTCATTGACGTCGATCGCATTCCCTTCGATCTCGACCGGAGCTTACGGTTACCCAAAACCGGACGCGGCCGAAGTCGCATCGGAGGCGATCGCGAGGTTCTTAAGCAGCGAAACTTCGATCTTGGAGGTCAGATTGGTCTTTTTCTCAATTGCCGACGCACAGACATTCCTGAAGCACCATCACTTCGCGATGTCCGTTATTTGATACTCAAGCGCCGTTCGTTTATATTCGTTGGATACCGACAACGTAATTATGACGGAGGCCTCGAAGGATATCGCCGCACAAGCAGTAAGCACACAAACCGAGCAGACCTATAAACAAGACTTTGACCTAAAACGCGAGTTGCCCGAGGATCTAACGGCCCTGGATGCGATCTCGCAGAATTTTTATTGGTCCTGGCAGCCGGAAGGAGCCGCGCTTTTTCGCGATCTGGATGCGACGCTTTGGGACGAATGCGAACAAAATCCCCGCGTTTTGCTGAATAAGGTTAGCGGCCTGAGGCTTTACCAACTTGCCGCCGATGCGAATTATACCGCTCGGCTTGAGGCATTTCGCAGAAAATTTGAGGCGTACTTGGGTTCCGGCGCCCAGACAGAGACAAAGACCGGCAAACCTAGCCATGATCATCCGGTGGCATATTTTTGTGCGGAATATGGCGTTCACAATTCCCTGCCGAATTATTCGGGCGGCCTCGGCATTCTCGCAGGAGACCATCTAAAATCGGCGAGCGACATGAATTTACCGCTTGTGGCGATCGGGCTGCTTTACCGTTACGGCTACTTTCGGCAAAAGATCGCTCACGACGGTTGGCAGGAAGAGAGCTACTACGACGTCTTCGAGTCGGAATTGGCGCTAACGCCCGTCGTCGACAAGCAAGGCGAAAGGGTCACGGTCTCGGTACATATCCGCGGACGCGAGGTCATCTGTCAGGCGTGGCTTGCCAGGATAGGCCGTATTTCGCTGTATCTGCTCGACACGAATGTGCCTCACAATACCGATGTCGATCGACTTATTACGGGCCATCTCTATGGCGGCGACACCGAAACGCGGATCGTTCAGGAGAAGGTACTCGGCATGGGCGGGATCCGGCTTTTGCGGAAACTCGACATAGATCCGGGTGTATATCACCTCAACGAGGGTCACGCCGCATTCTCGACGCTCGAGCTCGTTCACGAATATCTTGGCATATTTCCGGAGAAGAGTTTTGCAGATGCCGTTGAGGCTGTCAGGTCGCAGTGTGTTTTTACTACTCACACGCCCGTCGCGGCAGGCAATGACGCATTTCCGCCCGATGTACTGATCGAGTGCTTTAGTAAGGAATTCATCGCCTCGCTTAAGCTTACCGACAGAGAATTCCTCGCCCTCGGCCGTGCCGATCTCAGTGATGACAAGGAATTCTTTGGCATGACCCCGCTGGCGATCCGGATGTGCCGGTCGGCGAACGGTGTCAGCGAAAAGCACGGCGAGGTGTCGCGTGGATTGTGGCTGAAAATGTTTCCTGATCTTGCCGACGTGGGTGCGGTGCCGATAACTTCGGTCACGAATGGAGTTCATGCCCCGACATGGATCGCCCCGGTGCTCCAAAGCCTGTACGCGAGTAATCTTGGCCCCGACTGGAGCGATCTTGTCCGGGACGCGGCCGGATGGTCTGCCGCGGTAAACGCCTTACCTGACGACGAGATTTGGTCGGCTCACATGAAGTTGAAGGAACTCCTGATTGCCTATGTTCGTGACCGTACGCGTACCAAAGAGACAGGCTCGGTCGATACCATTCACGAGCACGAGAGTACCCGTGGTCTGTTTTCGCCGGATGTACTGACGATAGGATTTGCTCGTCGTGTAGCGGCATACAAACGCTGGGACCTGCTTTTCTCGGATCTTGAGCGGCTGTTAAGACTCGTTGACGATCCGGAAAGGCCCGTGCAGTTCGTATTCGCCGGAAAAGCCCACCCGCAAGACCGCACCGCAAAGACGATCCTGCAAAAGCTGATGTCGATCAACCACGACTCCAATTGGCAGCGTCGAGCGGTCTTTATTGAGGACTACGATCAGGAAGTCGCCCGTTATCTTGTACGTGGAGTTGATGTTTGGATGAACGTACCGCGGCGGCCGATGGAGGCGAGCGGCACAAGCGGCATGAAGGCCGCGATGAACGGCGTGCTTAACTTCTCGATACTTGACGGCTGGTGGATCGAGGGCTACAACGAGGTGAACGGATTCGCGATCGGTGAACTCGATGTCGATGCGGACGCAGAAATGGACGCTGAGGACGCTGAGTCGCTTTACACCACACTCGAGAACACTATCATTCCAGAGTATTACTCTTTGTATGAAAACGGCTTGCCGGCCGCTTGGATCGCCCGGATGAAGGATTCACTGGCGACCCTTACGCCACAGTTCTCTAGCGATCGAATGGTCACGGATTATCTGCGGTCCATCTACGACGAATAGCGGAGCAGCAATTATGCAGCAACTCGAATTCAACACGGGCGTCATTCGCCCGATCGAGGTTTACAAGGAAGCCTGGGCGCTGATGAAGGATCAGTATTGGATGATCTTTGCGGTGACACTGCTCGGAATGATCATCGGCAGTGTCATTCCTATCATCATCATAGGCCCGATGATCTGTGGGATCTATCTCTGCATGTTCGACGCGATCGACGGACGAAAGGTCGAGGTCGAGAGGCTTTTCAAAGGATTCGAGGTATTTGGAGCGAGCCTTGTCGTCGCGATAGTCGTGATGGTGCCGATATTTGTGCTGATATTCACGATCTACATCCCAATGATCGCAATGGCGATGGCGGGGCCGAGAATGAGCGAATCGGAGTTGATCCCGTTCCTTGTCGGGACGATCGTTTTCGAGTTGATATTCGGGCTCGCAATGGTATGTATACACACGCTGCTCCTTTTCGCTTTCCCGCTGATCGCGGACCGGAAGATGGGCGGGTTTCAGGCAATGAAACTCAGCGCACGCGCGGTCTGGAAGAATCTTGGCGGTGTTGCCGGCCTATTCGGCGTGGGCTTTCTGGTGACGATCGCCGGTTATTTGATGCTCTGCGTAGGGTTATATCTGGTGATGCCGCTTATCATTATGTCGACCGCGGTCGCTTACCGAAAGATCTTTCCGCAGCTTTCACAACCCAGTTTCATTCCGCCGCCGCCGACAGCTTACCCCGGGATCTGACATTATGGTCGAACCAACACAAATTATCGAAGAGTCGGACAGCGAGGTCTCGATCAAATGGTCGGATGAGAGCGAGTCACGATACAGTGCTCCACAGCTGCGAAGGGCGTGCCCCTGCGCCACGTGCGTGAACGAGTGGACCGGGGAAAAGATCCTTGATGCAGCCCAGATCCCGGATACCCTCACGATCAAAACGATCTCGATCGTCGGCAGATACGCGTTGAATTTTGTCTTTTCAGACGGGCACGATACTGGGATCTTCAGCTTCAAATACTTGAAAGAACTTCATTGATCCGTTTTGTACGGCCGTTCCCTCGTGCGAGTGATACAATGTATTAGCGGGTTATTTTCAACCGCCCGCAGCCGTAGGCGGTTCTGAGCAGTATGCACGAGCGCGACATATTTGACGAAAAACAAGAGATCAAAAAGGCCAATTTCTCTTGTCCGTACTGTCGTGAACGAGCCGATTACGATGTCAGGTGGATGAAGCGGACAAAGAAGAAACAGCCTCCTCGTAACCTGAACGACCATGAGCGGGCCCAGTACCAAAAGTCCCGTGACTATATGGTGCGGATCGACGACGTGCTCATGTGCAGCAATATGAGGTGTCGGAAGAGGTTCGATATCCCTTCATCACAGACGGTGGTTTTTATCTGATCTCCCACAAGGAGGCAATATGATCCCCGATCTCCCCGAATATTACGACGACGATCTGCTGTCTGAAGAAAGATTTCAGGCGGAAATTCAGGAAGAGATAGAAAGCGTCCCGAGAGCTCCGGGAGAACTGATGGAGCGCCTTGCCCGGAACACCGCGGCTTCGCCCGCAGATTCAGGAGGCGACATTGACGCTGATTGGGAGGACGTTAATAATTCGGGTTCCGAAAGCGTGTTTGGCGACAACCCGACGCCGGACCAGTCCGATGTCGAGGAAAACGCTCATGCGATGGGCATAGACTTTAGAGACGACGAGCCGCTTGATTTTATGGACAAGATCGAAGAACGCGACCGGGAAAGGTACGAACTCGACCCCGCGTCAAAGACCCGAGACGGAATGATCTGAGCGACTTTGTGCAAGACTAAAAAGCAAAAAGAGAAGGCCCTTCGCAGGCCTTCTCTCTTTTTGTCATTTGGTTGGGATCAATAGATCGAGAACGAGTATTCGATCTGTCTGGTTACCGATTGGCCGATGCCGTTGGTCTTCGCTGGTTCAAAGCTGATCCGCTTTGCGGCCGCTATCGCCTGTTCGCTCAGTCCGTTCGGAAGTCCTTTCACGACCGACACGCTACCAACCTGGCCCGATGCGAGGAACGTGACACGAAGGATGACCGTTCCCTGGATGTTATTCTGACGAGCGGCGTCAGTGTAGCCGGGACGCGGCTTCGACAATATCTTTAAGCCCTGAGTAACTCCTTTCTTGATCTCCGGCGGTGGGCCGCCGTCGCCGTCACCGTCGCCGGTACCGTTACCATTTCCGTTACCGAGTCCGCCGCCATAGCCCGAACCCGTTCCAGAGCCAGCTCCGGTCCCTCGGCCGCTGCCCTGTCCCGTTCCGGTTCCGCTTCCCTGGCCTCCGCCAGTGCCGGTACCGTTAGAGAAGCTAGCAAACCGTCCGTTCGGGTCGCCCCAGCGGTCAAACTTCTTCTCAAAGGTCTTGTTGCCCTCGGTCTGCGGAGGCGGCATTTTCAGTTCAAAATTGTCGCTTCTGAAGACTTTTGCATCAGGCGGACGAGTAGGATTCTTTGACTGATCGGCAAGGTCACCCTGGGTCACCTCTTCCTTTTCGTCACGGCCGCCACCGCCACCCCCGCCGCCGTCATCCTTATTCTTCTTAACGACCTCTTCCTCAGTAATGGTCGGCACATCTTCGACAATGACAGCGTTAAAGATATCGTCGCCATTGATCGAACCGACCTCCAGGTCCTTGCTGAAGAGGTTGTAAACAAGCCCTGTCATCAGGGCAAACATCATAAACCCGAAGGCTCCGACCAGTAGAACGCGTCTTTGGCCGACATTCTTTTCCTCAACGATCGTGACATGAAACGCATCATCGATCGGCGTAGCGATCAACGGAGACTGCTTTCGATCCACATCGATCGGCGAGGTCTGAACATATGTGGGGGCAGCCGAAACCGCCGGGGCCGTAACCTCTCTGACCGACTCGACGACTGGCTCGGGCTCCGAGATCTCAATGACCTCAGGAGCTTCGGCAATCATTTCAGGTTCTGCCGCGGGCTCGTCGATCTCAAGGATCGATTCTTCTGCGTATTCGGGTGCAGCTTCAGCGGCAACCGTTTCTACGTGGACCTCGGCGGGCGGTGCCGCGAGAACCTCGGCGAGAACGGGAGCGGGCATTTCGTGGACAACAGGCTCCTCGACGGGTGGGGCCGCTGCTGCCAGCGGATTCATCTCAAAAGCCTGCAGAGCGGCACCACAATTCGGGCAAAACCCAAACTTCTCCGCAAATCCTTCATCACAAGAACTGCAAAACTTAACAATTTTTCCCATCTTCAGCCTCTCAGTAACACGCCATTGACTAACGGCATGATCATAAAATGATTATACCGCGTTTATTTCAGAACTTCAGCCTGTTTTCAATAACCTTTTCCGCTTTAATGCCCGTCTCAGCGGATACTCAATTCATAGATGCGGCATCGGTTTGACGCGATGCCCGCCACACATCTAATATTTTCATTTGTGAAACCGACCAAGCCCGTTGTTTCACGACTGATGCGACAACACATCAGAGCGTTGCGGCAACTAAAGCAATGTATATAGAGGCCGCTAATATTCCATACGATGAAAAATAAGAATTTATTCGTAAAAATTGTCTTTATCGCTCTGATCGGGCTGCTCCTTTTGTCCTTGGTTGCCCCCGCGATCTTTTCACAGACCAATCTTCAGTCCCCGAAGCGTGAGACTTTGCTTAACGGGATGAAGGTATTGATGTGGAATGATGCCAAGGCAGATAAGGTTTGGGTGAAGATACGCATCCATTCGGGTTCCGCGTTTGACCCGCAGGGTAAAGAAGGTGTTATGCAGATGCTGGCAGCCAACATCTTCCCGAACGAGGCCACCAAAGAGTTCTTTGCGGACGACCTCGGCGGTTCGCTGGAGGTGTTGGCGAACTACGATTACATCCAAATAAATGCCTCATCCAAGCCAGCGGATTTCCTGACCATGCTTGAAACGCTCTCGACGGCCGTTTCAAGCCCGGTGATCGAAAAGGAGACTACAGCAAAACTGAAAAGTCAGATGACAGAAAAGGTCAAGGCTCTCGAGTCGGATACCGCCTACGTCGCCGATCAGGCCGTTGGCCGCCGCCTGCTCGGCACATTTCCTTACGGAAGACCACAATTTGGCACCGAAACATCGATCAAAGCGATCGAATTTCCGGACCTGATAGACGCAAAACAGCGTTTCCTGTCGGCTGACAATGCAACGGTAGCCGTTTCGGGTAATTTTGACAGGTCACTCGGTCTTAAAGCGATTCGCCGGTATTTTGGCGGGTGGCTCAAATCCGACCGGCGAGTGCCCTCGACGTTTCGTCAGCCCGATGATCCGCCCGCAGGAATACAAACAGTAGCATCGCCTAAACCCGGCACGGCGGCGATCAGGGCCGCTATTCGTGGTGTGGCCCGAAGCGACAAGGAACTTGCCGCATCGCTGGTTTTCGCTCAGGTACTCGAAACCCGATTAAAGTCGGCCGTGCCCGCTGCCCGCGCGGGTGATGTCTTTGTCCGAAACGATGCACATACCCTTCCCGGCATAATGGTGATCGGATTCTCGATAGACCGAGACAGCATGGGCGGCACGAACGCCAAAATGGAGGCGAATGATCTCGTTGGCAAAGCCCTTGCCGATCCTATAGCTGAGGCTGAATTCCAATCCGCCAGGAATGCCGCAAAGTCGATATGGACGGCGCGCGATCCGATCTCGTTCTGGCTGGATGCGGACACCTTCAAGATCGGTGATCCAAACGCGGACTTTGCCATCCTGGATACCGTTAATATTAGCGATGTCAGGTCATTTGCGGAACGGCTGCGTCAAAGGCCGATCGCAACAGTTCTCGTTAACACTCCGCCCGCCTCGAATTAACAGTGCGAAGCGAACTAACCGCCAAGGAAGCCGCTCATTCAAAGGCTGTTCGCGATATGTTCGCGGGCATCGCCGGGCGATACGACCTGCTCAATCACGTCCTTTCCCTCAATATCGACAAGCGATGGCGTCGCAAGGTCGCTGATCTGCTCCGCGAAAAGCTCGATGATCCGGAAGCAGTGATCCTTGACGTAGCGTGCGGTACCGGCGACCTTTCGCTTGAACTCTCCCGCGGCTCGAAGGCGAGAGTGATAGGCACGGATTTTTGCCGTCCTATGCTGTCGGTAGCCCACGGCAAAAACCGGACGGAAGGCGGCACAATACCGTATGTTGAAGCGGACGCCATGGACCTGGCGTTTGCTGACGGATCGTTTGACGGGCTGACCATCGCCTTTGGCCTTCGGAATCTGCCAAACTTCTCTAAGGGCCTTTGCGAATTGTATCGAGTGATCAAACCGGGCGGTAAAATCGTGATCCTTGAATTTTCAAGCCCCGTTGTGCCCGGTTTTCGACAATTGTTCAATTTCTATTTTGCAAATATCCTGCCGCGGATCGGCGGAGCCGTAAGCGGTTCGCGGGGCGCCTATGAATACCTGCCCGACAGCGTCTCAAAGTTCCCCGATCAAAAGGCACTCGCCGAGCTGCTTGTAGAGACGGGTTTTTCTTCCGTGGAGTATCAAAACCTGACTGGCGGGATAGCCGCTCTGCATTCGGGAATAAAACCCTTAAATTTGTCTTAATCCCGCTGTTAGTTATAAACTTTTCCCGTCCTTCCGACGCTTTGGATGAAATACAAAGTTCTAAATTTCGCCCGCCAGCTCGGCCTGATGCTGCTCGTGATCTGGACCGTGGTCTCTTTGGTGACCTTCCTGATCGAGATCGTGCCGGGCGACCCTGCGACGGTCATTCTTGGCGAGACGGCGACTCAGGAACAGATCGAGAACTTTCGGGCTAAGCATGGACTGGATCGCCCGCCGTTCTTCTTTTCCCTATCGAGCGAAAAGGGCTTTGTATGGAATGGTGTTGACAATCGATACGCCGACTATTGGGGCAGCATTTTGCAGGGCGACCTTGGCGTCTCGATGAGAACGGATCGCCCCGTACTCGACATGATATTCGAGCGTTACCCATCGACCATCAAACTCGCAATCGCTGCGATGCTCGTCGCGATAGGGATCGCCTTGCCGTTGGGTATTCTGGCCGGTTCGCACAAGAACTCGCTCATCGACAACTTTGCGTCATTCTTTGCTCTGCTTGGCATTTCGCTCCCGACCTTCGTTGTCGGGCCTTTTCTTGTTTATATTTTCGCGGTGAAACTCGGCTGGTTCTCACCGACGGGCAGCTTGTATCCTGAGGATATCGTGCTTCCTGCGGTCACCCTCGGAGCAGCGCTGTCGGCTATCCTGACAAGAATGGTCCGTTCGAGTGTTATCGAGGAGCTTGGGGAAGATTACGTCCGCACTGCTCGTGCCAAGGGCCTTAGTGAGCGAGTCGTGCTATATAAGCATGTTCTTAAGAATGGCCTGATTCCCGTTGTAACGATCTTGGGCCTTCAGTTAGGTGTGCTGCTCGCCGGGGCGATCATTACGGAAAAGATCTTTAGCTGGCAGGGCCTCGGATTATTGCTTTTGGAGGACGGTATCGGCAAACGTGACTATCGCCTCGTTCAAGGTTGCGTGCTGGTCATTAGTATCACGTTCATTGTCGCGAATTCGCTAACGGATCTTGTTTATCGAAAACTTGATCCCAGGATCCGATTATCATAGATGAGTCGTCTGGCATACATTGGATTTGCGATCGCGGGCCTTTTTATTCTGGCCGCGATCTTTGCGCCGCTTATTGCCACACACGACATAACCGTGCAGGACCTCGCCCTACGGTATGCGTCGCCATCAGTGGAGCATTGGTTCGGGACGGACGGTTTGGGGCGCGATATTTTCTCTCGAGTGGTGTACGGCGCCCGTATTTCGCTCCAGGTTGGCATTTCGGTCGTCGTGGTCTCATCCGTGATTGGAACCATTATCGGTGCGATAGCCGGATTCTACGGCGGCCTGGTGGACAAATTTCTTTCCGGCTATATTTTCAACGTCTTTCTCGCGTTTCCCGGACTGTTGCTTGCAATCGCTCTTGTCGCCTTCCTCGGTGCGGGACAGGGCAAGCTTATCGCAGCACTTTGCGTTATCGGCTGGGTCGGTTACGCACGGGTGATGCGCGGCCAGGTGCTGAAGGTGCGCGAGTATGATTACGTTCAGGCCGCCCGGGCACTCGGTGCGGGCAATATGCGTATCCTGTTTACGCACATTCTGCCAAATGCCGTGCAGCCGCTTATCGTACAGGCGTCATTAGGTATGGCCGGAGCTGTTCTTTCTGAAGCTTCGCTGTCGTTTCTCGGCCTCGGCATCCCGCCGCCTGCACCGAGCTGGGGAACGATGATAGAAGAGGCCCGCCAGTTTTTTAGCACGTCACCGCACGTACTTCTGTTTCCCGGGCTTGCGATCGCAATGACGGTGCTCGCGTTCAACTTTATAGGCGACGGGCTTCGCGAATATCTCGATCCCAAACAGCGGAGTAGATAGGATGAGGCCCGACGACGTCAGGATCTTTCCGATCGGCGACTCGGCGTTGACCGTCGAATTTGGCGCGACGATCTCGCCCGAACTTAATGACCGGGCGATCGCTCTTTCAACATATTTCGAAGCCAACAGATTCTCCGGCTTGATCGAGACTGTGCCGGCCTACGCCTCGATCTCGATCTTCTACGATCGTCACAAGATCAGGCGGCAATTTCCTGAATTTGATTCCTCGTTCGATGCCGTGCGGCACTTTGTTCTCGACGTTATCGACGACGCTGATAACGAGATTTCAATAGAACGACGCCTCATCGAGATACCGGTACACTTCGACGGCGGCGATGCCCTGGACCTCGAATTTGTTGCAGGCTATAACAACTTGACGCCTGCAGATGTTGTCGAAATCTTCACCTCGTCGACCTATCGAGTCTATATGCTCGGCTTCCTTCCGGGTTTTACATACATGGGCGAGATCGACGAGCGGATAGCTACACCTCGCAAAAACGCGCCGCGAGAGTCTGTCGCAAAGGGCAGTGTCGGTATCGCCGGTCGGCAGACCGGGATCTACTCACTTGAGTCGCCAGGCGGATGGCAGATCATCGGGCGGACGGATGTCGAACTGTTCACCCCAAGCTCCCCGTCACCGACCTATCTTAAGCCCGGAGACAATGTGAGGTTCTTGCCGGCGAAATGACCATCCTGATCGAAAAGCCCGGGATTTTGACGACGGTGCAGAACCTCGGCCGCCACGGTTACCGGCGTTTCGGAATAAATCCGGGCGGGGTCATGGATCGAACAGCGACTGTTCTTGTTAACACGCTTCTAGGCAACGAATTGAGCTCCCCCGTGATGGAAATGCACTTCCCTGCCGCTCGAGTGGCCTTTGAACACGATACGATCTTCGCTCTCGGCGGAGCAGATCTTCAACCGGAAATGTCTGGTGTCGCCATAGAGAATTGGCGGCCGATCGCGGCACGGCAAGGCGACGTTCTGACTTTCACCGGAAAGGCTTCCGGCGAACGTACATATCTGGCGGTCGCAGGTGGGCTGACCGTCGATGAATGGCTTGGAAGTTCGAGCACGAATTTGACGGCGAAGATCGGGGGCCATGAGGGCCGTAAGCTTGAAGCCGGTGATCGAATTGCCTGTCCAGCGTCGTCGCCCAGATCGCGGATCGGTATGTTCAAGGTATCGCCAGCGCTTGTACCGAGATATAGTCGTTTTCCCACCGTAAGGGTCATCGCGGGCGGTGAATTTGACAAGCTCGACATGAACGGACGGCGTACATTGGTCAGCGAGGACTTTCTGATCTCGAACAGCTCGAACCGAATGGGATTTCGCCTCAAGGGCGTGCCGATCTCGCTTACGGAACCGCTTGAAATGATCTCGTCGGCAGTCGATTTCGGCACCATCCAGCTGTTGCCTGACGGCCAATTGATCGTTCTTATGGCAGACCATCAGACAGCGGGCGGTTATCCTAGGATCGCTCACGTAATATCGCAGGATCTTCCGCTTCTTGCCCAGCTTGGTGCGAATGACAAGGTCGCCTTTCACCTCGTCGACATGGCGCACGCCGAAGCAATTGCCGATCAATTTGAGCAGGATTTGAGTTTCTTCCGCGTCGGGTGTAGATTTCAGGCCAGCAAATGGACAGTTTGACGATCGATCTTAATTGCGACATGGGTGAAGGCTGCGGCAACGATGCCGAGCTCATACGTTTTATATCGTCCGCGAACATAGCCTGTGGCTATCACGCGGGAGATGAAGACACAATGAAACGGACGGTAGACCTTGCATTGGAGAATGGTGTCGCCATTGGCGCTCATCCCGGCTACCGTGACCGCGAGAATTTCGGCCGTACGCCGATGGATCTTACCCCGGAGGAGATCGGCTCACTTATTACAGAACAGATCGGCGTTCTGGATAAAATTACAAAAGCGGCCGGCGGCAGCATCACCCACGTGAAGCCGCATGGGGCACTCTACAATAAAGCGGCGCGCGATCGGGATCTGGCTGGGGCTATCGCACGGGCGGTCTCAGACTATGATCGCGGCCTTGCGTTATTCGGACTATCCGGCAGTGAGTCTATCAATGAAGCAAAGAAATGCGGCTTGAGGACCGTATCTGAGGTCTTTGCAGACCGGACTTACCAGACGGACGGATCGCTGACCTCTCGAAACGCACCGAATGCCCTAATACAAGATGAAAATACGGCATTGACGCAGGTACTCGATATGATCAAATACGGCAGGGTTCGATCTACGGACGGCATTATGATAGCGATAACAGCCGAGACTGTTTGTATCCACGGTGACGGGCAAAATGCCGTCAAATTTGCCAGAACAATAAACCAGGCCCTCACTGAGACGGGCATTCTGATCAAACCGGTAAATGGCTGACAAACAAAAGAACGTTTCTCTTAGTTCCGTGATATTCGGCGCGGCGTTCCTGATGGCAACATCGGCAGTCGGACCCGGATTTTTGACGCAGACCACGGTTTTCACCAAGCAGCTGCTGGCGAGCTTTGGCTTCGTGATCCTGCTTTCGGTCGCCCTAGACATATTCGCGCAGCTCAATATCTGGCGAGTGCTGACCGTCAGCGGTAAGCGAGGCCAGGACCTTGCGAATGAGACCATTCGCGGCAGCGGATACTTACTCGCGGGCCTCGTAGCTGCCGGCGGGCTCGTATTCAATATTGGGAATATCGCCGGAACCGGTTTGGGGCTGAATGCCGCTCTCGACATCCCGATCGAATACGGGGCGATCATTAGCGCGGTCTTGGCGATCGGTCTGTTCCTTTTCAAAGAGGCAGGCAGAGCAATGGATGCCTTTGTAAAGGTGCTCGGCGTTGTAATGCTAGGGTTGATAGCGTACGTCGTTTACCGCTCGCAGCCTCCGCTGGCAGATGCGGCGTTTCGCACCGTTTGGCCGGAGCAGGTGGACGCTCGGGCAGTGGTCACCCTAGTTGGCGGGACCGTCGGCGGATATATCACGTTCGCCGGCGCACATCGGCTTATTGACGCGGGGATCACGGGCCGTGAAAATCTCGCGCAGGTCTCGCGAGGTGCGTTCACCGGCATTCTGCTGACAGCGGTGATCCGGTTCTTTCTTTTTCTTGCGGCTTTGGGCGTAATTACGCTGGGCATGCCGATCGACGACAAGAATCCTCCCGCGTCGGTCTTTCAGAATGCGGCGGGAAATGTCGGGCTTCGAGTATTCGGAATTGTCATGTGGGCGGCGGCTATCACCTCGGTCGTCGGAGCCGCGTTCACGTCAGTTTCTTTCCTCAAGACGTTCCATTCGTCCCTGGAACGCAACAATAATCGCGTCGTTATCGCTTTCATGCTCGTCTCGACCGCGATTTTCCTAGTAATGGGAAATCCGGTCAAGCTGCTTGTTTTTGCAGGCACCGTGAATGGCTTTATTCTGCCCATAGGACTAGCGCTTATCTTGATCGCTTCAAGGAAGTCATCGCTGCTTGGTGAATACAAGCATCCGATGTGGATGCAGCTTGCGGGGTGGGCGGTGGTAGCGATCATGGCTGGATTCAGTATTTCTACGGTCTTCGGCTTTTTTGCCTGATCTTGGCCTAATCCTAATTTTTCCTGCATCAAAACGGCGAGAATTTGCGTCTATCGATATTGATACTTCATCTGGTATGTTTCGTTCGCTAACGATAATTTGTTTGCTTTTGACCTGCGTGTCGCTGCTGTTTGCACAGTCGGGCAGACGCTCCACGCCCGCCGCGACACCGTCACCCGTTCGCGAGACCGAGGATCCAACGCAATATTCCGAATCGAAGCCAAACACTCGACGTGTTCGTCCGCCGTCAACCCAAGTTACCGGCCCCGTTGCCCCGGCTGCCGAAACGACGGCGGACGAAGGCGAGGTCCTCAAGATCGAGACCAACCTGATCACGATCCCAGTGTCCGTTTTCGACAAGTATGGCCTTTATATCCCGGGCCTTCGTCAATCGGACTTTAAGATCTATGAGGACGGTGTCGAGCAAGAGATCGCCTATTTTGGCACAACAGATAAGCCGTTCACCGTCGCTCTCGTGCTTGATGTGAGCCCATCAACGGCATACCGCATTGAGGAGATCCGACGATCTGCGATCGCTTTCGTCGATCAGCTGCAGCCGCAGGATAGCGTGATTGTCATCGACTTTGACCACAGTGTGCGGGTCCGTACCAAGGCCACACGCGACCGGATGGCGATCTACAAGGCGATCAACAAAGCTGATTTTGGCGACGGCACATCGCTTTATAACGCAGTGGACGAGGCCCTTCGAAAGCAGTTCGCAACTATCGAGGGCCGAAAGGCGGTCGTTCTGTTCACGGACGGCGTAGATACGACATCGAGAAAGAACAGCTACGACAGCACGCTAAACTTTGCCGAAGAATCCGACGCGCTTATCTTCCCTATCTACTACAACACGTACCTCGACAATCGCCGCCGCCCGCCGGCACGCTGGCCCGACATTTTCGGCCCGCCGGTCATTCTCTCGGGTGTCAGCGCCGAGGACTACGCACTCGGTCGACGCTATCTCGAGGAACTCGCCGACGCCACCGGCGGCAGGGTATTTAGGCCGGAAGCAACTCCGGGCGGCCTTACCGCGGCATTTGAAGGCATTGCCGAGGAACTTCGACGCCAGTACAACATCGGATATATTCCAACGAAAGAGGGCAGGCCCGGGCAAAGGAAGCAGATCAAGGTCCGTGTCTATCGGCCCAATCTACTGGTCAGGGCCCGCGACAGCTACGTGGTGGCCGCACCAACAGCCGTACCGGCTTCAGCGCCGTCTCCGGCAGCTACACCCACTCCAGAGTCTTCGCGGCCAGTCTGAGGGACGATCATAAAATAGCCCCATTCAGACAGTCGAAATAAAAACTCCACATCGCAGTTCGAAACTTCTCCAAAAAGAAATTGACACGATCTTCTTCATTTTGGTGCGTATTTGAGTCAGAGGCTCAGGATCGTTGAATTCCGCTCGCCGTTTGGGCGACGCTGCGGCAATTTGCAATTGGAATGGTTATCGATTAGCCTCACATTCAAAGTGACGAGGCTCCCACGTCCTGGAGGATTTACCGGCGAGGCGGTCAAATGCGAGGGATCTCAGAGGAAAAACTTCATCGGATAATCGGCTGTCTCTATGAATCTGCTTACCAGATGGGGACTGAGCCGTGGATCGACAACTATCGCGAAATTGCCGCTCTGCTCGATTCCGGGCCCGGCCACGTCTCGCTTTTCGACACCGACAAAAAGTACTTTCATGTCTTTGGCGGAACGACTCCGGACGATGCATTTGCTCAGTATTTTGAATATTACCAGCATATTAGTCCGTTTCGATCAAAAATTGCGGGCCTGAAGCCCGGCAAGCGATTCAATCGCCGGGAGTTCATGAGTGACTCAGGTTTTCGCAGACTGGAGATCTATCAAGACTTCTACACCCCAATCGATATTTTCCATCTGGAATACCGTGTCTTCCTAGACCACGACAATTTGAACGCGGGTATTGCATTTTCCCGACCACCGGGGAAACCGAATTTCGGTCGCCGGGAATTTGCGGTGATGAACTACTTGCTTCCTCATCTTGCGAGGGCATTTAGGCTGAATTTCAGCTTGCGCGAGCTTGATCGGCAAACTTCGATCATTGCAAACGCGTTCGATCACCTTTCACAAGGAGTGTTGATCATTGACCGCCAACGAAGATTGGTCTATTCGAATCATGCTGGAAGCCAGTTCATCGCAAACGGTAACGGCCTTCGACGAAACAATAACGGCTCAATTTCTACGTCATTTCCCAATAGGACGTTTGAAAAGGTAGTTTCAGGCGTTGTTGATCGGGCAGGAGTGGGAGCGCGAAGTTTCGGCGGGGCCCTAATGGTGCGGCGTACGGCTCCGCTTCCTCCACTCGAACTCCTTGTGGCTCCCTACCATCGACAGGGCCAAATCGGACGTTCCTTGGACCAACTAGCTATTGTTTTCATAACGGATCCGGAGTCAAGACGGAAGGACATTGCTGCGGTGCTCAAGGCCGAGTTCGGGCTTACCACGACCGAGGCTCGTTTTGCTGAGGTCCTGACCTCCGAAGGTTCTTTTGCCGAGGCTTGTTCTATGATGTCAATCACTCAGAATACTGGGCGAACGCATCTGAAGCGCATATTCTCAAAAACCGGAACCCTCCGTCAGGCCGGGCTTGTAAAATTGATCCATTC
>CAZJFB010000045.1:16087-27709 GCA_964545145.1 uncultured Chloracidobacterium sp. | reverse complement strand
AGCAGGTCAAAGACGAGGTCGGTTCGGCCCCGGCTGATTCGATCGAGGATCTTCTGTTTGTTCATGGCTTTCCAAAAATAACGAAGCCCGTCAAGAAAAAGTTCCGGAGTGACAGAGGTTCTAGCTACGGCTTTGCGAAGCGCACGGCTGCCCGTTTCCGAGCCCTTGCAGCTTCGATGTCCCGATCACGCGGTGGAGCGTTGGTGACCAGAGAGTTCAGCATCTCTTGCGCAGCGGCAGCGACCCGCTCGACGGCAAGGCCAAAAACTTCTTCATTCGCTTTTGACGGCTTATTGAAACCGGAGAGTTTGCGTACAAACTGGATCGCAGACGCCTGTACCTCGTCAGTTGTCGCTGGCGGATCAAAATTAAAAAGCGTTTTGATATTTCTGCACATTATTTTGGAGCTATCAGCTGTGTTACAGTGCCTATCGCAACCGTGCGGCCGCCCTCGCGGAGCGAGAAGTTTGAGCCAATCTCGATTGCGGTAGGTTCGATCATTTCGATCTCTACAGGTATTGCTTTCTCACCTGCCGCGGCATCTTGCCGTCCACCTGTCAGCGTCAGTGTTCCGGAGAACGCGACCGTTCGAAAGAAGACCTGGGGCCTGAAGCCCGACGCGATCGGAGTTCTTCGGCCGCCGTCCTTTGCCTCGGTCATATCTATCGTTGCCTGAAATCTGCCGTATGTTTTTACGCTGCCCGGTTTTACAATCAGCTGTCCACGCACTAGATCAACCTTGTCGATACCGCGGAGTACGACACCGATCTTGTCACCTGCGGCAGCCTCTTGAGGCGGGCGGCCAAAGGCATCGATCCGTGCGACTGTCCAGGTCTTTGAAGGCTTAAAGCCGATGAGCTCGACACTATCGCCGACCTTGATCTTTCCGCGTTCTACTTTTCCTGTGACAATCGTCCCCACACCAGAGATCGAGAAAAAGTCTTCGATCTCCATCAGGAATGGTGCCTCGACCGGACTTGGCGACGGCTTTTGCGCGGTCACCGATACCGCAAAGACTCCTAGAGCAACTGCTATCAACAGAATTTTTCTCATGGGAGAATATTATTGCAGAATTGACAATAACAAATCGAGAAGGTTCAAAGCTTGGTCACCCACTCATGCGTTATGCGGGAAATTTCTGAAAAGACATCTTCGGCTGACTGCCGCGTCTTTTTAAGAACCTTGTAGCTGTGATCGGCCGTATCGAGCAGGTGGAGTGTTGCGCGTCTCCCGAGTTTTTGCACGACGGGACGAAAGAACGTCAAATCGTTTAGAGCATCGCGCGTGCCGGTCACGAAGAGCATCGGGATCTCGATCGCGTTAAGGTGCCCGGCACGCAAATCGGAAGGCTGATTTGGGGCGTGAAGCGGAAACGAGAACAGGATCAGGCCCTTCACATTTTCGAGCGGCTGTTGCGATTGTGCAGTCGACGTCATCCGCCCGCCAAAGGAATGGCCACCGGCAAGGAGCGGGAGTTGCGATTCAAGTTGGTTCGCCTTAGCGACGGCCGCGCGTACCGTCGCGACCGCCACTTTGGGCGAATCGACACCCCCGCGGCCATGTTCTTTGAATGGGAAATTGTACCGAAGCGTCGCGATCTGCTGCTCGGCCAAGGTCTCGGCTATCTTTTGCATCGAGTCTGATCGCATGTCGGCTCCCGCACCATGCCCTAAAACGAGCAGATAAATCGCATTCTCAGGCCGGAGTAGGATTGCCGATACCTCGCCTTTGTCGGGTGTCGCAATGAACTTGAGTTCTGTGGATACGATGCCCATATCTTACCGGTCGACTTGTGAGAACTTGATCACCCACGCATATTGGCCTGAAGTCTCTCTTCTGACCCAAGCCGGGATCGAGATAATTGTTGTGCTTCCGACCCTTTCCCAGGACAACGGTGTGCCGCCCGCGAGCAAAGTCATCTGGGCTCCCTTCGCTGGTCTCATCCCGTTCAGCGTTATCGAGGCCGGGAGCGAGGACTCGTTCTCGCCACCGAGGTAGATCGCATAGACGCTACCGTCGCGAAGCGAGGTGAAGGCGACGTTACCTTGTTTGTAGGGTGCGATCGGGCGCGTGCCGTAAATTGCCTGGCCGTTGGTTTTGAGCCACGCACCGATATCGCACATACGATCGTAGGCTTCGGGAGCGAATTCACCTTTTGGACTGGGGCCAACGTTGAGGAGGAAATTGCCGCCTTTGGCGACAACATCGATGAGGGTATGGATAAGCTGCCGCGAAGGCTTGTAGACGTCGTTCGGCACGTACGACCACGAAGTCGCCATAGTCATGCAAGTCTCCCACGGATAGGGAAGTGGCTCGTCCGGTACTTTTTGTTCAGGGGTTCGGTAATTTTCAAACGGTCCGTGGACGTCGCGGTCTACGATGATGATACCGGGCTGATTTTTCCGCGCCATCGAAGCGATCCGCGGCATATCGATGTCCTGCGGCCACGGTACCCGACCGCTGCCGGCAACCGGATCTTTTGGAATACCGGGGCGGACCCACCCGCCGTCGAGCCACAGAATATCGACCTTGCCGTAATTGGTTGTCAGTTCGTTGAGTTGGTTGAAGGTAAAATCCTTAAATCTATTCCACTTTTCGGGATGCTTGGTCGTATCGTAATTAGTGTTGCGGTCCGGTGTCGCCCAAAATGGGTCCCAATAATCGTCGCTGTGCCAATCGGGCTTAGAAAAATACGCCCCGATGCCAAAACTCTCGCGTCGAAACGAATCGAAGATCTCTTTCGTAACATTCGCTCGCGGGTTGCGGCTGAATGGCACGTTCGAAGCCGTGATCTTGTAGTCAGAGAACTTCGTGTCGAACATACTAAAGCCGTCGTGATGCTTTGTAGTAAACACGACATACTTCATTCCCGCATCCTTAGCGGCTTTCGCCCATTTGGTTGGGTCGAATTGGACAGGATCGAATGTTGTTGGGAGCTTTTCGTACTGTTTCACATAATCTGAATAATTGCTGCCTTTCGGCCGGCGGCACCAGTCAACGTCCTCCGAACACAGCGACCATGACTCGACAATTCCCCATTGACTATACGGCCCCCAATGCATCAGCAGGCCGAATTTCCAGTCCTGCCACTCTTCGAGCTTTTTGACGACAAGCGGATCGGTCTCGGGGACGTAAGGTTGGCCTTGCGCCGGAGCCGGAGGCCAAACAGCAGTTGAGAATAGCAAAATAAAAAGGCCGCGTTTGATCATCGCGGCCCAAACATATGATTTTGTGTTGATCATCTCGGCGTCATTCGGTATCGGGCAGTCGTTCCCGTCGATAGCTAGCTGGAGAAGTTCTTTCGCAACCCTTGCCACACGTCGCTGTAATGATGCTGCAGTTGGGCACATTCCATCGCGAATTTTGTCGGATGAATTATATACCGTGATTCAAACATGAATGCCATAGTGCCTTCAAGCTTCTGCGGTTTGAGGTCGGCGTTCGAAGCCTTTTCGAAGGCGTCGAGGTCCGGGCCGTGGGCGGACATTTGGTTGTGCAGCGAACCGCCGCCGGGGACGAAGCCTTCTTCCTTAGCATCGTACAGGCCGTAGATCAGTCCCATGTATTCGGACATATAATTTCGGTGATACCATGGTGGGCGAAACGTGTCTTCGCCAACAAGCCAGCGGTCTGGGAAGATCACAAAATCGCAGTTTGCAACGCCAGTTTCACCGCTAGGGCTCGTCAGGACCGTAAAGATAGAAGGATCGGGATGATCAAAAGAGATCGACCCGATAGTGTTGAATCGTCTGAGGTCATAGCGATACGGGGCATAGTTACCATGCCACGCGACGACGTCCAGTGGGCTGTGGCCTATCTCGCACGACCACAGATTGCCGCCAAATTTTGCGATCTGTTCGAATTTGCCTTCGCGGTCCTCATACCACGCAACAGGAGTCTCGAAATCACGCGGATTTGCAAGGCCGTTGGCACCGATCGGGCCGAGGTCAGGGAGACGAAACTGTGCTCCGTAATTCTCGCAGATATAGCCGCGGCACTGATTGTCGTCCGGGTGAGGCTCTACCTTGAATCTCACGCCACGCGGAATTACGATGATCTCGCCGGCCCCGGCCTGCAGGGCACCAAGTTCGGTTAGGAAACCGAGCCTGCCCATTTCGGGCACGATCAGCATCTCGGCGTCAGCGTTATAAAAATAGCGGTCGCCCATGCCTTTGTTACAAGTGTAAATGTGGATGCCGATACCTACCTGCGACAACAGGTCGCCGTTGAGCGCGATAGTTGTGATGCCGTCAATAAAATCGGTTGGTTCATTTGGCACCGGGATCGGATCCCACCGAAGCTGATTCGGTGTTACGTCAATATCGTTGGGCTTGCTCTGCCAACGGCCGTTGTCGAGCCGTTCGAATGGATTATGGGTCACCGAAGGCCTTATCCGATAGGTCCAGGTGCGTTTGTTGGCGGCACGGGGCACTGTAAATGCCGTGCCCGAAAGTTGCTCGGCATAAAGGCCTAGCGGTGCCTTTTGCGGCGAGTTTCGCCCGACGGGCAATGATCCTTCAAAAGCCTCGGTCGCGAATTCATTTCCAAAACCAGTTTGATATTTCAGATCCATACGAAAATTAATTCCAGATTAGCACAGGCGTAAGAGGCGGCGAGGTCTTCTTCTCCATTACTGCCTGCTGCAGAAAAACTTAGAAGATTTGACTCAATGTTCTCGATCCGCGTTCTTCGAGCTTTACGATCAGCTCACCAAATAGAGTATTCGCCCATGCAAACCACTTGCGGGTGAACCTTGCCGGATCGTCCGGATCGAACGACTCGTGCATAAAGCCTTTACCGGCGTGTGTGCGTTTGATCATCGCCAGGCATTTTGCGATCTCTGCTTCGTCCGTTGATGTCAACGCACGCATGATCAAGCCAATGTGCCAGATCGAGCGTTTTCCCGTATGCGGGCTGCCAATGCCCTCGGCTGCCTTTCCCCGGGCAAAATACGGATTTGAATCGCTCAGCGCAAATGCTCGCGTCCTGCGATAGGCGGGATCCGATGCCGGGACAAATCCGAAGTACGGTATCGACACGAGATTTGGGGCATTGGCATCGTCGATAAATAAGTGATTGCCATAGCCATCAACCTCATACGCATAGACCCTTCCAAACTTTTCGTGACTGACTACGGCATATTTGCGTATCGCTAATTCGACCTCGCCTGCCATAGATCGGCACTCGGCCGCAAAACCACTATCTTTCACGACGGTTTGAAAGATCTCGGCCAGATGCCGCAGTTCTACTACCGCAAACATATTCGAAGGGATCAGAAATCCCCAAATGGTCGAGTCGTCAGACGGTCGAAAGGCCGAGCGTATCAATCCGCACGGTTTGACCGGATAACCTTCGCCCTGAAACGGCGGAGCGTCGAACATGTCCGTCGTGCGGCGAATAAATCGATACGGGCTTGAACCTTCCTTTAACTGCTCGGTGCGGAAAGTTCGAACTATGGTCCGCATCGCTTCCTGCCATTCGGCATCAAATGGCGAGGCATCACGGGTCACCGACCAATACAGATGCGAAAGCTTGATCGCATAGCAGAGCGAATCCACCTCCCATTTGCGCTCGTGAACTCCAGGTTTGTTCTTCGGAAGGTCGTCCCAGCCTTTACTGTTCGGGTCCCTGAGAAATGCATTTGCATATGGATCGAGCAGGATCGAAAACGCATGACGGTGGATTAATCCGCGGATCATCACGCGCAACTTTTCATCAGTCTTGGCGAGTGGCAAATACGGCGTCACCTGCGCCGTCGAATCGCGTAGCCAAAGGGCATCGATATCGCCTGTGATCACAAAGGTGTCAGGTTTGCCGTCACGCGTCCCCGTAAAAACCGTCGTGTCGAGTGTATTCGGATAGCAATTCTCAAAGAGCCATGCGACTTCCGGATCCTTGATCGAGGCCGTGACCTGGCGGATCTTAGCCTCGACGGATTCACTGATGAACTTCCGACCGCTTATCGATGGTCGAAGGTTGGGCCGGTCATACTTCAGCCACAGCGACGACCCGGTTACAAACGGAGACACCGTTGCAACAGAAGCGAGTCCGATAAATGAGCGTCGGTCCATTACAGGTAAGAGGGTATTCAAGAAAATTCTAAGATCATCCTGCACTCGTCGATCGCGGGGCCATAGCCATCCAACCTGCGTTCGGTCAAACGAAAACCGAATTTTTCATAAAACTCGACCGTGTGCTGCGACGTGCCGATAGTTATCGGAGTCGTACCGTATTTATCTTTCGAAAGGTCTATCCGAAACTGTGTTAATGCTCTTCCGAGCCCGGTACCCAAATGATCTTTGCGGACCATTCCCCAGCATAGTGAGACAGTCGGCGGTGTAACATCGTTAAGTGCGATACCTCCCGCCCCAACTATCGAGCCATCAAGCTCGATCACATAGTAATCATCGGGTAACTCGGCGAGAAAACTCCTCAAACCGGGCTCTTCGCCGGGACCAAAATACTTTGGAATATTCGAGCGAAATACTTCAACCACCGATTCAAGGTCTTCCACTTGAAAGTTACGGATACGGTTCATTTGTGGTATTTCATGGCAGATCTTTCTACAGATTGCCGCGGCGACGCTGCTCTTCTTCGATCGAGACAAAAAGCGCCTTGAAATTCCCTTTGCCAAAGCCCTTGCAGCCCTTTCGCTGGAGGATCTCGTAAAAGACCGTCGGCCTGTCCTCGACTGGCTTGGTAAAGATCTGGAGCAGATAGCCTTCGTCGTCGCGGTCGACCAGGATGCCGAGGCGCTTTAGTTCGTCGATATTCTCGTCGATCGGGCCGACGCGATCGGGCAACTCTTCGTAATAGGTGTCAGGAACACGGAGGAATTCGACGCCGTTCTGCTGCAGCTTTTCAACCGTTGACATAACATCGCGGCACAGCAAAGCCACGTGTTGAGCGCCGGCCGAGCGGTAAAAATCGATATATTCCTGGATCTGCGATTTGCCGCCTTTACCTTCGGCAGGCTCGTTGATCGGGAACTTGATGTTGTGCTGGCCGTCGCTCATGACGATCGACATAAGAGCCGAATACTCGGTCGAGATATCCTTATCGTCAAATGTGATATAGCGGAAAAAGCCTAGTACGTCGCGGTAAAAATCGCACCAACGCGTCATCTGACCGAGCTCGACATTGCCGACGATGTGATCGACCAGCATTAGACCTACACCGTCGCCCTCGACACTTTGTTCGACGAATCCCGGGAGGAACGGGCCCGAATAATTGTGGCCATTATTAGTGTTATACGAGATAAATGAGTGGATGGTGTCTCCGTAGGTCGCTATCGCAGCCTTGCGGACCGCCCCGTGCTCGTCCTGCCAATCGTGCGGTTCGGTCACCGGGGTTGCGCCGCGCCTGACCGATTCGTTAAATGCGTGATCGGCGTCCTCAACATAAAACGCGATGTCCTTGACGCCGTCGCCGTGCTTTTTGATATGTTCAGCGGCCGGATGTTCAGGACCCATAGGGGCAGTTAGAACGAAATTGATATTGCCCTGACGCAAGACATAGCTCGTGGTCGCACGATTGCCCGTTTCAAGGCCCGAATATGCATGCCTGGAAAACCCGAACGCCTTGCGATAATAAAACTCCGCTTGTTTCGCGTTGCCGACATAAAATTCAACGTGATGTATCTTCTTAAGTCCTAATGGATTCTGAATAGTCATGGTCTTTTGTCCTCGTCAAATATTCCGCCAATAAATAAAGGCGTTGTCGAGTCGTTCCATCCCGATCTTTGGGTAGTATTCCATTGCTTCCGGAACGGAAAGCAGCAGGACCATCGATTCTTTGCCCGCTGCTTCTCGGGTCATATCAACCAACTTTCGTCCGACGCCGGCTCGCTGATATTCGCGAAGGACAGCTAAGTCAGCCAAGTAGCAACTCCACGCACCGTCCATGATCGAACGGGATAAACCTACCAGCCTTTCACGTTCCCACGCGCTGATGACGAGGTCTGATCCCGCAAACATTCTTTCAATTCTTTCTAAGTCGTCTATCGGCCGCGGGAGCCCGGCGTCGCGATAAAGTTCAATTACGTCCGCTGCATCGACGGGTTCGTTCACTTTATATTCGATCATTTATCTAGAGCCGAAAGATTCTATGTACTTCCGCGTTGCCTCTTTCAATTCTGCGTACGAGGGAATGACATATAGCACCGGCTGCATGTCGCTGTAGGTGTACTCGTGATCAATGACCTGCTCGAGATCAAATGCCCGGCGTTCGACTTTGTCCGAAAATGCATGCTCAAGCTCGCCGAAACTCGAGAGCAATCCCGCACCGTATGCTTTGATGTCGCCTTCGTGTTCTACTAGTCCGAATTCAACCGTGAACCAGTATAGGCGACCTAGTTCCTCGAGTTGCTTGTCTGTTGCAATACGAGCACCGTGGCCAATGAATTGCGAAAAGTCGGCAAAATTTGGGTTTGTGAACATCGGAATGTGGCCGATCGCCTCATGGACAATATCCGGCTCGGGCGTGTACGCCGGCTGAGAATGGTGGCGGATGTATTGGGTGCAGAGCATCACGCGATACGATAGCCACGAGAGAAAGCCGCGGGTTTCGACCAGCCCCTCGATCGGGGCGAGACGAAATCCGGTAAGTTCCTTTAGGCGGCGATTCATTTCCGACAATTGCGGTATCTGGTCGGTCCTGATGCCGAGTTCCTTCTTGGCACGCAGGTAAAAGGGCGACGCGTATCTTTGCTGCAGTTCCTCGAGCTCCTCAGCGACATAACGCCACACTCGCTGCTCGCGGGCTGAGTAGTCGACATCCGTGATCTCACCGCTCTCGCGAAAACGCTTTGCACAGGAGGCAATGTAGTCGCGACGCGCACGATATTCAGCGTCATTTGCCCCGGGATGGTCGATATGAAGTTCGTTAATGTTCTCGAACTTCAGATCCCGAAATTCCGGCAGGTCCTCGTCGGAAACGCGAAAATTCTCAATGGCAAAATCTGCTTCCGTTGTTGTTGAGACTGTGTCGGTCAGCATGGTCGCGGCAGCTCCTTTCATACCAATAGATGCAAGCGGGAAAATCAAGGTTAACTATAAATAACTAATTCTAATCGAAACGATCATATGCTTGAATGATTATGTTAAGTAATTACATTGAGCGTGCTTAATTTAGTAAGTTTTTTTGTATGCTTTGATTAATATTACTATTACTTGTGTATGATCGACGAGATCGACCGAAAGATACTGAAGGAACTGCAGGACGACGCTCGGACGAGCTATGCCGAGCTTGGCCGACGGGTCGGGCTGACAACGCCGGCGGTCATCGAGCGCGTCCATAAGCTCGAGGATGCAGGGATAATCACCGGCTTTCGAGCCGAGATCGACACGGCAAAGGTCGGGTTGCCGATCCTGGCATTTGTCAGAATGAGCATTACAGGAGTCGATTACAGCCACATTATCGAGGTTGCAGAAGGATCGAATGAGGTCCTCGAATGCCATCGCGGCACCGGCGGCGATTCGTTCATCATGAAGATCGCCGTTGCGTCGGTCGAACATCTGCAGGAAGTGATCGATCGGTTGACGCCGTACGGGATAACGACGACGACGATCGTACTTTCTTCGCCTGTCAAACGCCGAACGATCGAGATCGCCTGAATTAACGCCAGTTGCCGCTCAGTACAAATCCAGACCAGAAGAATGGATGCGAAAGCTCGGAAGAGCTATTGATCAGTTTCTGCTGAGCACTTTGCAGGGCGGCCGCTTTTGATATTTCAAGTTCTTTCCAGGAACGGTAAAAGTCGGTCATCAGATCCGCTGTGCTTTTGTCGGACACCTCCCACAGCGTTGCAAGAACAGCCCTCCCGCTTTTCCTTTCAATTGCTCCCACAAGCGATTCGACCTCTCGTCCGTTTGAGGTTCCGAGAGCTGTATTACATGCCGACAGCGTGATCAAGTCCACGCCGGTGAAGTCGATTGCAGCTGTCTTGCTCAGTTTTTCGAGGCTAAGCAGGTCGCCGTTGCCTAGTATGAGGAAGGAACTTGACCAACTGTTTCCCAAGCGGAAATGACTGGCCAGATGTACAAGATCAAACCGGCGTCCGCCTCGAGCCTTTGCTGCGAGCAAGGCAATAAGATTGCCAAATGTGAACTCCTCGTCAACATATCGTCGACCGAAGAGTATCCCCGATTCGGTCGGCGAGCGTTCATCGCGGATTATCGATGTCAGTTCCTGCAGCACGCCAGGCAGAGCATCTATCTTCGTCGCATTATCGGGTGCCTCCGGAAAAACTACGGTTTGTTCTCGTGAAACACCAAAGCCCAGTGCGCGTTGTATACGACCTGTCTCCGCAAGGTGTCCGCGCCCTGACGGGGTGAGTACAGCTGTGCTGTAGCGTTCGACGAGGTACGTTTTTCCGTCAGAGGAAAGAGCAGCAAGTGGAATGTAGCGGAGGGCACCGTCGAGTGACCAGACCAGCGTGCGTGCGCCCGCGTCCGTGAGGCCTCTCTCGATAGGCTTTATTATAATATCGTATAGCTCTTTGCTAAGCGGACGCGGATCTGACGATGTGTCCTGCAAAGCTCTACGAAACGCAAAGATCTTTTTGTTGAGTTCCGCGGCGCTAATTTCAGTCTTTGCAGCGATCTGAGAGGTAGGCGTCGTCAGTATGACGCGATAGCGGTTCTCGGTGATCACGGTATAGATGGCGACAGTGCCATTTCCCCACTGATGGAGCTTTCCTTGAAGGGCCCGATCTCGCCCGACCAAACTCGAGTTGTAGGTACCGATCTCGTTTACCAGGCTCTTTTCAAGAAATGAACGAAGGTCAGAACTCTCCGCCGCCAGCCGAGACGACAGTGTCTTGTATTTGCGTTCTTCGGCACGGGTCGGTTTCTCGTCACGTGTGGAGAGCTTTCGTCGTTTTTCATTTATCAAACGAAGTTTCCCGCCCGTACCGCCCACTCGAGCTGCAAGCCTCGCATAATTTCGCATCAGAGCCTGTTCGCTTCGTGTAAGTGTCGGGCTCTCCGGAGCTTTCTTAATTGCGGATGCATCTCGTCGTACAAAGGCCGAGTATTCCTCTTCTTTCAGCAGGTCCAGGATGGCGGTCGCCTCCGTAAAGCGGCCAAGCTCAATAAGAAGATCGGCCAGATATCGGTAGTTATCCTCGATTGAATTAATGTAGTTGCGCTGGGTTGAGGAGTCGAGCTCGCTTATCCGGGCCCGCAGGTCCTGATAAGTGCCGATGCATTGCTTGCCGAAAACGACGGCCATCGCCGGACGCTTAAGCTGAACGGACGTTCGCATCAAGTTGCCGAGAATAATCGCCTCTAGTCCGCGAGACATTGACGACCTGGCAGATATTAGTGCATCGCTGAGATATTCAAAGGCGATCTGTGCGTCGCCCGATCCGGAGGATGCAAGACCGATGTTGTTCAGGGCCGTTGCCTCGCCCGTCGAATCGGACGCCGCACGGTAAAGTGGAAGAGCCATTCGACTGAACTCAGCAGCCTTAACATTATCGCCGAGCGCAATGTGTGCCGCGGCGATGTTATTTAGAACGGAGGCCTTCCTGTTCTCAAAGCCGAGTTCGGAGAGAATAGCAAGAGAAGAATCATAAAGTCCGATCGCTCTTGCCGTGTCTCCGGCATCGACAACTGCCAT
>CAZJFB010000045.1:0-15987 GCA_964545145.1 uncultured Chloracidobacterium sp. | reverse complement strand
AAGAATCATAAAGTCCGATCGCTCTTGCCGTGTCTCCGGCATCGACAACTGCCATTCCGAGATTGTTCAGAGTGGTGGCCTCGCCGGCCCTGTCACCGATCGCTCGCCGTAAGTTCAGCGACCGCTCAAGATATTCGACGGACTTTTGTTTATCGCCTAATTGGTCGTAAAGTCGACCCAGATTTGAAAGTGTGATCGCCTGCGCTCGCTTATCGTCGATCTCGACCTGTATGGCCAAGGCACGTCGGAAATGATCCAATGCCATCGCCATTTCCCCAATGTCGGTATAGGCCGAGCCAAGACTGTTCAGCGTGTTGGCCTCGCCATATCGATCCTGATTAATTTTTCGCAATGGCAAAGCGAGGGTGTGATACTCGATGGCCCTACGCTTTTTTCCCAGTTCGTCGTACAGGAGCCCGATATTGTTAAGTGTACGGGCCTCGAGTGATGAGACCCCTGCATTGCGAAAGATCGCGAGGGCTCTAATATACAGGCGTAGTGCTGCATCCTTTTCATCGATCAGGTTCAGGATCAGGCCCTGGCCCAGAAGGGCGCTCCCGACATTCGGCTTATCGCCGATCTCGGCGTACAGCTTTTCAGAAAGGCGAAATTGCTCCAGGGATAGTTGATAGGACCGAAAGGTATTTTCCTGACGTAAGCGGATCGCTTCGTCGAACGCAGCCTTACCGGCCGCACGCTTTTGATCGATATCCGGCTGGCCGGCGATCAGAACAGCAGCAACCAGCAATATTAAAAGCGACGACAAGATACGTCCGGCGGACAAAGATCTAACCATACGATTCTCTACACGAAGAACGTCGCAGGCCACACAATCCTGCAGCCGGATAAACTGTGATAGAAGAGCTACTTCTTTTTCGGCAATTTCTCAGTTGTTTTGCCGTCAAATTCCTGATCGTTCGCCTCAGCTTCGGCCTTGGTCTTTCGGACGATCTGGTCCTTGTGGTGCGGCGGCGAATAGATCGTGTACATCTTTAGATCTTCCGTAGCTGATGTGTTGATGACGTTGTGCTTGGCACCGGCGGGGATCACGACGGCGTCGCCGTCCTTTACCGTGTACTTGTTTCCGTCGATCTCGACCCGACCGCGGCCGGCCTCGAATCTAAAGAATTGATCGTTGTCCGGGTGAGTCTCCAAGCCGATCTCTTCCTTTGGCGCGAGACTCATCAGCACTAGCTGGCAGTGTGAAGCCGAATAAAGGACCTTTCTAAAATTCTTATTCTTAAGAGTGTCTTTTTCGATGTTTGATTTAAGACCTTTCATAACTCCTCCTTGATGGATCGCCAGAAGAAAGCCTCTAAATTGATCTACTTTCAGCAAACGCGACCTGACTTCTCAATCTCATTATAGTCCTTTCGAGGCCGATGGTCTCGAATACCGAGAGCATAGACGGACCTACCGCGACACCGGTAAGCAGGGTCCGTGCACCGTTCATGATGACGCCAAGCTTGGTGCCTTTTTCTTCCGTGAACGCCTTTACGACCATTTCGATGTTTTCCTCGGTGTACGGGCGCTTTCCGAATTCGCCCTCAAACCGACCGGCGAGTTCCGGGAGCCACGATCTCAGATCCGGAAACTTCGCGAGGTTCTTTTCGATTGCGGCCGGGTCGAAATCGTAATCTTCACTGAAATATGCACGTCCCTGAGTGGAAAAATCCTTTAGCGTGAAGAACCGTTGGCGTATCAGGTTTATCGTATTCTCAAACCAAACCTTATCTTCATCCTCGTATTCATCACGCCATAGTTTCGCTGCCTTAAGCTCGGGTTTGACGAGCGGCAAGAGTTGGTCGAGCGGCATTGTGCGTAAGTACTCGGCGTTCATCCATATTGCCTTGTCATCGGTCCATTTCCGGGGATCGTCGGGGTGGAAGTTGAATACAGCGTTCGAGCGATGGATGCCATCGAGCGAGAATTTTGTGACAAGTTCGTCGAGCGAGTAGATCTCCTGCTCCTCACCTGCTGACCACCCGAGCAGAGCGAGGAAATTGCGAAACGCTGCTGCGACAAAGCCCGCGTCGCGATATGTGGTCATTGAGACGACCTCGCCGTGCTTGCGCTTCGACAGCTTGCCTTTGTTCGGCGCCATGATCAGCGGCAGGTGGGCAAAGGTCGGCGGCGTCATGCCGAGTGCCTCGTAGATGAGGATCTGCTTGTGCGTATTCGTGAGATGGTCTTGTCCGCGGATCACGTGCGTGATCTCCATTTCGATGTCATCGCAAACGACAGCGAGATTGTAGAGCGGATGCCCGTCGGAGCGGAGCAGAACGAGATCCTCGGTCTCGGCATAATCGCGTTCCTGCAGTCCGTAAACGGCATCTTCGAATGACGTCTTGCCGATTTCGGCTACTTTCAGGCGAATAGCGAAAGACTCGCCCGCTGCGGCACGGGCGTCTGACTCTTCATTCGGCAATTCGCGGTACTCGTTGTCGCGCATGTTCTTCTCGCCCTGTCCGGCACGAGCACGTTCCTTGATCGCGTCCTTTACGTTTGCATCATTCGGCTCGGCCTTTGGCGTAAAATCGCGATATGCTTTGCCCTCCTCTAGCAGACGCCGGGCAGTTGCACGATGGTTATCGGCGTTGTTCGACTGAAAGATGATCTCTTCATCAGGTGCGAAGCCGAGCCATTCGAGCCCTTCGAGGATCGAACGCGTAGATTCGTCGGTCGAGCGTGCGAGGTCGGTATCCTCTATGCGGAGAAGGAACTTACCGCCGGTGTGGCGGGCGTAAAGGTAGTTGAAAAGTGCCGTCCTGGCGGAACCGATATGTAGGTAGCCGGTCGGACTAGGTGCAAAGCGAACACGAGTGGTCATAAACTAAGTTTCAAGCATAGCCGGGCAGAACGCAACGGCGGCCAAAATACGAAAAGCTATCAAACCAAAGATCTGATAGCTCATCGGTAAATTGATGGCGGAGACGACAGGATTCGAACCTGTGAAGGGCTTTTGACCCTTAACGATTTAGCAAACCGCCGCTTTCAGCCGCTCAGCCACGTCTCCAATCTGCCTCTAAAGACAGACCTTAATTCTAGCCTACGAGCAAACTTTGTCAAGTAAATCGCATCTCATCGCTAGTTACTGGTGTCTGTACAAGCTTGACAGGCTTGTCTTTTGCGAACAAAATACCGAAATTGCTTGGATTATCGCCTCGGATGGGAATCTTGACCAATGCAACTAAAGTAATTTTTGCTTCAGTAGTAATGCTGATGCTTGTTTCCGCCGCGCTTGCCAACTCTCCTTCCGAGCCAACGATCGTTGTTGGGAACTCTGCAAATCTCGGGATCATAAAGGGAATCGTTCGCGACGAGGGCGGAAGCCCGATAGCGGAGGCTTCTGTTGCTATCTTCCGCGACGGCACGTCAAAGCTATTGAAGCAAGTGACTTCGGGGCGGGACGGGAGCTTTTTGGCAAAGATCTTGCCTGGCACGTACACGGTTCTTGCGGTCGCGCAGGGGTTTAACCCAGTTACCCTTTTTGGCGTTGAGATAGGGCGGGCATCTGAGCTGACTTATGGTTTCAAGCTCGAGAGGGCGGGTGCCGGCAATACACTTCCTGAAAAGAAGCTTGACAGAAATAGTTCAAAATGGCGGATCCGTGCAGCCCAGATGCAGCGTGCGATCTATCAGAATCGGGAGGGGGAAGACGGGGCGGTCGCCTCTGTTGAAAACGGTACGGACGAAGTGGCCGATGAACCGTCGAAACGGAAAGGACAGGCCGTAGTCGAGACGTATTTTGGCGGAACGAGTTTAGGAAACTACACCGGTGCCAATTTCGCCGCGCTTCTGCCGATGGGTGACGACACAGATGTCGTCGTCGCCGCTCAGATAGGAAAGGGAAGAGGAGCGCCGCAGCGATTTGAGACCTCGGTCTCTATTAAACCTCTCGATGGCCACAAGTTTAGGTTCTCGGCGGCTGGTACAAAGATCGGCGGATTAAAAAGTGATCGTCGACAACTCGGACAGGTTTCATTTCAGGCCGTTGACGAATGGAAGGTCCGTGAAGGGATAATCGTCGTTTACGGATTTGATTACTCGAGATTTGTAGGCGCCGGGGATGCCTCATCATTTACGCCGCGTTTGGGTCTGCAGTTCGACTTAAACTCGCGTACCCGGCTGCGTTCCGCATTTACTGGTCAAACCGAAGAAAGATCGTGGGCACGTGCGATCGATCTTGAGGGGCAAAGCGTTGCCTTCTCTGAGCCAGTGGCAATTGAAGATCTATTTACCGCAAATGGGCGGCCTCAGATGAATAAGAGCCGACGGCTCGAATTAGGGATCGAACGGATCCTTGATTCTCGCTCGAGCGTCGAGGCAAATGTCTTTCTCGATACAACCTCGGGCCGGGGGATCGGCCTTAACAGTTTCAGTTTTGACTCGCTCGGAGAAGATGGTTTGGGCGATTTTGTTGCTAACCAGCAAGGCAAGGCGACTGGCTTGCGGGTGGTTTATACCAGACGAGTTAACAACCTTCTTACAGCGTCAGCAGGATATGCTTTTGGCAATGGACAAAAACTGTCCGAAAAAGGTTTTGCGGATCCGGCTGGTATTTTTGAGAATGATTTCTTTCAGTCTTTCTTTGGGCAGCTCTCAACAGACCTAAAGACGGGCACAAGCGTTCGCACTATCTTCCGACTTTCTCCGCAGGCCACTGTTTTTGCGATCGATCCGTTCAAAGGACGACTCGCGATCTACGATCCAGGCCTTAGTGTGTTCGTGACACAGCACCTACCCAATCTAGGCCTTCCCTTTAGAGCGGAAGCGATAATTGACGCGAGGAACATCCTTGATTTTCAGGCGGGTGTTTTTGGTGATGAAGGCGGGCTCAGGGTGAACGCTATGCGAAGAATGCTGCGCGGCGGCATCCAAGTGCGATTTTAATTCTATCCCGCTGAAACGCTTGGCGAAACAACTTAGAAGTTGGTCAAGACCGGTCGCTTCGCAGGGGTGGAGGTTTGTCCAAATTCTTGGATTGTTTGGCAAATTGATGAATATCCAATAGTAGTGGCAACCCGATGAACAGGGCATGCTGAGCGTATTTGCTCGTGATATTGACCGATGATCTTCTGATCGAGTGCGGTGCGGTTCTGGAACGTGTTTTGCCTTAAAAATTCTTTGGTGGGGTATGCCTTGACCGGATGAAAGAAAAGATGCTGACAAGTTGGAGCCTGATCTGGCTCTTGGCCGTCGTGCTGTTTGTAACAGCGGCGGCCCTAAATTTGTCTCAGCGGACCTTTCAGAGCCTTCCGCCAACTGATGGGGTGCTATGGTCCCAGCGAGCGGATGGCATTTACGCTACCAAGGTTACTCAAGGCTACGCAGGCTCTCGTGCCGGTATTTCTGTCGGCGACAAACTGATCGGGATCGGCCTCGACGGCGATAAAACGGATGAGATCACTTCTGTTGCCGATGTTCAGATGTATCTTGAGGCAGCAGGCGTAAATGGCACCCTTACCTATTACTACCAAAAACCGGCATACTCATTTGCTGACAATTACTACTTTGCCGACCTAAGGAACATTGACTCGGTTCCGCGGTGGACGCCTTCAATCATTTTCCTTTCGATAGTTGGCGTTATTTGGTTGGGGGTTGGGATATTTGTCCTGTTCAAACAGGGAAGCCGTTCACCCTTCGTACTGCATTTTGCGACGGTTTGCCTGGTAGCGTTCATCTTCCATACATACCGCTCGATCGGGATAGGAAAGGACTTTGATCTCGCTGTCGATCTGCTCGACAACATGGCCTTGGCATTCTTTGTGCCTCTCTTCCTGCACTTTTGTATCCGGTATCCGGTACGAAGCGAGGTCTTTTTCGAAACCCGGTGGAAGACGTACGTGATGTATGTCCCGGCGGCCTTGTTCTCTGCGGTACTGGTATTTGTTTCGCTGGTACCACAATTCTGGCCAGCATCCGCGCTTGCAGAGGGGATTGCGAACTTGAGCGACCGGATCAATTTATTCGGCGGCCTTTACTCAGCAAATTTCTATCACTTCGTTATTGGCGTGTCGGCTGGAGCAAGCGTTCTGGTATATCGCTTCTTCAAGAGCGGCCAGCCGTTAGTACGCCAACGGCTTAAGTGGACCATGTGGGGCACGATAGCTGCCATTGCTCCGGTCGTGCTTATGCAGTTGGTCGAGAAACTGGCAATTCAGATCCCCGATGATAATTTCGCGACGGCGATAACCACGTTGCCATTGGCCTTGATACCGCTGAGCTTCGGACACTCGGTCGTTCGATATCGACTCATGGATGTGGATGTGGTCGTTCGAAGAGCACTGGTCTATGCCATGACAACATTGGCGATCGCAATGATGATAGGCGCGGTCGCTCTGGGATTAGTATTCCTTGCCGTTGGAAACAATTTGTCGACGACCGAGATCACACTGCGCGCCCTTATTGCGATCGTTGCAATGGGAGCGATCGTTCTACTCAGCGAACCGCTAAAGAAATTTCTCCAGGAGCGAGCAGACCGCTTCTTCTATGGCGAGCGTTATGACATGCGGCGAGGGCTGCTCGATTTTGGCCGTACGCTTTCTGCCACGACCGCACTTGATCCGCTGCTTGACGGATTGACCGACAGACTGAAGCAGGTCCTCGATGTTGAAAGGGTTGCTGTTTTTATCGAGGATGAAAGTGCTCCCGAGCATTATCGCGTTGCAAAATCAGTTGGGCTCGACGGACAGTATAAGATCCCGCAAGACTTTAGGACGATGATCCGCCAGAAGTCCGCCGCTAAAGGAGTCGTTCGGGCCGATGAGTTCGAAGCAGTGGATGTAGAGTTATTAACAAAGCCCAATTACGAGGTCGGCGTTAATGGCAACGGATCGGCCAAGGCCGTTGTTCGACAGGAACTCCACTATTTTGTTCCCTGTGTGGCTGGCGGCAAAATGGTAGCCGTGATCGGCCTTGGGCGTGCAAGTGATGGTTCCTTGCTGTCCTCCGAGGATCTCGACATTCTCAAGACAGTGTCTGGCTACATCGCTGTTGCTATCGAGAATAGCCGTCTTTATGGCCAGCAGAAGCAGCATACCGAAGAACTTGCTTTGCTCAAGGAGTTTAACGAGTCCATCGTAGAATCCGTCAACGTCGGACTCCTTGCCGTTGACGAAACGGGTCGCATAATTCGCTGCAATTCACCGTTCGAAGAGATGATGGGACTCGACCGCGAGCAAGCGGTTGGCAAGCAGGTCGAAGAGATCTTCGACGAGAGTTTTGCCCACAATCTCGAGAATATCCTCGGCAAATCTCGCTGGCATCTTACGGAGATCCGTAACGCGTACAAACTCCATACCTATGATCGTTCTGGTCGATCATTGATCCTAAACGTCGCGGTCGCCCCGTTGCGTTCAGTATCGAACCAACAGACCGGGGCGATTATCGTTCTTGAGAATGTCTCGTCCAGGGTTAAGCTCGAAGAAACACTGCAGCAAAGCGAGAAACTATCGAGTATCGGCCTCCTTGCTGCCGGGGTAGCACATGAGGTGAATACGCCTTTGACTGGTGTTTCGAGTTACACGCAGATGCTCCTTGGCATGATCCCCGAGACCGATCCGAAACACGCGCTTCTGCAAAAAATGCAGCGCCAAACCGACCGGGCCTCAAACATTGTGGGTAACCTGCTTAATTTCTCGAGAGCAGGCAATGCGGAGGAATTTGGGCCGATCGACATCAACAAGCTTCTTAATGATACTCTCCAGCTGCTTGAACCTCAGTTACGCAAATCGAGCGTAGAGATCGTTAAGGATTACGCCGACAACCCACCTCCGATCCATGGAAGCGGCGGTAAGCTGCAGCAGGTATTTACCAATCTCGTCCTCAATGCACGGGATGCTCTCTTCAATGGTGGGACGATCACACTAAAGACGATAGCGTCCGGCGAAGAAAGTGTGATAGTTGAAGTCTCTGATGACGGCGTTGGAATAGCGGCTGAAAACATCTCAAAGGTCTTCGATCCGTTCTTTACAACAAAGGAAGTGGGGAACGGCACCGGGCTGGGGCTCGCCGTTTCGTACGGAATCATCCAGGAACATTCTGGCTCGATCGAGGTTCAGAGTCGGGAAGGCGAGGGAACCAAGTTTACGTTGGTCTTTCCAGCAGCACAGAGTTCCGACCGAAAACGTGCTATAAGCTGACCAGTTCACGCCGGCCGTTCTTTCAAATGTCGCAAAAAATAGAGTGATGCTGCAAACGCGACGAACATGATCGCAGATGCGACCCAGTAGGTTCGGAATACGGTGAATCTATCAACCTTGTTAAGCGAGTTGTTCAACAGAAAACCGCCTAGCGTGGGACCTATGGCCCGTGCCAAGCTTGCCCCGGACTGCATAAGCCCCATTACGCGCCCCTGTTCATGTTCACCTGCGTTCTTTGATGCCATACTGGCGAGAGCAGGGGATGCAAAAGCATTCCCGATCGCCAGAACTGCTGAGACAGTCAACAGGCCTGCCAAACCGCCGAAAGCTGGGCCGGTGAATGGCATCGCAAAAAGGCTGGCCGTGAGCAACAGGCAGCCGAGAGTTGCAAGTGGGGCCTCGCCTGACCGCTTAGCAACCACGCCAAAGATCCCTCCCTGCATAACGATCGCGATCAAACCAACATACGCAAAAAGATAGCCGTTTTGCTCGGCATTGTAACCGAACCTAAAATCCGTGAAGAGCACGAATGCATAGGTCATGATCGAAAATGCGGTGATCAACAAGAAATACAGAACCGCTATCATACGGATCCGCGGATTGCCGAGCGACTCGATGATCTCAGCGATCTTTCCCTTACGAGTCTCACCATTATTTCGAAGTTCGGGCTTGAGGGATTCAGGCAGGATGAAATAAAGGGCGATCGCATTTGCCAGTGAAAGAGCGGCCGCACAGTAAAACGGGACATGAATCCCGTACTTGCTTAGGATACCGGCGAGTGCCGGGCCGAGTATGAATCCGAGGCCAAATGCCGCTCCGAAAAGCCCCATTCCCTTAGCGCGGTTCTCGCGGGACGTAACGTCGGCAATGTAAGCCTGGGCGGTCGAGATGTTTCCACCCGTTATTCCACCGATGATACGGCCCAAGAATACTAGAACCAGAGAACCGGCAAAGCCGATGACAAAATATCCGACGGCCGAGCCCAGGATACTAAAGAACAATATCGGCCGACGCCCGTATTTGTCTGAAAGACGTCCGAGGATCGGCGAAAAAAAGAACTGCATCCAGGAGTAGATCGAAAAGAGAAAACCTATTTCCAGCGGTGTTGCCCTGAACTGTTCCGTGGACGCGTAGAAAGGGAGTATTGGAATGACCATGCCGAATCCGATCAGATCAATGAAGATCGTCACGAAAATGATGATAAGCGGCGTTGTAAAGAACTTCTTCTTCTCCTGTTCAGCCTCATTTGCGGTTGCGATCTGATCGGTCATCGATTGGATACTGACGCAGGGTAAACTGCCCAAATCTAGAAATTAATGTAAAATAGCAAGAAAATTAACGATACCACCAGGTTGGAGAATCGAAAAGTAATGCCCCATAAATTCCGCTCGCAGGCCACAATTTTGGTCCTTGTCGCAGCCATTTTGTTTATGTTTCAGGAATCGCCGGCGCAGAAAAAGCCGGCAAAAAATGCAAAACCAATCGTTGCGGAGGTCAAACCAGTACCGCCGGAGATCGATTACACCGTTTCGATGTCAAGGCCCGCAACCCACCTGCTCGAAGTTGAAATGCGGGTCAAATGGTCACAAATGCCGGAAATGACTGAGCTGAAGATGCCCGTATGGACCCCGGGGAGTTACCTTGTCCGCGAGTATGCTCGTCATGTTCAGGAGTTTGGGGTAAAGGACTCGCAAGGAGCGAACCTCAAATGGCAGAAGACCTCCAAGAACACATGGCAGGTCGAGACAAAGGGCGTAAGGGAATTCGTGGCCAAGTACCTAGTCTACTCGAATGAATTGACCGTGCGAACTAACGAACTCAATGCCGAGCACGCCTTTTGGAACAATGGTGCTCTGCTCTTCTTTGTCAAAGGTCAGCTTAACATTCCTTCAACGGTAAAAGTCCTGCCCTTCGGCGATTGGAAGGTAGCGACCGGGTTGCCCGCGGTAGAGGGGGCCGTAAATACATTTCGTGCCGAAAACTACGATGTCCTTTATGATTCACCGTTCGAAGTGAGTAACTTCACCGAGATCAAGTTTGACGTGCTCGGCAAACCGCATCGGTATGTCATAACTGGAGAGGGCAATTACGACCCGAAAAAGCTTGCGGCTGACACGGCAAAGATCGTTGAGGAGGGAGCCAAGATCTTTGGCGAACTTCCGTACAACGATTACACATTCATACTCAATCTTCGCGGTGGCGGTGGCCTGGAGCATTTGAATTCGACGGCTCTCCAGACAAACCGGTTCGCTTTCAAGCCGGACTCGCGCTACAAGGGATTTTTGGGCCTTGTCGCTCACGAACATTTCCATGCCTGGAACGTTAAGCGATTGCGGCCTGATGCTTTGGGCCCCTTCGATTATGAGAACGAGAATTATACCAGGCTGCTTTGGATGGCCGAGGGCGGCACGGAGTATTACTCCAACTTGCTGCTCTTGCGTTCGGGGTTGATTACGCCGCGGGAATATCTCTCACAACGGGCATCGGGCATTCAGGCCTTACAGGCGCGACCAGGAAGATTTGAGACCAGCGTCGAGGAAGCGAGTTTCGATGCATGGATCAAGTACTATCGGCCTGACGAGAACGCGGTCAATAACCAGATCTCTTACTACGACAAAGGTGAGATCGTTGCCATGATGCTGGACATGACCATAAGGTCTGCATCCGGAGGCACAAAGTCTCTGGACGATGTATTACGGTACTTTTACACGGACTTCTACAAGAAAGGCAAGAATTACACTCCGGCAGATCTTCAGAAGGCTTGTGAGGCAGCGGCCGGTAAGAGCCTGGATGACTTCTTTTCCAAGTACGTTCGAGGGCGTGACGAGATCGATTACAATGCGATCGTCGGCGGGCTCGGACTTCAACTAAAAGAGACCTCGCCCAATGCGAATCGTGCTTATATCGGAGCCGATCTTACTGAGGAGAATGGCCGGCTCAACATTCGCACCGTTCCCGCCAATACACCGGCCTACGACCAGGGATTGAATACTGGCGATCAGATCGTTGCGATCGATGGATTTCGTGCAAGCCAGAATTTTCTGACCAGCTATTTGAATGAAAAGAGGCCGGGTGACAAGGTCAAGCTTGCGATCTTTCGTTTTGATAGGCTTAGCGAGGTGATCTTCACTCTAGGTGGAAACTCAAGAAAGGAATACAGCTTTACATCGGTGGCGGAGCCGTCAGAGATCCAAAAGAAGCTCTATCACGATTATTTTAATGCGGACCTTTAAGCCATTAGTTAGGGTAATTCTGGCCGTTACGGCTGCCCTGCCGGTATTCCTCGGGATCGGGTGTCAAAGTCCGATATTCCAGTCGAAAGAGCCGATGGCGACCTCTCTTCGCGAGGTGCCGGCTGTGCGGCTTAATTTTCGATATGAGCCGGATGTGCCCGCGCCAACGCTTAATACCACTCAGTCTGCTGAGGAGCGTTCTCCTGTGGTATTGGCCGACTTCGAAACGAACAGGACCGTTGAGGTATTGGACAAGACCATCATCTCGCCGGACAAAAAGCGCATTGTCGCCGTCTATCATCGGGTGAGCGATCTCTCATCGGAGTACCGGCTCGATATGTATTCGGCGGATGGCAAGCTGCTTCGCAAGCTAACCTCCGATGCTATGGCTGTGCACTTTCCGGATACGATCGTTTGGTCGCCTGACTCTACGCTGGTCGCGTTCGTTGCGATGCTTCGTGCAAGCCAGCCGGACCTGAGTGGCCTGTTGTCACTTACCGGGCAAGCTCCTACACCTGCACCGACGACTGATCCGAATGTCGTGGATGCCGTTCCGGCAGATCCTGCGGCCGCAACTCCCGTCTCTGCGCCGACGCCGGCACCTCCGACAGGCATCCTGACGTTCCGCACAGAGCAGATCTACATCGCTGGTGCTGATGGCGGGGGAGTGAAAGCGATCACCGAGAATGAGGGCCTGATCTACTTTTACTATGCTTGGTCGCCGGACAGCTCGATGCTTGTTGCCCTCGCGGCGACGGCACGCGAGTGGCGTTACCTCGAGGTAATGGCCGGCAGCAAAGGCGAACAGATGGTTCCGCAAGGCCGCTTGCGTATCATCGAGAAGAATGGCCGCGAACGCCGTCTGGATGATAATCTTACCGCTGTGCGGCCTGTATGGTCGCCGGATTCGGCAAAGGTTGCGGCGGCCTTTGAGAACCAGGTCAGGATATATGACGCTACCGGCGTGAACCCGACCCAGGCCGCGATACCTCTTCGTAATCAGCTGCTGATCTCGTCGCAGGCATACGATAGGAACCAACAGCGCATCTCGCAGGCGGCAAACGCCGATCCCAATGGTCCGGCGCCAACTCCGGATCCATCGACAGAGCCTGTCTCGACTCTACCGGATGAGAAACTCCTTGTTTCCTACAACCCGATCGTCGAGGTCGCATGGACGGCTGAAGACCTGATCTACCTTCAGACCGCATATCTTAGGCGAATGAAGAACGAAGCAGAGAATGTAAGGAGCTTTTCACGATGGCACCGGCTGGCATTATCTGCGCAGCCGGTGTCGCCGGCACGATAACTATGCGTTATGAATCCGTCGCCGATATCTACTCGGCCAATCGAAAATTCCGCGAGCGGATGCTCGCTCTCGTTAACAGCATTTCGGAGGATGAGGCTCACGCCTTCGCCGACGGCGAACCCTGGTCAGCGAGCCACCTGCTTGAGCATGTCGCGACCGTCAATAGCGGTATGGCTGGGATCTGCCGAAAGCTTATAGAAAAAGCCAAAGAGTCCGGAGCGGTATCGGACGGCACGCTCGCTATCTCGCCCGACTTCTTTCAGCGGGCCGGAGCTCCAGGTACCGAGAAGCTCGAGGCCCCAGAACGCGTCCGGCCAGGCGGCGGCGTTCCTATCGCCGAGTCACTCGAGAGAATGGCTGCGGCTGATGCTGCGTTTGAAGAAATGCGGGGTGATTTCGAGACCGTTGGCCTGATGGAGCCCAAGTTCCCGCATCCGTATTTCGGTGGTATGACGGCGGTCGAATGGTTCGTCCTAATGGGTCTTCATGAGAATCGCCATGCGGGCCAATTGGAGAATTTGTTGTCGAAGATCAGAAAGTAAAAATCCCCGGCCGAAAGGAGGGTGATCCGGCCGGGGAAACGACTTCAAACAGATTCATCATAGCGAACCAACTATCGGCATGTCTGAAGCCGATGTTTTGATGGACCCGACTCGCTCAAAGTTGCAGGAAAAAGGCGGGGCGACCCGCCTTTTTCTCAACTACAGGTTTTAGCGTGCGACGAGGGGAATGTCACCGCTTAGCCCGAAGTTGAATACCTCAAATCCAAGGTCCGAGCTCCTTAGCACGTACCAGTTGCCGTCCGACGGCCGGAACACCGCGATGTCCGCTTTTCCGTCCTGATCGTAATTGCCGACCACCGGAATGTCGCCATCTAGCCCCCATGACGCAGCTGCGACCTGTCCGTCCGAGCTCCTCAGCCAGTACCATGCACCGGTCGAGGGCCGGAAGACCGCAAGGTCACGCTTGCCGTCACCGTCAAAGTCTGCGGGCGTTGGTATATCGCCGTTCAGGCCCCAGGTTGCCGCTGCTACCTGCCCATCAGAGCTCCTGAGCCAGTACCAGGCACCGGTTGAAGGGCGGAATACCACAAGATCGTCCCTGCCGTCGCCGTCCATATCGGCCGGTACCGGAATATCCTCGGCGAGGCCGAATGAGTCGATGCTAAAGCCGGTATTGTTGCTCTTCAGGACGTACCACGCACCGTTTGACGGGCGATATACGGCAAAGTCGAGGCGTCCGTCGCCGTCAAAGTCGCCGCGGACAGGCTTGTCGCTTGGCAGGCCCCAGGCGACGGTGGTCACGCCGCCGTCCGAGCTGCGCTTGATCTCCCAGACACCTTGTCCGGCTGCGTTGCGATAGACGCTGACGTCGGTCTTGCCGTCGCCGTCATAGTCGCCCGAGACGACACGGTCGGTTGCTGAGCCAAAGCTCATTATCGTAATTCCCTCAGTGTTGGCCGCGTACCAAACGCCGGTCGAAGGGCGAAAGACCGCAAAATCATTTAGTCCGTCGCCGTTGAGGTCACCGCCGCCGCCACGCGGACGGAAGCCGCCGCGGATCTCGCCGGCAGGGTTGTTAACGCTCGTGATGACCGCCGACCAAACGCCTGCTCGAAGCTGCTGTACCTGTGCCGCAGTGACGTCAAATGTTGCCGAGGCAAAATTGCCGTTACGGCCGCCAACTATACCGAGATCGCGGATGGTCGTGGTCGTGCCGACGGTCGTTTCGATGCGGGCACCGGTCTGGTTGCTCGATAGGTTGTGAAACTCGCCGAAAACGGTAGCCTGTGTTTCGGCGGCGTTCAGCGTCACCTTGATCTCGCCCGTCGCTGCGGTAGAGACCGACGGCGACATGCCGGCACCGGTAAGGTGCGACTCGAATGAGCGGCCGAATGCCGGGGTCGGGCTGGGTGTTACGCCCGGTGTGCCTGTCGGCGTCGGTGACGGCGAAGGCGTGCCCGACATCGAGCTGAATACGCCCGACATGATCGTCGCTCCGCCATTATTTATCGTTATCGGAGTGCCCGGCGTAACCACCGGTACAGTCTGGCCGTTATCGCTCCTGAGCCTGAGACGGCCTTCGCCGCCGCTCTCGAGCGACATCGTGCCCGCTGCCGTACTGCTAACCGAGACGGTCAACGAGGTTCCGATAGGCAAATTGACCTGACGAACGCGGACCTCAAGTTCCGTTCGGCTGCTGTGGATCTCGTACGCGGCGTAGCCGGTCGGCACCGCACCATTGAGGGTCGGGCCTGAAAGGCCGGCGAATATCTCGCTCTCGCCGGGTGACGGCGACGGGCTGGGCGAAGCACTGGGCGAAACGCTCGGCGAAGGGCTGGGCGACGCGCTCGGTGAGACGCTCGGCGACACACTTGGCGAAGGGCTCGGCGTTCCTGACGGAGTGCCTGACGGCGTGCCGGTCGGCGTCACTGTCGGCGTGGGCGTCGCACCGCCGCCGCCAAAGGCACCCGAGACAAGCACGGTGCTCCCGTTGCGGACCTGCACCGTCGAACCGTTGTTCACAACGGGTACCGCCAGGCCGTTTTCGGTCCTTAGCTTCAATTTCGCCTTCTGACGATCATCGACCGCCATCTGGCCGATAACGTTGCCGTCAACGACCGCGTTAAGTACTGTGCCCTGTGCGAGGCTGATGTCCTCGATCTCGACCTCGATCTCGCGGTTGCCGCTCTGGTAGAGCTGCCATTGAGAAAGTCCGTGCGGATTGACCGCGCCGTTAGGGGCCGCGAGGACGGCGTCCCTGACGACGATCACGGGCGTACCGTCAGCCAACACGCTATTGGTCAATATCGGTATCGAGACCCAAATACCAAGGATCGCGCATATCGCGACGGCCTTGACGAGATCAAAGTAATTGTTCTTTTGTAACTTCTTCATTTCAAACTCCTGATAGCTTTCGATTTCCTCAATGCCTGAGGTGTCGTCCTATTTACAGTGCGGACGATCCGGCAGGAAAGACACTGGGGTCAAAAAAAGTTCAAAATGCCAATATTTACAGGGTCGGTTCCATGTCGCAGCGTCCCAGAGTGCGAACGACCAGGAAAGATCAGTCACAGAGGTCACAGAAAATGCTTGGCTTTGACTCTCGACCCTCACTGTTCAGTGTTCAATTCGTTCACATGGTAAACGTGCAAATTTACTGAGCATTCTTGCGATTTCGCGTTTTTTACCACAGAGAACACAGAGATCGCTGAGATAAGTACAAGAACTTTGGGTTCAAGCTGTTGAAGACTCTGCGGACTTGGCGTGCTCTGCGTTTAGATGGCCGCCGTGTTCAATGTTCA
>CAZJFB010000044.1:0-28031 GCA_964545145.1 uncultured Chloracidobacterium sp. | reverse complement strand
GGATCGACCGCCTCTTCGACAGAGAACGGCAGCCTTACGACGTGCGGCGAACTCGACGCCGGAACGGTCACACCGCCGTCAAACGACCACTCGTGCCCGCGAGTATAGCGGTTTTTTGTGAAGGTTTCGGGGGTGTCGGATCTCCACGTGATCTTTGCGGTGTAGTCTGTCATAAACTCACATAACAGTTCGGATATTCGGGGCTAGATTTGCTTCAAGAACATCCCTCGCCTCGTACATACGCTTGAGGGTCTTCTCAATCATGTCGATTATGTCATCAAGTTGGTTAAACTCCTGACTTTCATTGACGACGTTCTCTATGATCGTCGCGATGTTTCCCCAAGGGTGTCTTGAAACGTACAAACGCGCGTCGCGGATATTAAGGTCGCTGTGAGCCAGGTAAGTGTCCCGTGCCTTCAAAATCCGGTTATGTAAGTCGAGGTAGTCCTTCGGAATATATTCAATTCCCAACCGATGTTTAGCCTTTACCTTGCCATATGATTCCTTGAAAGGCTTCGAATACTCAATCAAAGCCAGGCGAAAAGCTGCGAAGCCCAAAGAGTTTTTCTTTCGACGTCTGACAAGTTTCAAAATCTTCCAAGAGGTATTGAGATCCTGAATACAGGACACAAAATGTACAAACTCTTCCTCATGTCGCTGCATTACTTCAGCCTCAACCTTTACAACATCCGCGGAAACGGAATGGTCTCGCGGACGTGTTAAATTCCGGTCATTACTCTACCTCGATCTCGTCGGGTTGAATATAAACGATCTTGCCGTCTCGCGAAACAATCATTGGAAGTCCAGCTTCTTTGTGTTTACGCCGAGCTGTTTTCGCAGCCTCGACAAAGGCAAGTCGGATCTTTTCACTCATTTCGGGATTACGACAATCAAGTTTCTCTTCCGGACGCTCCTTTCCCAGTACGTAAATAGCACTTATGTCTGGGAAATCTTCGTCTGCTTCGAATTCCTCAAAATCTTTATCCATAACGTGCAAGTCTTAGGGCCTCAGTCTGTACAACATCCTCGGAAACGGAATAGTTTCGCGGACGTGTTCGATGCCGGCCATCCACGAGACGGTGCGTTCGATGCCCATGCCGAAGCCGGCGTGAGGGACACTGCCGTAGCGGCGGAGGTCGAGGTACCACTCGAACGATTCGCGAGGCAGGCCGTGAGCTTCGATCTGTTTCTCTAAATACTCTAATGATGCCGCACGTTCGCCACCGCCGATGATCTCGCCATAACCTTCGGGAGCGAGCAGGTCGATGCCGAGTGCACATTCGGGGCGATCCTTGTCGATCTCGAAGTAAAAACCCTTGATCGCGGTCGGGAAGTGGTGCACAAAGATCGGCAGGCCGAACTGCTTCGATAAATACGTTTCATCCGGTGCTCCGAAATCGCCGCCCCATTCGAATCGGTTCTCGAGTTCGCCCTTTGCGTGGCCTTCCTGCAGCATCTCGACGCATTTATCGTAATGAAGCCGCGGGAAAGGCCCTTTGATGGCCTCGAGCACCGACGTATCACGCTCGAGTGTTTTCAGCTCTTCCTGACGGTCGGTCAAAACGCGCTCGACGATCGCGAGGATGAGACCTTCGCCGAGGTCCATCATGTCCTCGTAGCCCGCGTAGGCGACCTCGGGCTCGACCATCCAGAATTCGGTAAGATGCCGGCGAGTTTTCGATTTTTCAGCACGAAATGTCGGCCCGAACGCGTATGATTTGCCGAATGCAGCGGCGGTAGCTTCGTTGTAAAGCTGGCCGGACTGCGTCAGATATGCCTTGTCGTCGCCGAAGTAATCGACCTCAAACAGAGTCGTCGTGCCTTCACAAGCCGCGGGCGTAAAGATCGGCGTGTCGGCGAGCGTAAATCCATTGTCGTCGAAATAGTCTCGGACAGCTTTGATCACCGTATGCCGGATCTTCAGCACCGCATGCTGCTTTTTCGAACGGATCCAAAGGTGCCGGTGGTCCATCAGGAACTCGGTGCCGTGATCCTTTGGCGTGATCGGATAATCGTGGGTGTTTTGGATAACCTCTAGGCCCGTCACGTCCAGTTCAACTCCGATCGAGGAGCGTGAATCTTCCTTTACTGTGCCGATAACGATGATAGAGCTTTCCTGCCCGAGCGAGTCAGCGAGGTCGAACAACGCCTCGTCATTCGGCTTGAAGACCACGCACTGCACGATGCCGGTGCCGTCGCGAAGCTGCAGAAAAACGAGCTTACCGCTCGAACGTTTGTTATAGAGCCAGCCCTTGAGCGTGACCGACTCGCCAATGTGGCCCTTCAGTTCGTTTATGTATGTCTGATGCATAATGAAAACAAAATTAGATTCTAATTGATATTCGCAAGCCCTCAAAACAGAACGTTTGACTATAAGCGACGAAATTATCACACTTGCAGAACACAACGATGGCAGAAGCAAAGAAGAAAAAGGTCAACTACGCGACCGCCTGGGCCGAGGCCCGAAAGATCATGTGGAATGCCCGTTGGCGCCTCGCCATAGGCAGCGTACTTATGCTGATCTCGCGGCTCGCGGGCATGGTGCTTCCGGCCTCAACAAAGTACATCGGTGACGAGGTTTTCACCAATCGGAATTACGGTATGTTGAAGTGGATCGCCCTTGCGATCGGCATTTCAACGCTGGTCCAGGGAGCGACATCATTCGCTCTTTCTCAGATCCTCGGTGTTGCCGCCCAGTTGGCGATCACCCGGATGAGGATGAAGGTTCAGCGGCATATCGAGCGTCTGCCGATCTCGTATTTTGACTCCACGCAGAGCGGCCAACTTATCTCGCGGATAATGAACGACGCCGAGGGTATCCGTAACCTCGTTGGGACCGGGCTCGGTCAGATACTCGGCAGCCTCGTCACCGCGACTATCGCCATCGGCGTGCTGTTTTACATAAATTGGCAGTTGACCTTGGCGACGATCGTCGTCCTGATCATATTTGGTTCCGCTCTGATGTATGCATTTAAGGTGCTGCGTCCGGTCTTTCGTGAGAGAGGCGAGATCACGGCACTCGTCACGGGGCGTTTGGGCGAATCACTCGGCGGAATACGAATTGTAAAAGCATACACGGCCGAGAAACGAGAGGAACTGTCATTTGCCCGCGGTGCACACAAGCTGTTTCGTAATATTGCCAAATCCGTCACGGGCGTATCCGCTATCGGATCGTTCTCGTCGATCATTATCGGCGCCGTCGCCGTCGTGATGATCGTGATCGGCGGAAATGCGGTCCAGGGCGGCACGATGACGCTGGGCGACTTCCTGATGTATATTTCGTTCACGTTCCTGCTGGCAATGCCGGTCTTTGAGCTCACCTCGATAGGCACCCAGATCACCGAAGCCCTCGCCGGGCTTGACCGCATCCGCGAAGTGATGGCGATGACGACTGAGGACGATGAGGATGAAAGGCGAGAGCCGCTGGAGGACATACGCGGGGCGATCGATTTTGAGAATGTCGAATTCGAGTACGAAAAGGATGTGCCTGTGCTGAAGGGCGTCGCGTTTCACGCAGCGGCCGGTTCTACGACGGCCCTTGTCGGTTCAAGTGGTTCCGGCAAATCGACGATCCTTAGCCTTGTCTTAAATTTCATTCAGCCGACGCACGGCACCATAAGCGTTGACGGCAAGGACCTGCAGCGCGTCCGGCTGCGCGATTATCGCAAACATCTAGGCGTCGTTCTGCAAGACAATTTTCTCTTTGACGGAACGATCCTGGACAATATCCGATTCTCGAACCCCGAAGCCAATCTCGAAAAGATCAAGGAAATGTGCCGGGTCGCGAATGCCGATGAGTTCGTCGCTAAGTTCCCAAATGGTTATGACACCATCGTCGGCGAACGCGGTGTAAAGCTCTCGGGCGGACAGCGTCAACGAATTGCCATCGCTCGAGCCTTGCTTGCTGACCCGAGGATACTGATCCTCGACGAGGCGACCTCGAGCCTGGACAGTGAATCGGAAGCGTTGATACAAGAGGGCCTTAATAACCTCAGGAGGGGCAGGACGACATTCGTCATCGCTCACCGGCTGTCGACTATACGGAGCGCGGACCAGATCCTCGTCGTCGAGGCGGGCGAGATACTAGAACGTGGAACGCACGAAGAGCTAATTGCGATGGACGGTCGATACAAGCAGCTATATGATAAGCAATATCGATTTGAGCAAAATCTATTCGTGAACCCGGGCGAGGATTTCACCGGAAAACAGGATGCGATCCTCGCCCAAACAAAACTTTAGCGACAGGAGACTTTCCCCATGTCTGAGCAAACCTATTCGAACCACACCCGTTGGTTCCCGTTATTTCACTTCTTTCTGATGCCGCTTCTGGTGATCCATTTCCTTTGCCATCTGGTGAGGTTGTTCATGGCGCCAAGTTGGGAGCGTGGATTCTGGACGCTGTTCGCATTTGTTATTGTGCTGATACCGCTAGTCGCCCGTCTCGGAGCAATGCGGGTCCAGGACCGCGTAATACGCCTTGAGGAACGGCTGCGCTACCGCGAGGTTTTGTCCCAAGAGCTTGCCGAGCGCTCCAGAAGCCTCAGGCTGTCTCAGATCATTGCTTTGAGGTTCGCTTCCGATGAGGAACTGCCGGGCCTGGTCGAACGCACACTTAATGGCGAATTCGAGAAGACCAAAGATATCAAGCTAGCTATCAAGAACTGGAGAGGAGACAACCTACGAGTTTGACGGGCCCTGGGCGTCAGTCGAATTCTCGATCTCATAGAGCAGAGTCCCCTGAATTGCGGGGAATCTGCCCAGGCTCTCCGCCGCACGAAGGGAAATCCGGAACATTGGAAGAATGAACGGAATAAAGTGCGTTTTGCCCCGATGCACGGACTGGAACGAAAAGGTTCCCGCCGCCTTTAGGCAGCGTTGGATCGTTTGAAGTCGAAACTGATACGCAAACTCATCCTCATCGAGGCGCGGCAGACCGAGTTTCACTCGCATTTCAAGAAAGAACTTTCGCTTCTCCGCCAGCCACTCCCGGGATGGTAGATCAGTGATCCGATCCAAAAGCAACGACACCAGATCGTACGAAGGAGAACCGATACGTGCGTCCTGATGGTCGATGATCCGCATCTTTTCATTAGCGTCAAGCATCAAGTTTGCGGCGTGAAAATCGCGGTGACAAAGTACGGTTGCAAACGATTCGAGTTCGGCGGAAAGCTCGTGAAATTCCGAGGTGACCTGTGAATCGATCGATCCCGACAGCGGTGCCCCTCGATAGCTCCCGAAATAATGCTCCTTGAAGAAATTCAGTTCCCACTCTAATTTCTCAACGTCAAACCGCAGTCTCGATGCGATGGATTTCCGTTGAAATGCCATTTGCGTAACAGTTTGAATTCTCGCGATCAGCGAGATCGCCTCTGCGCGAAGACGTGAGCGACGGGCGACATCGGGGCCGGACATCTCATCGCGCAAGATCCGATCGCCGAGATCTTCCTGGATGATCACTCCCAAACTGCCGTCGTGATCGTAGATCTCAGCAACAGGCAGCCCCGCACTCAGAAACAGATCGGATACATCCAAATAGCTCTGCTCGGCCGGGTCAAAGCTATCCGGATAAACACACGCGACGGCAGAGCCTTGCTTCCAGCCGATGCGATAATACTCTCGCGTCGAAGCATCGGCCGTTAGTTGAACGAAGTCCTGCGGCTCGCCCCGATCGGCAAGAAATTTCATCAAGCGTTCTGAATGGTCGGCCATTTAAGGTATCTGATCAGTTAAGAGGAACAATGTAATTTTCGCCCTCAACGTAGCCGCGCAAAGCCTTTTCCGGGATCTCGGAACAGCCGCGAACCATATCGGCACGGACAATGGCGACATTTTCAAAATGTGAGCCCGGATCGATCGACACGCCGTCGGCAATGATCGTCCGATAAAGCACTGCTCCATCGCCTATCGTCACATCGTCCCAAATGACGGAATCCTTGAGACTCACAGCTCCCGCCATGACACAATTACGGCCAAAATGCACATCACCGCTCTTCATCATCGCTAGTGAAATATCGAGGTAACGTGGGATCGTCGAGAGTTCGAACCAGTTGCCCTGAGCAATATGTGCCGCGATCTTTCCGCCGCTCCTGATATATGGAATGTAGATATCCGTAACGGTGTCGGAATAGACCCCTTTCGGGATCATGTCGAGTATTTCCGGCTCGAGCACATGGATCCCCGTGAACATAAGCGGAACCGGTATCTCGTGTTCAGTATCCCGCAGTTCAGCCTCGGTGACGGGCGTGGCGTGGGGACCAAAAAAGTCTATCCGATCATCGATAGTATGGACGACCGTGAACTTCTCGCGTTTGTGATTCTCTTTGAGGACCATGGTCGCGATCGCACCCGAACGCTTATGCGCGGCTACGGCCTCTGCAATGTCGATATCGCTGATGATCTTTCCATTAACGATCACGAAAGTATCATCTTCAAGGTGCTTTCTCGCAAAGTCGAGGGCTCCGGCGGTGCCAAGTATTGCGGGCTGTTCGACAGTGTATTCAATATTTACACCAAAGTTACTCCCGTCGCCGAGCGCATCGATCACGGACTGCGGCTGATGATGAAGATTGACAACAACGTCCGTAATCCCGAATTTTGCTACGTATTCAGCAACATAACCGACAAGCGGCTTTCCCAGAAAGGGAATTGCCGGCTTTGTCCGGTCGATCGTTAATGGAAACAGCCGCGTACCGAAGCCCGCAGCGAGGATCATAGCCTTCATAACAGAAATTCCGCCGATGCCGAATCTAGATGATAAGTAATCCCGTGGACTTTTTAAAAAGACTCTCTCTTTTTTCGTTAGTTTAGATTCCACACCCTTTCGGATGGTTAGACAAATCCGCAAACGTGCTCTATTGTGAACGAGTAAATTACCGGCTTCGCAAAGACGATAACCCATGGATCAACATCAGTTGCCAAAGAACGATCGACGTGAGATCTTTGGCTGGCTAACCTACGACTGGGCTAATTCGGCCTTCTTCACCACTGTTGTAACGGTCCTCGCGGGCCCTTATCTAACGGCACTTGCACAGGACGCCGTCGGAAAAGGCGGCGTCGTTATGCATCTCGGCCCCTTTGGGTCGATTACCGCGGATAATCTTTTTACGTCGACTCTTGGCGTTTCGATCTTTCTTCAAGTCTTCCTGCTGCCGGTTCTGGGCTCAATAGCCGATTTCACTCCGATGAAGAAGAAAATGATGGCGTTCTTCTGCTATTTCGGCGTGGTTTCCAGCTCATTATTGTTCTTCGTAACGGGTACGAACTATCTCATCGGATGCCTTCTGGTATTGACGTCGAATATTTGTTTTGCTGCGACCAATGTTTTCTACAATTCCTTTCTGGTCGATCTGACCACAGAGGACAAGCGCGACAAGATCAGCAGCTACGGTTATGCCGCCGGCTATGTCGGCGGCCTGATCATGTTGATCGTTAACCTCGCGATGATAAACTTTGCGCCGTCACTCGGTATCGATAAAGGCACTGCGGTTCGTATCTCGATGCTTGCCGCCTCCCTTTGGTGGGGCGTGTTTGCCGCGGTTACTTTCGTGCTGATCAAGACCCGGCAGCCTGAACAAGACGCTAAGGGACAGAGCCTGATAAAGGTTGGCTTTGTTGAGGTCTGGCGGACGATGCGCGAACTCGCCGGCTTGAAATACACCCTTATTTTCCTTTGCGGATATCTGCTGTACAACGATGGCATCCAGACGGTAATACTCAATTCGTCGATCTTCCTGTCGCAGGAACTATTTGTCTCGAAAGGACTTGAGAGTGACCCGACATTTCTTCTGGGTATTTTCGTCATCGCCCAGGTCTCAGCTCTTATCGGAGCCCTGATATTTGAACGTATTTCGAGAATAATCGGTGCGAAACGAACAATTATCCTCTGTCTTGCGATCTGGTCGGGAATTGTCGTATTTGCATACGGATTCTTGCAGTCGGCGTTTCAGGCTCAGGTCATGGCGGTCTTTATCGGGCTCGTACTTGGCAGCACGCAGGCCCTTTCTCGCTCGCTATTCTCCCAAATGATCCCGAAATCGCGTGAATCGGCATTTTTTGGCCTGTACGAGATCTCGGAAAAAGGTACCTCATGGATTGGTAATCTTGTGTTCGCTGTGGTCGTCGGAACGACAGGCTCATACAGGCAAGCGATCCTTGCTTTGATCGTTTTCTTTGTACTTGGGATGATCATATTGATCGTTACCAATACAACAAAGGCAATTCATGCGGCTGGAAATCTCACACCCGAAGAGGCGGCTCAGAAATAGCTCAGATTTGTCAACGGGGCTACCGACGCTATAAACTGCTCTTTGTTGTCGAAATACCGCTGTGTCCGAATCCAATAGTGAAAAAATCGTAACGATATTTGGCGGCGCGAAATGTGCCGAAGATTCTCCGGAGTACCTTGAAGCCCGCAAGCTCGGAGGCCGACTCGCTGAGGCCGGGTTTACCATTTGTACCGGCGGCTATCTCGGAGTCATGGAAGCCGCGTCTCGAGGTGCCCGTGAGAAGGGCGGCCGAGTGCTCGGGATCGTCATGAATCAGTTCAAGCACGAACCGAACCGTTTTCTCACTGAAAAGGTTGCTACCGACCATTTTTACGATCGGCTGCAGAATCTGATCACCCGGTCCGTCGGATTTGTAGCTCTACGGGGCGGCATGGGTACGGTCACGGAGATCTCGCTCGTCTGGAACAAACTGACAACAGGCGTATTGGGAAGGCGTCCACTTGTGTTGGTTGGCGATTGCTGGAAACCTGTTGTGGATGCATGGCGAACCTATCTGGTAGTTAGCGAGTCTGACATTAGCTTTCTCGAATTTGCCTCGGATGCCGACTCTGCAGCCGCAGCGATCATCGAAAGATCAAGGGGAATAACTCTATGAACTGTCCCAAATGTACGGTCCAGCTTATGGAAGGAGCCAAGTTCTGCGGCTCGTGCGGCTTTACTCTGGCAACTGCAGAGCCCATGCCCCCGCCACCTGCGGTTGCACCACCTCCATCGCAGGCATCCGGCGCATTCCATTTTGATACTGATGGGCGAGGCCAGGGCCGCGGCTACACGTGGGAGATCAAACATCAGGGAGCTTTCGCACTCGCAGTCATTAATCTTCAGGCCGAACAGACAATAGCTGCTGAGGCCGGGGCGATGGTATCGATGTCCTCGAATGTCGATCTCCATTCCGAGATGAAGGGCGGCGTATTCGGAGCCTTGAAAAGGGCAGTCGGCGGCGAATCGGCGTTCGTTTCGACATTTACCGCAAAGGGCGGCCCTGGAGAAGTGACTTTCGCACCCGGAGCTCCGGGCGATGTCGCCGGTATCGAAATGAACAATCAGAAGTTCATGGTGCAGTCGAGCTCTTACCTCGCCGGCGACACATCTCTTCAAGTAGATACAAAGTTTGGCGGTGCAAAATCCTTCTTTGGCGGTGAAGGCCTTTTCGTCCTTGAGGTGAGCGGAAGTGGACTGCTCCTGGTTTCTTCGTTCGGGGCAATACACCGCCGAACTCTTCGTCCCGGCGAAAGCTACGTCGTTGATACCGGCCACCTTGTCGCTTGGGAAGGCCACATGCAGTACAACCTGCGAAAGGCCGCCAAAAGCGGTTACCTCCGCTCGATGCTCAGCGGAGAAGGCATGGTCGCGGAATTCAGCGGGCCCGGCGAGATCCTAATTCAGACACGTAACCTTGCGGCCTTTGCAGGCCTGCTCAAGCCGTTCTTCCCAGCTCAAGGCGGAGGCGGCAGCGGCTTCAGTTTTGGCAGTTAGTCCCATAGGTTAAGCGATCAAAGGAGTTTCGTGGTCGATAGTTCTCAGAACCTGAATCCCGCAGTGTCCCCGGTACGATCGAAAGGGATCGCAGTCTCGCGGGGCGTTGGTATCGGGAACGCCGTTTTCCTCGATGAATTAGCCCGGCAGCCACGCCTTCGCTCGCTCGACTCAAATCAGATCTCGGAAGAGGTTGATAGGCTCCGAGCCGCGGCCGCCGCCGCTCGTGATTCATACGCACTGCTTTCGGATACAACTGAAAGCTCCTCTGACATCCTCGATTCACATAGCCTTATTCTCGAGTCCATTGCCGATAAGGCTGAGGCGATCGTCCGTTCTGAAAAGCTCAACGCCGAACTTGCTATCGCAAGGATCTCTGACTCATATATAAACGAGACTACTGTCGCGACCGACAGAAGCGTTGACATAATTGACGTAGCCGAGAGACTAACGGCCGCGCTCGACCGCACGGGCAAATCTGTATTGCCCGCGATCGGGTCTGTGTTAATTGCTCGCGAGATCCGGCCGTCATCCGTTATGGAATACTCCGCCGCAAAGCCGGCGGCGATCGTAACCGAACGTGGCGGCTGGACGTCACACTCTGCGATCGTAGCTCGAGAACTCGGTATTCCGATGGTGTCAGGCATTCGTCTTGCGGAACTGTCGATCAGTACGGGTGACCGCATCGTAGTCGACGGTAACTGCGGAGATGTCAGTCTTGCTACGTCGTTATCCGGTCAAACTTCGCGGACGGTTACCGATGCCGAGGGCAACCACAATCACACCGACGTACCTCCTGCAGATCGAACCGTCACCACGGACGGCGTTGACATCGGTGTATACGTCAACCTCGACTCCATTGATCAGTATCTTGCTGCAGCTCGAACCGGCGTTCGAGGTATCGGCCTTTACCGTTCCGAGTTACTTATCCGCTCCGGCGGCCCGATCCCGTCCGAATCTGAACAGGAAGCGGCGTACAGAACGATCGCGGACGCCGCCGCCGGCCAGCCGGTCAGCATTCGCACCTTCGACATCGGCTGTGATGAACTCGTCCAAACGTCTTCGTCGCCGGAATCAAATCCGGCCCTCGGGCTTCGGTCCATCCGGCTCGCACTTGCCGACGAAAGCATTTTCCGCACTCAGGTGCGGGCCATAATTCGTGCCAACTCTGTCGGCAATATAAAGATCGTCCTGCCATTCGTGTCCGGGGTCGAAGAGCTCATTCGGGCTAAACAGATCGTGGCTGCCGAAATGGAAGGGTTCATTTCCGCTGGGATCACAGTTTCCACACCTTCCGTTGGCGTTATGATCGAGGTGCCGGCCGCCGTTATGCTGGCGGACCTGTTTGCCCACCATGCCGATTTCCTATGCCTCGGCACTAATGACCTGGTTCAATACCTGCTTGCAGTCGACCGGGACAACGAAAAGGTTTCCGAGTGGTACCAAACCCTGCATCCCGCCGTGATCCGTGCCATCGGACAAGTTACGTCCGCCGCGGCTGCCGCGAACAAGCCGTTGACGGCCTGCGGAGAAATGGCTGGCTCGCCATTTTACGTTCCTTTGCTGATCGGGCTCGGTGTACGTGAGTTGAGTATGATGGTCAGTTCGGTCAAGCCGGTCCGAAAACTGATCTCGGGCATCTCTTACGAAGACTGTCGCTCGATCGCAGCCGAAGTTGCCGATCTTCTCACCTCCTCGTCCATAGAAGCTTTCCTTCGAGACCACTATTCCCGCGAATGGAAACATCTTTTCCCGCCCGGTCTGCTTGAGTCACCGGTTCTCTAAACCTCCTAAAAAATAGAATCCAGCTCGTTTTCGCCGTTTCATTAAGCGCTGATATCGGCATGCCCGCCGATCGAGCGGAGGTAAGATGAAAGTGCCACATCTCAATTTAGTCTTGTCCGCAGCCTTGGTAACGGCCGGCTTTTGCGCCGTCTGTCCGGGCCAAGCGGCACCTGCTCCAGGCAAAAACAATCCGTATTCGCCGAGCCCATCCGGCAGGACCGCTGTGCAGTCAGCTCGAATCGACCGGTCAAACGACGGGTACCTCCAGCCCAAGCCGCCCGAGGTCGAGCGAGTCTCTTTCGTCGTCAAAGAAACAGATGCAAGCTTGCCCAAACCGGCGGACGCTGTCGTGAAGAAAGAAGAGCCGTATGTTGCCCCGGCAGTTCCGGCCAGGCCGCCAACTGAAACGTACCTTATCGGTGTTGGGGATGTCTTACTCATAAATCTCAAGAATTCGCCGCATGGGACCGGCAAATACGTCGTTCGCGAAGACGGGACGATCGATTTCGCTCTTGCGGGATCGGCGGTTTCAGTTCGCCGCAAGACCGCCGAGGAAGTAGCGTCAATACTTCGGGGAGCCGTCAAGATCTTTGCCAATCCGCAGGTGGACGTGAAAGTCATCGAATATCGGAGCCACACGGTTGAGGTATCCGGCCTCGCCGACAACACCGGCGAAAAGAGCCTGAGGCGAGAGGCGATGCCGCTCTTTACGCTTCGGGCAGAGGCGGAGGTGAGCAATGATGCTAAACGCGTAGCAATCACACGGGCTGGCACCACCGCGGTCGATACATACGATCTCACTGATCCGCGGACCGACTTGATACTCGTATTTCCCGGAGATTCGATAGAGTTCCTTGCCGGTCCGGTCGTGAAATCGCCCGTGGTCGAGCATTTCATCCTTAACGGGGCGGTAGCCTCGCCCGGAAAGAAGGAATTGCCGCAGCCCATCACTCTCTCAAAGGCCATCGCGGCTGCAGGAGGAGGTGACGGAGCAAAACGTGCATCTATCAAGCGGGCGAATGAAAAGGGTACTCTCATAGCAACGGAATATGACCTGAAGGCCATTCGAAGCGGCAAGACGATCGACCCTTTCCTGGCTCCGGGCGATGTCGTCGAGGTCCGTAATTAGGTTGTTTGTAACAAATCATTTGAATGTTCAACATTCTTTGCTATACTCAACCTGCCTTGCAATGAAGCGCGTCGGGTGATCGCTTTTGCCATCGGCAGAAGAGGAAAGTCCGAACACCAAAGGGCAGCGAGCCGGATAACGTCCGGGCATCCTTGATGAGAGGATGACGACAAGTGCAACAGAGAATAGACCTGCCCGCAAGGGTCAAGGGTGAAACGGTGAGGTAAGAGCTCACCGGCATCGGTGGCGACACTCGATGGCCAGGTAAACTCCTCGTGGTGCAAGGCCAAATAGGAGAACGCGATGGACGGCCCGTCCAGTGTCCGAGCGATCGGACGGCGTTTTCGGGTAGGCCGCTCGAGCCGGCAAGTAACTGTCGGCCTAGATGAATGATCACCGCCGCCATTGGCGGATACAGGATTCGGCTTATAGACGCGCTTCATTTTGCAATGGTTTTCTGAGGGTTCGGTCATCTTACATTTCGACTAAGGAGAAGGTTCTTTTTATGGCAAACCGTAAAGGTGTATTCATCGGTGCGTATGTTCCTAATGAGCTCAAAGAGTCGCTCAGGCGACGTGCCGCACTCGAGCATCGGACGCTCTCGCAGGAGATCACGCGAATTCTGGTCGAAGCGGTGCACGGCAAAGGCCTGCCTGCCGGCAGTGTAGATCGCCGGAACAGCAATGCGATCCCGCGCCGCCGCGCGACCGATCCGCCGATCCGCCGCCGGGCCGAAGACCTGCCGTATATTGCTCCCGAGGGTAAAAAGAAATAACATCTTGACCGTTTCTTATGAGGCGTCGCCGGACTGATATCCGGCGACGCTTTTTTGCTTCTCCGCTCTCTGTTAACATCGTTAGTGATGGACAAAAACACGCTTCTTTTTGTTATTACCGCTGCTCTCGGCGGATTTATTGCCGGCTTTCTCGTCGCAAATACGATCAACCGCTCAGAGATGACCAACCTTCGGTCTCAGGCAACGTCTCCTGCGGCAAATACTGCCGGAGCTCAGTCGGGGTCGGACCAGACGCTCTCGCCTGAGGAGATCAAGGCCAAGATCGACGAGGCTGACAAGAATGCCGATAATTTTGGCTTTCAGAAGAATCTCGGCATCGGGCTCTACCGTTACGGCGCGATGAAACAGGACGCTGAGGTCCTGGTCGAAGCCGAACGTATCCTGACACGTGCCAACACGCTCGATCCGAAGGATTACGACGTGCTCGTCTCGCTGGGACATGCTCATTTCGACGTCGGATTTGCAAAGCGCGAGATCTCGGGGTTTGTTAAGGCCCGCGAGGTCTACACAAAGGCTCTGGCCATCAAACCTGACGATGCTGACGTCCGCACGGATATGGGCATCTCGTACTTTGTCCAGGAACCACCGGATTACGCAAAGGCAGCCGCCGAACTCGAAGCGGTCGGCAAAGCCAATCCGCGTCATGACCGGTCGATGCAATTCCTGGCGAATGTTTACCTCAGGCAGATGAAGATCGCTGAGGCGGAGAAGGTCGTCGCAAAGATGAAGGAGATCAATCCGTCAAATCCGGCGATCGCCGATCTCACATCCCAGATCAACGCCGCAAAGACAGGCGTGAAGTAGATGAGAGAGTTCTTCTTTATCCTGCTGGTCATTTTCGTTCTGCTCGCGTTAACGGCCGTCCGTTATCGCAAGCAGATCGCCGGAATGATCGGGCTTGCAAAGATGCTTAAAGAGGCAAAGGACGCGGCCATGGGCGGCAATTCGCTTCGCGCGGAAAAGGGAAGCGTGCATCTCGTCAATTGTGCGTCGTGCGGTGTCTGGGTGCCGCAGAATAAGGCGATCGAGAAGCGCTCGGGATTCTATTATTGCTCGAATGAGTGCTCGAGGGCCGCGGTCAGCTCATAAAACTTAGGTACCACGCGATCAGCCTCTCGCCGAACAACAAAGCGACAAACGACCCTATGCCGAGAAATATGCCGAAAGGTATCTGTGCCTGAAGGTCCTTGTCCTTTGACCTCGCGACCACCAGAATGCCTGCTACCGCACCGGTAAAGGCTCCGAGAAATATCGTCAATATCGTCAACCGCCAGCCAAGCAGTGCTCCGATGCCGAGCAGCAGCTTAACGTCCCCGAGGCCCATTGCGTCGACGCCGCGAAGAGCTTTCCAGATCGCACCGACCAGCCACAGCGACCCGCCGCCGATCAGTGCTCCGAATACCGCTCCGGCCAGGCTGACGGACCATGCGGGCCAACCCGCGAGCCACGCGATCGGGCCGTAAGTCGTGTCCGCAAAGTAATTACCGTCAAACGCCAAAGGAAAGGCGAAACGTATTATCAATGCGATCACAAACATCGGATATGTGATCACATTCGGCAGGATCATGTGCTCTGCGTCGATGAACACCAGCGAGAGCATCGCCGCCGAGAACGCCAGGGCCACGGGCAAGTAAGGCGTAAAGCCGATCTGCCAGTAAACCGCCAAAAATACGAGTGCCGTTAGCAGTTCGACCGCAGGATATCGCCAGGCGATCGGTTCCTTGCAGTTACGACATTTGCCGCCGAGTATCAGCCAACTCAGTACAGGAATATTGTCGTACGGCTTGATCGGGCTTTTGCAGTTCGGGCATGCCGAATTCGGCCTTACGACCGATAATTCGTTGGGGACGCGGTAGATAACGACATTCAAAAAACTGCCGATCGCCGCTCCGATCACGAAAATAAACCCGTAAGCGAACGCTTCGGGCAAGCCTGTAATGGCCTCAAATGAGGTCGCGAGGAATATTTGCATGAGATCTCTAGCAAGAACCGGGCGAGAAAGCCGCCCGAATCATGATAATCCGTTCGCCGGAAAAAGGGAAGATATTTACGGAATACAACAGGCTTGTCCCGCGTCCCGCGTTTTTCCCACAGGACATTTGCTGCATTTTCCACGTCCGTCGTCCTGGCTGCTAGTAAGTCCTGACCGCAGATAACGCTGATCAAAAGGGCTTCGCCACAGAGTCACAGAGATCGTTGACATCACCGAGTTAGCCATTTGGCCGTCACCAGCCACATCTTCGCTCTTTCGCTTGACTCTCAACTCTCTACTCACCACTCTCAACTGTTCGTCGTTCAATTCGTTCACACAGTAAACATGCGAATTTACTGTGCATTTTCGTGATTTTGTATTGTTAACGACTATTCGGTATGACCCTGATATGCACGAGGTAATACTGCGTCCATAATTTTGATCGTGCGAATGTGCACCTCGCATTCTATCTTCCTTACCCGGGTATGCACCCAGTCATACCAAGGGAATACTGCGATCATACCGTCTAAGGAAAAAAAGAGAGTTTTCACCACAGACGAACACGTATGGATACAAATCTGTTGAGCCATTCGTATCTGTGTCCATCTGCATCCATCTGTGGTTTCATCTCCCGGCGAGGACTTCCGGCCACAGGTGTTATTTAGTTGTCAAAGATCAGTGCCGTTGGCTTTTCAGTTCGACGGTTCGCCACCGTCGTGCTCACTGACGGGGATCATTGCACATTCGCGGCCCCGATTGAATACCAAACTTCCGAATATGTATCAATATGCCGAAAATGTCGCAAAATTCCGACTTTGCCGATGCTGAACTTAATCAGCAACGACCAGGGACCTAAAATTCATGATGCAGGGATTATTTCTGCAGGAAGGCAATAAATTCACCTTCATTGCGGGTGAGACCTTCAAATCGGGCGATGATCTCATCATTTGGGCTGACGATGGCGTAAAGCGGCAGGGCGACGGTGCCGAAACGCAGTTCCTGCATCCGTTGGAAGCCCTCGTACGGCTCGCCCTCGCCGTCGGTAAATAGCTTCACCCGGACGAATTTCTCCAACTCGGCCTTTACCGCAGGGAGCGGGAACATATTCGCCTCCATCCAGCGGCAGTTCGTGCAGGTATAGCCGGTATAATCGATGAATATTCGCTTATTCTCGGTTTTTGCCTGTTTGAGTGCGGCCTGATAGTCGTTGGTGATCCAGAGCAATTCTCCATTGGCAGTCTGTCCGCCGGACGATGTCGCGGCAGTCTGCTTCATCGGCGGCAGGAAAGACTCGATCTCGCCCAGTCGACTTCCGAAAAGCCCGGTCAGAAGATAGAAAGTAAGCGTCGCAAAGATAAACGCATTCAGCACTCGAACCAGGCCGATGCGGTTGTCGTCGCTGTCGTGCGAGAACTTATAGACACCCAGTAAATACAGCACGATCAGCACCGAAAGCCCGATCCAGCCCGCGATCACGACCTCTCGGTTAAAAATGCCCCAGCCCCAAACGAGATCTACATTCGAGAGGAACTTCAGTGCCGCTCCGATCTCAAGGAAGCCCATAACGACCTTGACCGAGTTCATCCAGCTTCCCGAACGCGGCAGCGAATGCAAAAGATTGGGCGCAAGCGCCAAAATAAAGAACGGCAGGGCGAAAACGCCCGAAAATGCCAGCATTCCGACGATCGGATAAAAGAGATCGCCCTGTGCTGCTGAGACGAGGATCGTTCCCACGAGCGGAGCCGTGCACGTGAACGAGGTAAGGGAAAATGTCAGGCCCATCAAAAGCAGCCCGATGAACTTGCCGGACTCTTTTGAGCGGGTAAGTCCGTCCAGTTTGGTCAAAATGCTTGCCGGGACGCCGAGATTATATGCACCGAGCAAGCTAAACGCAAACATGAGGAAAATGCCCGTAATTAGAAGATTAATATATGGGTTAGCCGCAAAGCGATTAATCCCCGCCGCACCAAACAGCACGGCAAGCAAAATGCCCAGTGCCGTGAAGGTAAGAATGATGCCGAGAGCGTAAATACCGGCATCTCGGATCGATCCGAGCCGCGAATCAGAACGGTGCTTTGTAAAGTACGACACCGTGATCGGGATCATCGGAAATACGCACGGGGTCAGCAGCGACAACGCCCCAAATGTGATCGCGAGCCAGATAAAGCCCCATATCGGCTGGTTGTTGATGTTTCCCTCGGCCGGACGCGCGACCGCAGAATTTGAATTCGAGGCAGTATTACCTGCGGCGTTCGAATTCGTATCGATAGCCGTGGTCGCATTTGTATCGACATTCGCGTTAGCAAGCGGTGACGCGGTCGGGGATGCACTGGGCGACCCGTTGGGTGATGGCGTCGGAGTCGCACTCGGCGTCGGCGTGCCGCCTGCCTTTGCCGGGCCGATCATCACTGACGAAGCCAGTTTTATCGTCTTCGGCGGCAAACAGACGGTGTCGTTACAGACTTGATAGCGAAAATTGACATTGAGCGTCTGCTCGCCCTCCGGAGCGTCGGCGTTGACTGTGAATGGGACCGAGAATGCGGGGCTGCCCGTATAGGTCTCGGTGTTCATCTGAAAATTCGGGTCCATCGCGACCTTTGGCCGCGGGCCCGATACACCGCCCATCTTGAATGGCCCGTCGCCGAATGTGATCCGAGTAGGGATCGGCCCGCCCGCACCCTGGGTGATCGAGTACATCTTCCATGGAGCGTCAATTGACGCCGAGATGCGTGCTGTGGCCTTTCCGCCCGCGGGAACGCTCGTAGGCGTGACCGACATCGTTACAGATACCGGATTTTGGGCGAGCCCCGGCATTGCCGCGCACAATGCCAGCAGCGAGAGGGAAATGATCCTGAAGGTTGCTCTCGTCAATTCGCTAAATTGTACTATTTCTGAGCCATCGCGTCAGCGACGGCCTTTTCGGTATCGTCTTTTTCACGCAAGACCGCGATCACCTTTCCGTCACGGCCAATAAGTACCTTTGTCGGTAAAACCTTGACTCCGAACGTGTTAACCGCGACCGGCAGTGAGGTCGCCGCATCTGCCTGCGTCCAAACGGCACCGCGGGTCGTGACGATCTGTCTTGCCCGTTTTGCCGCCTCTTTGGCAAATGCCGGGTCGGGATCTTCATCGCCGATGGTCTCAGCGTTCATCGCAAGGATCTCAAAGCCCTCAGAATTGTATTTCTCGTACAGCTTTTTGAGTTTAGGGATGTCCGCAAGGCACGGCCCGCACCACGTCGCCCAAAAGTCGATCAGCACGACCTTGCCCTTGAACTCGGAGAATTTACGCTTCTTGCCGGAAAAGTCGGTAAAGTCGAAGTCAGGTACCTGATCGGTTCCATCCGCGATCACCGGCAGCATCCCCGAATGATCCGTATCGGCCGGAATATCCGGCGCTGCAAGGCCGAACGCAGATCCGGCAAGCAGGAACGTCAGCAAGGAACCGATGAAAGCAGTTCTCATAACAATAGAGATCGCATTATCGAGCATATCTATTTCAAAAAGTATAACGGTTTTCGCCAATTATTGCCCACAATACCTCTTTTTCGAGGCCGCAATGTGTTTTGGATGCAATTACGGGAGCGGGACGATGCAGGTTTCCACTAGCGAAATTAAAAAGGGCTTGTACGGACCAGGTCGCTCATCGTACGCCCATCCCCGCGCCCCGCCATCAAACATTATGTAATCCGCCAAATGCCAGGATCATTCGGTCCCGTTTTGGTCTGAAAGCGTGCGCGGTGTGATCGAGGCACGAATGGCGTTAAGCACCGCGAGAACGTCTATGACCTCTTGCGTTATGGCTCCCGCGACCGGAGGAAGGTAACCGAACGCCGCGAGGCCTATGCCTATCAGACTTAATGCAACGCCTCCGACGGCACTTTGCAGTGCCACAACCCGCATCCTCCGTCCTATGTGCATCAGTTCGTCCACGCGTTCGAGCGTGCTGTCCAGGATCACAGCGCCAGCGGCTTCGGCCGTTACGTCGCTGGCCTGGCCGAACGCAATGCCGACGGTAGCTGCCGTCAAGGCCGGGGCATCGTTGATCCCGTCACCCATGAATACGGTATTCGCGAGGCGAGTCTCATGGCGGACGAGCTCCAGTTTTTGCTCAGGACTTTGTCCGGCATGCACCTCAGTTATTCCAACCTTCTCGGCAAGGTAGCTGACCTCGGTCTCACGGTCGCCTGATACGAGCAGGACGCGCCCAAAACCATGTTTTGGGCCAAGGTGGCGGACGAAAGATCGGCCTTCGGCCCGTGGTTCGTCACGGAAACGAAATGTAGCGGCATATTTGCCGTCAAAGAGGACAATACACTCCAGACCCGCACTATGCGGTGGTAACAACTCCGCGTTGAAGCCGAGATCCGCAACCGCCTTCTTTCTGCTCGTCACTCTGATCGAACGATCGCGGATGACACCGGACAAACCTGTTCCGGGACTCTCGCTCACCGCACTTGCTTCGTGCAACGCCAGGCGCCGCTCCGAGGCAGCCTCTTTTATCGCCGACGAAAGAGGATGACGGGAATAGCATTCGAGACTGGCAACAGCCGACAAGATCTCATCGGACCCGACGCCGTCGGCGGTCAGTATTTCCGTCAGTTTCGGCTCGCCATAGGTCAACGTTCCGGTCTTGTCAAAGATGGCCACGCTGCACGTGTCGATCTTTTCGAGTACCGACGGATCTTTGATGATGATCCCTCGCTTTGCGGCAAGTGAAACCGCACCGACGACCGCGACCGGAATTCCGATGATCAGCGGGCACGGCGTAGCGACGACAAGCACACTCAAGAACCTTTCGACATCGCCGGAAAAATACCACGACGCGATAGAGATGGCGATCGTTACGGGCATGTAGACCGCACCGATCTGGTCTCCAAGCCGCCTAATCGTCGGCCGAAGCTCCTCGGACTCGCGCATTACCTGCATTATCTTGGCATAACGGGAATCTTCGGGCCTGAGCTGGACCTTAATCGTCAGGGCACCTTCGCCGTTGATCGCGCCGGAAAGGACCGCGGAGCCGGTAACCTTAGGCAACAGGTACGGTTCCCCGGTGAGGTAAGCTTCGTTCATCGTGCTGTGGCCTTCGAGAACGGTACCGTCGGCGGGGCAGGTTTCGTGAGGAAAAACGATAAGCTCATCGCCCACTGAAACCTCGGCGAGCGAAATATCGACAACTGAATTCCCGTCCTTTCGATGGGCCACGGACGGTAGACGTTTTGCCAACGCCTCCAGAGCGAAAGATGCCTTGCGGACGGCATAATCTTCGAGGGCTTGACCGCTCGCAAGCATGAGGACGACTATCGTTCCGGCGAGGTACTCACCAAGCAGAACCGCAGTGACGATCGAGATACCGGCGAGCAGGTCCGACGTGATATCAAGTCGGATCATCTTGCGAACGATCTTTGCGATAAGCGGAAAGCCGCAGGCCAGGCCAACGAATAGGGGCATTTCGATCAATAATTGATCTGCTCCGCTGACCCCAAACCGCAGAACAAGGTGTACCGCGATCGCGATAAGCGAGATCTCCGCTATTATCACTTCCTTGGTTCGCAGTGCCTGTTCGAGATTTGAACGTTTTCGTTTCATCGCCGCTTACTCTGAATAGGTATATCAGCTATCCACTCTAAAACCTGTGTCCTGTGTCACTCTGATCGCGGCGGGTTTGAACGACATCGATCTGAATTCTCTTGCTACCACACGGCCTTGTGACATATGATTAAGGCTCGTTAAACACACATTTCAAAGGATAATATCTGACTTGAAACCGACAGACATACAAGATCCGGAGTATTTCCACAAGGTTGTTGATTGCCAGTACGCGTGCCCCGCGCATACGCCGGTGCCCGAGTATATTCGCCTGATCGCCGAGGGCAAATATACCGAGGCGTACATGATCAACTGGGATTCGAACGTGTTTCCAGGCATCCTGGGCCGCACGTGCGACAGGCCGTGCGAACCCGCATGTCGCCGCGGCCGAGTCGAAGAGCAGCCCGTGGCGATCTGCCGCTTGAAACGCGTCGCTGCCGACAATCGCGACGACGTGATCCCGTATATGCCGTCGGGACCATTTGCACCGAATGGTAAAAAGGTCGCTCTGATCGGCGCCGGGCCGGCCAGCCTGACCGTCGCCCGCGATCTCGCACCGCTCGGATACGAGATCCATCTGTACGACGAAAATCTCAAGGGCGGCGGCTTTATGCGGTCGCAAATTCCGGCGTTCCGGCTGCCCGAACACGTTCTCGAGGAAGAGGTCGATTATATTCTCAGGCTCGGCATCCACACCCACTTTAAGCACTATGTCGATTCGCTGGCGGGCGTATTAGGGCAGGATTACGATGCTGTCTTTGTCGGTACCGGTGCTCCGCGTGGCCGCGATCTGCCCGACTTGCCCGGACGCCAGGAAGGCGCGGCGAATATTCACATCGGTATTAACTGGCTCGGCAGCGTCGCGTTTGAACACACGAACTCGATCGGCAAGACCGTCATCGTCCTCGGCGGCGGAAATACCGCGATGGACTGCTGCCGTACGGCACGACGCCTTGGCGGCGAGGACGTCAAAGTGATCGTCCGATCGCCATTCGCGACGATGAAGGCAAGCCCGTGGGAAAAGGAGGACGCTCAGCACGAAGGAATCCCGATCATTGATAATCACGTGCCGAAAAGCTTCGTTATCGAGAATGGCAAGCTTGCGGGCATGACCTTTGAAAAGGTCGAGGCCAAATACGACGAGAACGGAAAGAGAACGCTGGTTCCCACGGGTGAAGACGATGTTTTCTACCCTGCGGACGATGTTTTGATCGCCGTTGGACAAGAGAATGCGTTCCCATGGATCGAGCGTAATGTAGGTATCGAGTTCGACAAATGGGAGATGCCGGTCGTCGATAAGACGACATTCCAGTCAACAAACCCGAAAGTGTTTTTCGGCGGCGACGCGGCATTCGGGCCCGAGAATGTCATCACCGCGGTCGCCCACGGCCACCAGGCAGCAGTTTCCATCGACCTTTTCTGCAAAGGCGAGAATCTGCTAACGAACCGGCCCCATCCACACGTAAATCTCATTTCGCAGAAGATGGGCATTCACGAATGGGCATACGACAGCGAAGTCGCCAAAGACCCGCGTTATGCCGTTCCGCAGGCACCGAAAGAGATCACGCTCAAGGACCGCAAGAAAGAGGTCGAGCTCGGCTTCGATCCGCTGGCGGGCTACAAAGAAGCCGAGCGGTGCCTTAACTGCGATGTCCAGACAGTCTTTGACGCCCCGAAATGCATCGAATGCGACGCCTGCGTCGATATTTGCCCGACGAGCTGCATCACGTTCACCACGGATGGCGACGAGGCTGATCTTCGCCAGCGGCTTAAGGTCCCGGCGTTGAACGCAACCCAGGATATCTACGTCGCCGACGGCCTCAAAACCGGCCGCATCATGGCAAAGGACGAGGACGTCTGCCTCCACTGCGGCCTCTGCGCGGAACGCTGCCCGACCGCCGCATGGGACATGCAGAAATTCTGGTACAACGTCACCAAAGCCGGAGAGATCAAGTACAACGTTGTTCAGATCACACGGAATGGGATTGGTGCGGTCTAGTACTCAGTTGAATGAAGTCGGTGTGACCACATGTGCCTAGATTGATGAAGAAATTCATCACAATTGCTTTTCGCGCGTGCTTTTTGGTGATGGTTGTCACTGCGTCCGCATATGGGTTGAATAGTCAGAAATTTGTGAAGTACTGTTCACTATTTGATTCAAACCAAGGGAAAACTGTGATTTCTAAGGCATTGATGTTTTATTCAACGGTCGAAAGAGTGGATGGTTCTGATACATTTCTCTATTCCTCTGATTGCAATGGGCCTGACTTTTTCGCAATCCCTCAGGGCAACTCAGAGATCTGGAAAAAATGGGATCGATTCTTCGACAATCTGCCTTCGGAGAAAAACCACGTATTGGAGATCACGTTTGAGGGAAAGTCGGATGTAGCCACCGCATACCTATTTGGGAGCCTGGATGGTTGGGCGAGAGCTCAGATAATTTTGTCCAAGATATTGTCGCTAAGAGAAGTAACCAACAGGGAGGGTGCCCAAGCAAGATGGGAGGCTGAAAAGCCAAAGGTTGAACGCATCGAGAGAATGCGAGCCGTGTTAGATATCTTCGTTACGTCTCTGTATTCTCCAAGTAATACAGAACAGGGTGTGTCGGACCATTTTTCCGATGAGTTTCGCTTTGTCGATTTAACCGGGAAGATGTTTAGGAAAGATCAATATCAAACTTTGTACGCTCCCTGGGCCACATCGGCAGCTCAGATAGAGAAGTCGCGGATGAGTCGTCGATTGATCAACAGTGCATACGACACGGTGAAATGGCGAGCGACATTCGACATCGTCTTCAAAGCCGCTCCGTCAAAAACCTATTACTGCGATGTCACGCTGGTGTGGCGGGATAGTCGTTGGATAATCCATGACGCTGTGATGGTCACGAAGCCCTGAAAGTGCATCACAGAGGCCAAAATGTGCCCCGCGAAGGCCTCGGAGCCGCTCGCGAAACGGCTTGCCGCTCCCGAAGGGCAATTAGCCACGTCCTTTAGGACGTGGTAACGTGACGCAAATATTTTCATTGGGCGTTTTAACGTCCTTACCGACAGCGCGAAAGAACAAGGACGTTAAAACGCCCTTTTGATCAATTGAATTTTAGAAACCACGCCGTAAACGGCGTGGCTAATTGCCGCGAAACGCAGTTTGGCGCTGCCAGCGCCGAATTGCGAAAGTACTATGTCAGATAGCGTCTATTCCGAGATCAACTTCCATATCACCTGGCACACAAAAAATAGTCTGCCGATGATAACCAACAAGATCGAGGACCGAGTCTATCACTACCTGACTCACAGGATCATAGAGACTCCCGGAGCATACCTCCACGCGATCGGCGGCATAGCGACACATGTCCATATTGGCGTCAGCCTTGAGCCAAACATTCTTGTATCGGAGTGGATCGGCAAATTGAAAGGCGGCAGCTCGCATTACATCAATCACGAAGTTCAGCCTAAGGCGTTGGAATGGCAGCGGGGGTACGGGATAGTATCGTTTGGAACTCGCGATCTAAAATGGGTCGTCGAGTATATTCAGAATCAGAAAGAACATCATCGTTGCGGTACAACTCACGAACGACTGGAGCGAGTCGATAATGACGATGCCAAAGCAGCAGGATAAGGACGTTAAAACGCCCTATCAATCATTATTCACCACCTAACCACGCCCTAAAGGGCGTGGCTAATTGCCGCGAAGCGCGGTACGGAATAGCCAGTTACCGCTGCAGGAAGGTAGGTGAGTTAAGGCATTTATGAAAGCCGGCACAAGGCCCGTAGTCCTTTGCAAGAGGATCTTGACGACGTAGAAATGATCGAGCGCATTTCCGGATAATATTGATATAAAAGAACCAATGAAACCCGAACGAGTATATGCACTTATCTTTGCAAGCGTGTATCCGCACTACGTGAAAAAGGCGGAGACGAAAGGCCGTACAAAGGCGGAGCTTGACGAGATACTTCGCTGGCTGACAGGCTACACTCAAAAAGGACTGGAAAAGGTGATCGAGGATCGTGTCGATCTTAGGACATTCTTTGACAAGGCCCCGAAATTCAACCCGAACGCATCGTTGATCAAAGGCGTCGTCTGCGGCATCCGCGTCGAAGATATCGAAGACCCGTTGATGCAGAAGATCAGGTACATGGACAAGCTGATCGACGAACTGGCGAAAGGCAAAAAGATGGAAAAGATATTGCGAAGTCCGGAATAGGTTCGGCGTCGCTAAGGACGTTTTTCAATTTGATAGACGGGAGGGCTCTATGTTGAGGATCGTTTTGGGTGTAATTGCGGGATTTTTGGGTTGGGTCGTTTTGTGGGTCGGGGTCGAGAAAGTCATTTCGGCCGTGTCACCAAATTGGTTCGGCGCTCATCAAACCGCGTTTCAAACTGCGATCGAAAATGGCGGGCTGTTCACGCCGGATTCGACAGCACTTCTGATCCATATTGTTATGGGCTTGGGTGTTTCGATAGCGGCGGGATATCTGGCCTCGTTGATCGCCGGCGAGAACAATCGCGCTCCGTTTATCCTAGGTCTATTGCTCCTGGCGATGGGAATAATGAAACTGGTGATGTCGTGGACACTCGTTCCAATGTGGTATCACATTGGCTTCACGGTTATCCTGCTTCCGATGGCGATCATCGGTGGTAAATTAAGACGCGGGAATTAACAATATGGCAAAAGTAACAGGCATCGGCGGCGTATTTTTCAAGAGCGCGGGCAAAGGCTCGGAACTCGGCGAATGGTATGCAAAGAATCTCGGCATCTCGCTCGAGCCGTGGGGCGGCGCGATCATCAATTGGAAGGACGACGAGCAAAAGGACGGCGGCCTGACGGTGTGGAATGCCGCGGACCACGATACGAAATGGTTCAGCCCGAGCGAGTCGTCATTCATGATCAATTACAGGATCGATAACATGGACGAAATGCTCGAACAGCTCAATGCAAACGGAGTCGAGATACTGAAAGGCCCCGAATCGCACGAGAACGGCAAGTTCGCCTGGATAATGGACCCGGACGGAAATAAGGTAGAATTATGGGAGCCAATGCTCTGGGATGAAAAGAACAAGGGATGAAAATTAACGATTTTGTGGTCAGATTTGCTAACGTCAACGGCACCGGCTCGGCGTCGGCAAATGCGCTGTTTACCAAGGCAGTGTTTCGTATGGGCGTTCCAGTAACGCCGAAAAACATCTTTCCGTCGAATATTCAGGGCCTTCCGACGTGGTACGAGGTTCGCGTAAGCGAAAAGGGCTATCTCGGCCGCCGCGACGGCGTCGATCTGATGCTCTCGGTCAATCCGCAGTCCATGAAGAAGGACTACGCCGACGTCAAGCCCGGCGGTTACTTCGTTTACGACTCGTCAAAGCCGCTGCCACCGACGATGAACCGTGCAGACATCACTCATATCGGCATTCCGCTGATGATGATGTGCAATGCGGAATTCTCTGACGCCCGGCAAAGACAACTGTTCAAGAATATCGTGTACGTCGGCGCGCTGGTCAGCCTTTTCAAGATCGAATTCGAGGTGATCGAGCAGCTCATTGGCGAGCAATTCAAGGGCAAGGAAAAACTGATCGAACCCAACATCAAGGCACTGAAAATGGGCGAGACTTGGGTCCGTGAGAATTTTGATCACGAGTTCAACCTTCGGGTCGAACGCCGAGATCTGCTCGGCGATAAGATCCTTTACGGCGGCAATTCGGCGTGTGCATTGGGCGCGATATACGGCGGAGCAACGGTAGCGGCGTGGTACCCGATCACGCCTTCGACATCGGTAGTCGACGCTTTTGCCAAATACGCCTCAAAGTATCGGGTCGATCCCGAAACCGGCAAGAACAACTACGCGATCGTGCAGGCCGAGGACGAATTGGCCGCGATCGGAATGGTGATGGGAGCCTGCTGGAACGGCGCTCGTGCATTCACGGCAACAAGCGGCCCGGGCGTCTCGCTGATGAACGAATTCCTCGGACTCGGCTATTTTGCTGAGGTTCCGACGGTTTTGATCGACGTGCAGCGGACCGGACCTTCGACCGGCATGCCTACGAGAACGCAGCAATCGGATATTTTACTCGCGGCCTACGCGTCGCACGGCGATACGAAACATCCGCTGTTGTTCCCGGCAAGCCCAAAAGAGTGCTTCGAGATGACAGCTGACGCGTTCGACCTTACCGAACGTTTACAGACACCTGTGATCGTGATGACCGACCTCGACCTTGGCATGAACGACCACGTGACCGAACCGCTCGTTTGGGACGACAAACGCGAATACGACCGCGGTAAATATCTTACAAGCGAAGAGCTCGACCGAATAGGAACGGGGACGCTGATGTCGGCCGTCAGCAAGAGCGCCGCAAAAACGAACGGCAAGCCAAGGGAAGAAATGTCCGTCGTAATGTCGGAGCTTGACGGACAGGCGAACAGCGACCATTCGACGACGGCCCCGCTGGAGCAATTCAAGGGAAAGTACGGCCGTTATCTGGACGTCGATGACGATGGCATTCCATACCGGACCATTCCGGGAACTCACGCGACTCACGGAGCATTCGTAACACGGGGCTCGTCGCGTGACGAATACGCCGTTTATACCGAGGACGGTGACGCATATCGCAGGAACATGGACCGACTCTCCCGAAAATGGGACACGGCGAAGGAGCTTGTCCCGCAGCCGGAGTTTTACTCACCGCTGGGTCAAGATTCGGAACTAACTGCCGGAAAAGCACGGTCCGCACTAGATGGAGTGATCTTCTTTGGCACCACGACATTTTCTGCTATGGAGGCCCTTGATATGCTCGCTGAGGAGGGACTTCACCTCGATGCAATGCGCGTGCGGGCATTCCCGTTCAGCAAGTCTTTTCGCGAATTCGTCGATTCTCACGAACGTCTCTTTGTGATCGAGCAGAACCGCGACGCACAGTTCCGCAGCTTGATGATGATCGAGATAGGAGTGGATCCGGCAAAGATCGTCTCCGTCCTAAACTACGACGGCATGCCGATCACGGCGGATAATAT
>CAZJFB010000043.1:0-28728 GCA_964545145.1 uncultured Chloracidobacterium sp. | reverse complement strand
AATCGAAAAAGAGTGGCGAGTCGCGAGCTTGGGCCTTTGGGCTGTCCTGACATTGTCCGTCATTTGTCCGGACATTGTCCGACACTTGTCCGGACACACGACTCACATAACGCTCGAAGCTGTCCGGACACTGTCCGCCATTTGTACGGACATTGTCGGACAGTTTTGAATGTAAAAAACGCAAGATCGCGAAAATACTCAGTAAATTTGAGGGTTTACTAACTGAACAAATTGAACATTGAACACGGCGGCGATCCAAACGCAGAGCATGCCAAGTCCGCAGAGTCGGTCAACAGCTTGAACTCGAAGTTCTTGTATTTATCTCAGCGATCTCTGTGTTCTCTGTGGTAAAAAACACAAAATCGCTAAAATGCTCAGTAAATTCGCATGTTTACTCTGTGAACGAATTGAACATTGAACAGGGCCAAAGTGAAAAAGTGAAGAATTTACGGGTTACCGGCTAACTAGCCATCTTGCGATCTCGCCGGGTTTTCAAGGCGTTTCTGCGAGTGGTCACCTGTTTTAACTCAAAGCCGCGTCGTAGAAGAAAATGCAGTAAATACCGTGTGGGAAAAAGGTGGGACACGGGACAAGCCCAAAACGGCATTACGGCGCTATAATCGGCGGCATGAGATACAACATGCTTGCCCGCATTCGCTTTGCGGCGTTTGTGATCTTTGGAATTTGTGTGCTTATGCAAAATACGGTCTTTAGCCAACGCCCGCAAAAACCCGTTCTTTACGGAAAGCACTGGGTCGCCGTAACCGGCAAGCCGATCGCTGCGACGGCCGGGGCGATGATCTTTCAAAAAGGCGGCAACGCCGTTGACGCGGCATGCGCTATGATCGCCGCGACCTCGACCATGTGGGATACGCTGTCGTGGGGCGGCGAGACGCAGGCACTGATCTACAATCCCAAAACCGGCAAGGTCATAGGCATAAACGCTCTCGGCTTCGCGCCGACCGGGGCAACGGCCGATCTTTACAAGTCAAAAAAGATGGCCTATCCGCCTGAGTACGGCCCGCTTGCCGCGGTCACACCTGGAACGCCGGGCGGCATCATGGTCATGCTCGCCGAGTACGGCAAGCTGAGCCTCAAGGACGTTCTTGCTCCATCGATCGAGATGGCAGACGGTTACCCGATGGACGCCGGCACGGCGTCGGCGATCGAACGCCAGAAATCGTGGCTCAAGCAGTGGAAGTATTCGCGCGAAGTGATGCTGCCGCACCTTGGGCAAACCCGCGAGGGGCCCGCCGAGGGCGAGATATTTCGTCAGCCCGACCTTGCGGCAACGTTGAGAAAACTCGTTGACGCCGAGCAGGCAGCTCTCAAGGCTGGCAAGACCCGCAAGCAGGCGATCATGGCGGCCTATGACCGCTTTTATAAAGGAGATATTGCGAAGGAGTTCGTTCGCGGCACTCAGGAGGAAGGCGGCCTGATCACCGAGGCCGACCTCGCAAAATGGCAGGTAAAGATCGAGGAGCCGGAGCGGACCAATTACAAGGGCATTGACGTTTATAAGCTTACCTTCTGGACTCAGGGCCCGGCGATGCTTCAGGCACTGAACATACTCGAGAATTTTGATCTAAAGTCGATGGGCTACAACAGCCCGAAGTACATCAACACGATCTATCAGGCGATGAGCCTGGCATTCGCCGACCGTGATTTCTATTACGGCGACACGTATTTTCCACCGGCCGAGCCCGCGACCGGACTTCTGACCAAGGAGTATGCTAAGGAGCGAGCAAAACTGATCAACCCCGACCGTAATGATCCTGCGATCAGGCCCGGCGATCCGTATCCGTTTCAAAAGAGCGTAAATCCATTCAAGCAGCTTCTCGACAACTGGAAGATCGTACCGGCCGACCGCCAGACCCAGGCACCTCCGGGAACGATGGCGTTGACGACGCCCTTTGGCGATCCGAACGGAGGATTTCCGGATGACAATTTCTATGGCGGCACGACCTCTGTACAGGCGGCCGATGAGGAGGGCTGGGTCGTGTCGGTCACGCCGAGCGGCGGATGGATCCCCGCGGTGATCGCCGGCCGAACAGGCGTCGGCCTGAGCCAGAGGGCTCAGAGTTTTGTGCTGGATGCTGCCGACGGGCCGTTCAATGTGATCGAGCCCGGCAAGCGTCCCCGGGTGACGTTGACGCCGAGCATGGCGCTAAAGGACGGCAAGCCGTACCTTTGCTTTTCGGTCCAGGGCGGCGACAGCCAGGACCAAAACCTTTTGCAGTTCTTTCTGAATACCGTGGAATTTGGTTTCAATGTACAGCGAGCGACCGAGGCACCGAATATCAACAGCTTCCAGATGCGGAGTTCGTTCGGGGCACACGAGATTAGGCCGGGACGCATACTGCTGGCTAACTCGACACCGCAAAGTGTGCGAGACGAGTTGATCAAAATGGGTTACACGCTGACCTTCGAAGAGCGTACTTCGGGGCCGATAACGGCCATTTACTTTGATCAAGTACATAAGTCGATGTGGGGCGGAGCGAGCACGCATGGCGACGATTACGGCATAGCCTGGTAACAAAACGGAAAACGACGACACCATGAGACCGAACCGCCGATGTGCCAAAGCCTATTCCTGCGTCGTCCTGCTGTCGGTATTGCTGCAGTTTCAGTTCGTCGCCTTTGGCCAGGCTCCAAGGCCTGCATACAAAGATCCGGCTCTTCCTATCGACAAACGGGTCGACGACCTTGTTTCGAGAATGACGCTTGAGGAAAAGGTCTCGCTGATGACCGATAACGAAGCCGCGATCGAGCGTCTCGGCATTCCCGCATATGGCTGGTGGAATGAGGCATTGCATGGCGTTGCGCGCGCCGGGATAGCGACGGTCTTTCCGCAGGCGATCGGCCTGGCGGCGACCTGGGACGAAACTCTAATTCAAAATGTCGCCGACGTAGTCTCTACCGAGGCACGTGCCAAGCATCACGAGGCGGTGCGGAACAATGACTTTTCCCGCTACAAAGGGCTGACATTCTGGAGCCCTAACATCAATATCTTTCGCGACCCACGCTGGGGCCGCGGCCAGGAGACATGGGGCGAGGACCCGTATCTCACTGGCAAACTCGGTGCTGCCTTTGTCCGCGGGATGCAGGGGAACGACCCGAAGTACTACAAGACGATAGCGACCGCAAAGCACTTCGCCGTCCATAGCGGCCCTGAGCCGGAACGCCACACCTTCAATGCCGTTGTGAGCGAGCGTGACCTGCGCGAGACGTACCTTCCCGCGTTTCGGCAGCTTGTTACAGAGGCGAATGTTGCGGGCATAATGTGTGCCTATAATCGCCTCGACGGCCAGCCCGCCTGTGCCAGCGACAAGCTAAGCGAGATCCTATTTAAGGAGTGGAATTTCAAGGGGCACGTCGTTTCCGACTGCGGCGCGATCGACGATATCTACATTCGCCATAAATATATCGACACCGTCGAAAAGGCATCGGTCCTTGGCATCCGCGGCGGTACCGACCTATCGTGCGGCGGCGAATACAGATCGCTTGTCAACGCTGTGAAACAGGGACTGATCGCTGAATCCGAGATCGACCATTCGGTCAAGAACCTCATGAGGATGCGATTCAAGCTCGGTATGTTTGACCCGCCGGCGATGGTCAAATATGCACGCATCCCATATTCGGCAAATGATACCCCGGCCAATCACGCCCTTGCTTTCGAGGCGTCGCTCAAGTCACTCGTTTTGCTGAAGAACGAAGCTCACACCCTGCCGCTCAAAAAAGACCTAAAGACCATTGCCGTCATCGGCCCGAACGCTGACGACAAAGAGGTTTTGCTCGGCAATTACAATGGTGAGCCGTCGGTTTGGTTCACCGCTCTTGAGGGCATCAGGAAAAAGCTGCCCCGCACCAACGTGCTGTATTCCGAAGGGATGTTCCCGACCGGGGTGATCTTTCAGCCAGTCGAGGCATCGGCACTGTCAAACGGTTCTTCTGCCGGGCTAAAGGCTGAGTACTTCAACAACCGGGAATTCAAGGGAGAACCGGCTCTGGTAAGGACAGACCCCGCGATCGATTTCGATTGGGGTTCGGTCAGTCCCGCCAAAGAGGTGAATGAGGACAATTTCTCTGTTCGTTGGACAGGCCGGCTCAAGGCCGCGGACACCGGCAAATTCACCTTTGGCTGGAGGAGCAACGGACCTGTCAGGATCTGGATCGACGGCCAGCTCTATCTCGAGGAGACGACGAACCGACGCACACGCAATGTGCTCAGGCAATTTGATTTCACCGCGGGCCGCAGCTACGACATTCGTATCGAATACCAGGAAAATGCCAACCAATATTCGTCGGCAAAACTTGTCTGGTCACCGCCGAGCCATCAGGCGAGGCTGCGCGACGACGCGGTAGCCAAGGCAAAACAGGCCGACGCCGTTGTAATGGTAATGGGCCTTTCGCCGTCGATCGAGGGCGAAGAGATGGACGTCAGTGTCGATGGCTTTCGCGGCGGCGACCGCACTGATATCGCGTTGCCTAAGCCGCAGGAAGACCTGATCAAGGAAATTCAGTCGCTCGGCAAGCCCGTCGTGCTCGTCCTGATGGGCGGCAGTGCCCTCGGGATAAATTGGGAAAATGAGAACATTCCCGCGATCTTGTACGCATGGTATCCCGGTCAGTTTGGCGGCAAAGCGATCGCGGACGTGATCTTTGGCGATCACGATCCCGGCGGCCGCTTGCCCGTGACATTCTATAAGTCTGTCGACCAGATCCCGCCGTTTGACGACTATAAGATGGACGGCCGCACATACCGGTACTTCAGGGGCGATCCGCTTTATCCTTTTGGCTACGGATTGAGCTACACAAGTTTTGCGTACAGCAACTTGAGGCTCAGCAGGACGGCCGCGACCGGCTCGGATGTTCGAGTTACCGTCGATGTGCGGAATACCGGAGCCATGATCGGCGACGAGGTCGTGCAGCTCTATTTGACCGACAAGGCGGCGTCCGTGCCCGTGCCGATCAGAAACCTCGCCGGTGTAAGCCGCATTACGCTCAAGCCGGGCGAGAAACGGACCGTCAACTTTACGATCAGCGCCCGCCAGATGTCGCTCATCGACGACAACGGTAAGAGGATCGTCGAACCTGGCGATTTCGCAGTAAGCGTCGGCGGAAAACAGCCCGGCTTTGTCGGAAGTGCGGATGCAAAGACGACAGGTGTCGTGATGGGAAGCTTTACCCTAACTGGCAAGGCATTTGAGATACGTGAGAGATGAGTTTCACGCCCTGGTGGTCTCGATATCGACCTTGATCGATCGCCAACGCTGCTGATTGAAACGCAGGAAGCTCAGCAGGAATCGCGTGAAATGCCCTGCGAGGATCGCAAGCCAAATATGTATCGGCCGAAGTTCGCCGGTCTGCTGAATGATAAAGCAAATTCCGACAGGCAGCAGTACCTGAGAAATGATCGATATGTAGAGCGGGCTTTTCGTATCGCCGGTTCCCTGCAATCCGCCGGTGAAGGCGAGTGCCATCGAGATAAATAGGCCAGATACGCTTAGAACGCGAAGCAATTCTACGCCGATCTCGACGACCGCCGGATCGGTCATACCAAATATCGCCAACAACTGACGCGGGATGAAGAAAAAGAAAAGTCCGACAACGATCGCACCGCTCAAGCCGAAGCTCGCCGCGGTGCGCACGGCCGAGACGGCTCGATCTGGTTCTCCTGCTCCCATATTCTGTCCGGCGACCGATGCGGATGCTCCCATCAGAGCATTCGAAGACCATGTAACGAGCAGAAAGAGCTGGCTGTAGCATACGGCGTAAACGGCTTGTGTCGCCTTGCCCTGAGCGAGCGAGCCCATAAATGCCGCCATTATCACGCCGCCGACGTTCATTGCGATGCCCTGAATTCCCGCAGGCAAGCCAAACTTGAAGAGTTGGCGAATTACCTTCCAGTCGGGAGCGTAGCCGCTCTTAGGGAACGAGACGACCCAAGTGCCGCTATAGAGTTTGTAAAGCGAATAAATGCCGACGAGCCCCGAGGCGATGCACGTTCCCATCGCCGAGCCGGCAGTGCCGAACGCCGGGATCGGTCCGAGGCCGCGGATCAGAATAACGTTGAGAACGAGATTCAGCACCGTCATTGCCACGCCGAGCGCCATCGGTGTCCGCGCGTCGCCCGCTGATCGGAGTGCTCCGCTGAGCATGAAATAGATCAGCATGCCCATGCTGCACGTAAACATTATCCGCAGGAAAGGCAGTGCCTCGGTCATCACGTCCGGGTCGTGGGTGACGAATCTGAGCAGATACGGTGCCGCAAAGTAGCCAATAGGTGCCAGGATGCCGAGCGCCATAAAGGCGGCCGTTAGAAAGCCCTGATAGACGGTGCGTTCGACCTTTTCACGTTCGTTCGCACCGGCAAAACGAGCGACGAGTACGCTCATTCCGATGAAGATCGACGAAACAAAAACGATAACGACCAGAAATATCTGGAAGCCGACGCCGATAGCCGCATTTGCCTGATAACCGATCAGGTTGCCGACCATGATCTGATCGACCCAACCCTGGACGCCGCTGACTATGTTTGTAAGCACGGCCGGCCAAGCGATCTTCCAAACGGCGGGACCGAGCGGCCCTTCGACGATCGAACGGTCGTATCGGGGCTTCACAGGTTCTGCGGGCTGCGGCTCGCCAGGTTCGGTTTCTGTGTGTTCGTTCATTGGCCGGTTTGGTAAGGATAAACAATGCCGGTCTCAAATGAAACCGGCAAAATGAGAGAATTGTATCTGGTGGATTCTTTAGTTCAGCGGTATGAGTCGCCGGATTCGCTCGTCCCTGAGATATAGTCCGCCCCACGCCGCCATTCCGAGCAGAATCTGGACTACAAAAACGTCGCCGACCCGAGCATGCGTCGCTATCGCACCGCCCATGTAGGCAGTGACCAATATCGCACCGAGTATCGCTGTTCGAGGAATAAGATAGATGAAGACGCAGGCTGTCTCTACAATACCTAGGTAGTACATTTTGCCAACATCCCAGCCCATGTGAGCCAATCCCTCTTCAAAGCCGGCCGGCTGTATGAATTTGAAAGATGCGCTCATCAGGAGCATGATCGCGACTATACCGGAAAAGACTCGCCCGACCCAGAGCATACCTTTGGAAACAGGCTTGGTGTTACCGCTATCTGCCATAATGTTCACCTCACTGATCGGCCTTTATTCAAACACGATTTGCCCGAAAGGCCAAACGATCGGGCAATCGGGTTGATATGAGGCGGCAAGTGGAATATAACTAGCCAATATGAAGCAATGCCCCGCATGCGGAAGCACCTTTACTGATGATACGCTGCTCTATTGCCTGGCTGACGGTGCCAAACTAGTCGATCATGAGGCGGAGCAGGAAACTGTCGTCAGGTCTGCGGGCTCTACCGAAAAGACCGAGAAGATGAACTGGCAACCGACCTTACCAGCTGGTGCGCAAACCGGCTCGGACAGTTCGTCTGTTGCGGCGTCGACCAAGGGGCTGAAGATCATGCTGATCGTTGCTTTGCTTGGGGTCGGAGCGATAGCTGTGCTTGGCGTATTGGGATTGATGTACTTCAACACATCATTTGGCGGCTTAGGCGCCAACCGGACTCGAAATATTCCCACTCCGTCACCCGCTCCGACAGTGAATGAGAATGACAAGCTTCGAGACCAGATCGCGAACCTCGAGAAGCGGCTAAATGAGCGTACTGCGTCAAATAAGGCCACGGACATTCCGGACAAGGTTCCGATGTCAGATACGACGACGTCCGCAAGAGTAAATTCCCCCGGCGACGGTTTTCTTGCTCTAAGAACACTACCGAGCAGCCAGGCCGGCGACAGGATCTTAAAGATACCTCACGGTGCGGTCATTTCGGTCGGGGCCTGCGGGCCTGTTTCACGGCCTGTGAGCCGCACGGGGCGTTGGTGTCAGGCTAGCTACGCCGGAAGATCAGGTTGGGTGTTTGACGCGTATCTTATTTACGAGCAGGGCAATACGGCAAAATGAAAGGGTGCGGCTCTTTTTGAAGAACCGCACCCGGTAGGTTTATTTGGTAGGTATAATTGAGGGTTATTTATGAATTGCCCAGAAATTTACGGCCGGGCATCGCCGAATGGGGCGTAGTAAAATCTCCCCAATGTTTTGAAGCTTTTCGTATCAAACATCCTGCGTGCTCCACAGTCAGTACACACGCGATAAGAACCATTTTTCGTCGTAAACGGCCGGCTCAGATCTTTGTGCCAGCATCCGAAAAGCGAAGCTAAAAGGCCAACCGGTTTTCCGGACGAATCGACATTTCTATCAATTACACGCTCAGATGTCAAATATTGTTCCAAAAATCTTTGCATATTTTCTATCCCCCGCTTTTATTGCCTGCGGCTGCTTCCGTCTCTATGAACGATGTGCCGGGAAGAATTTGCACCATTAAGATGTCTGGCCCTCAAAAAAGGTTCACTATTTTTTTGATATCCAACATCAACTTTCTCTTAGTCCTTTATTTCGTTAAAATCTTCCAAAAAGATTCAGGAGTTTTAAGAAATGATCAAAAAGATCGCCCGAACACTGGTTTTTAGTGTCTTTCTGCTGACGGCATCGATTCCCGCATTCGGCTGGGATGACGTTGGGCACAAGATATCGGCGTATATCGCCTGGCAGCGGATGACTCCTGACGTGCGCGAGCGAGTTCATAAGATACTCATGTCTGCCCCTGAGGATTCCCAGATCGCCACTTTCTACATGGCTTATGGTGCGCGTACCGAGGAAACCAGAAAGCGAGAGTTCTTTATGCTTATGGCAACATGGGCGGATATCATTCGCGACCGCAATTTTGCCACTCGTTATAAGAACTACCATCACTCCAACTGGCATTATTCAGACAGATTTTGGCAAATAAAGGATGGGAAGATCGAATATTTGCCTGCTCCTGACGATGGCGGGCAGGCACTGGCCAAGCTCCGTGAGTATGACGCAATGATCAGGGGCCGCGTAAACGACTCACAAAAAGCGGTCGCGATCGCCTGGCTCGAGCATCTGATCGGCGACCTTCACCAACCGCTTCACACATCGGCTCGTGTTACCGACACCGAACCAAAAGGCGATCAGGGCGGAAACCTGTTTTTGCTCACGCCCCAAGGCACGCCACGCGACAAACAGGAGAATCTTCACTGGTTTTGGGATTCGATCGTTATCCGCAATGTGCCCAACAAAAAGAATGATTGCGAATCTGATTTTATCGACCCATTGGCGGAGAAGTTCATGAAGAAGTATCCGTTCGCGAAGGTACAGGGCCGTCTTGCGTTGGGAAAATTCGATGAGTGGGCCGCAGAGAGCCTCACCGCAGCTCAAACCGACGTATTTTCGTCTGATCTTTCACGGTTTCAAATGCCGTCAGATAAATACAAGAAAAAGGCTTATGCGGTGGCTGAAGAAAGACTAGCACTCGCCGGCTACCGAATGGGCGAACTCTTCAATCAGGTGTTTGGTTCCGCGGCGGGATCAGCGACGGGACCGAACTAGGATCTAATGCACCCACAGGAGACTCTAAATTACTTTAACTCGCGGCGGGCTGCGATGATCGGCATGATCCGTGAGATCGTCGATATAGAGTCGCCGTCTCACGACGCTCAACGAAGCCGCGAGGTGGCAAATTGGGTCGAATCGCAGTTTAGGTCAACCGGTGTTGACCTCTCGATCGAGCGCATCGCGGTCGATGACGGCGAACACATTATCATTCGTACATTCGGAGGTGACGCCAAGCACACGATGCTGCTCGGGCACACGGACACCGTGCATCCCGTCGGTACGAACTTGAAAAACCCGACGCGGATCGACGGCGATTATTTCTACGGCTGCGGAATCTTTGACATGAAGGCGAATATCGTCCTAATGGTCGAAGCACTGCGTTACTTTGCCGCGACCGGTACGGCCCCGGCTGAACCGATAACGATCTTTCTTTCATGCGACGAGGAGGTCGGCAGCCACACGGGACGCGAGATCGCTGAGAGCGTCGCGACCGATGCCTCGCGGTGTTTCGTCTTCGAGCCCTCGGCAGAGGGTCGTGTCAAGACGGGCCGGAAAGGAACAGGCCAGTACGTGCTGCGTGCTCACGGCACTCCTGCCCACGCGGGCCTGGAACCCGAAAAAGGCGCCAATGCGGTCGCCGAACTTGCCCGGCAGATCGCGAATATTCACGCTATTGCCCGAGGCGATGTCGGAACGACGGTAAATGTATGCACGTTCCGCGGCGGCACGACGTCAAACGTGATACCGGACCACGCTCAATGCGAGATCGACGTACGTTTCGCGTCCATTGCAGAAGGTTCCCGGGTCGATACCGAACTCCGATCGCTGGAGCCGTTCGACCCGCGCGTATCGCTCGAATTGCTTGGCGCCGTAAACCGCCCGCCGCTCGAGCGAAATGATGCGGTGATCGAGCTGTACGAAAAGGCCCGCAGCATTGCGGCGAGCTTTGGCTACGAACTTGGCGAAACACAGGTTGGCGGCGCATCGGACGGCAATTTTATTGCCGCGATGGGAATACCTATTCTTGACGGCCTCGGCATTGCCGGTGCGGGTGCTCATACATTAAGTGAGCATATTTTGGTGAGCGATATCGCGAACCGAGCAACGCTGGTCACACTCTTGTTAAGTTAATGAATGCCTCGATCATCGAAATTCGGAATGTAGAATTATTGACCGACATTTTTGGTCAGTTTCCTACTTTCCATGATTCAGAGGTTCTGAGGGTGACTATTGATCGAGGTAACGAGTTGGGCCCTTCGTTCGAAGCGATTGTTCACGCATTTGAGATGACCTCGGAGATCGACGAGAAGGGTAAGTATGTTCTAAAGAACCACGTACTGGTAAATTTCTGTTTTTCAGATATTACGAATCTAGAGATAAATGATTTCAATCGTCAAAATGTTTTGCAAGGCCTGTATATTGAACCTTGTGGTTTGGGTTTAAGAGTTAAATTTGAAGGGATTTATGGGATGCATGCAGCCTTCGAATGTCAGGGCGCTAGCATCGTATCTGTTGAACCGTATAGTTGTTAGATTCGGAGGCGCGGCTTGTCCGGTGATGGGCGCGGTCTTCAAAACCGTTGTGAGGCTGCGAGAGCAGTCTTAGGTGGGTTCGACTCCCACACGCCTCCGCCAAGTTCAGTGAATAGTTAATAGTGAAAAGTAAAAGAACTCCCTTCACATGATTTCTTGGATAGCTCTCAACATGACTCCCGGTGTGGGCCCGCGAGCGGCGACGATGCTGCTCGAGCGGTTTGGTTCGCCCGAGGCGGTGTTTCATGCGCGGCGCCCTGAGCTCGAATCTTTGCGGCTCAAGCCCGAGACGATCGACAGTATCATCAAAAATGAGTTTCACGATCGCGCGTCAGGTGAGCTTGAGCGCGTAAAGCAGCTTGGCGGCGACATTCTAATACTCGACGACGGCAGCTATCCGGCGTTGCTCCGCGAGATAGACGATCCGCCGCCGGTGCTTTATGTTAAAGGCGATTGGCAATCGTGTTTCGATCAGCCGAGCGTCGGCGTCGTCGGTTCGCGACAATGCTCGACATATGGCGAGAATGCGTCAGAGATGCTCGCTCGCGATCTGGCGTCTCGCGGAATTACTATTGTTTCCGGGCTTGCACGAGGTATCGATGCGGCTGCCCACAAGGGCGCGATGGCTGGCAAGGGACGCACGATCGCGGTGATCGGCACCGGGATCGATTCAGTATATCCGCGAGAGAATACCGGCCTCGTTCGCGAGATCCTTGCGAATGGCGGTTGTCTTGTATCCCAATTCCCTTTGGGAACGCCTCCGTTGAAGGACAATTTTCCATACCGCAACCGCATCATCAGTGGCCTTAGCTACGGCGTTCTGATCGTCGAGGCGTCCGAGCGGAGCGGTTCTTTGATAACTGCTAGGCTGGCCAGCGAACAGAACCGCGAGGTCATGGCCGTTCCGGGCAACATTACCTCAGGCAATTCCTTTGGTACGAATTACCTTATTAAGACCGGTGCCAAGCTGGTCCAGCAGTGGCAGGACGTAGTTGCTGAGTTGCCAAGCGAGATATCGGCGGCCATCTTGCCTCCGAAATTAGATGTGCCTCCGGAAACGGCGAATCGCCAACCTGAGCTGTTTCCGGCCGATATGAATGAAAACGAGCGCAAGGTCTGGGAGATACTCACTGCTGACGATGCGACGCACATTGATATATTGCTTGAGACCAGCGGGCTTTCATTCGGCGAGCTTAACAACGCACTAGTGAGCCTCGACATCCGCGATCTGATCCGCGTCCTGCCCGGCAAGAACTACGCCCGTCGGATTTAGGTCGATACGCTCAGACGCGTGGTTGAAAAAACCACCTCGGTCAATTCGCCGCATTGACAGAAGCGAGAGCGAGGTGTTAGAAGTCTAATACGTCAGCACGAATATCGGTGCTGACGTATTTTTTTCAAAGTATGTCAAAGAACCTTCTGATCGTTGAGAGCCCGGCAAAAGCAAAGACCATCGAAAAGATCCTCGGGAGTGATTTTCAGGTCAATAGCTGCTATGGCCACATCCGCGATCTGGAAAAGGCCGCGATGGGTATCGACATCGAGAACGATTTCGAGCCCCGTTACATCGTCCCTGATGAAAAGAAAAAGGTTGTAAGCGAACTGAAGTCTTTGGCAAAAAGGTCCGACGAAGTATGGCTCGCAACTGACGAAGACCGCGAGGGCGAGGCCATTAGCTGGCATCTGTGCGAGGTTCTGGGCCTTGATCCGAGGTCTACCAAACGGATCGTTTTTCACGAGATCACAAAGCCCGCGATAGAGGCGGCAGTCAAGAAGCCCCGAACGGTGAATATGAATCTCGTGATGGCTCAGCAGGCCCGACGCGTGCTGGACCGCATCGTCGGTTTTGAGTTGAGCCCTGTCCTGTGGCGAAAGATCAGCACCAGCAACAAGAACCTGAGTGCCGGACGTGTGCAGAGTGTCGCGGTTCGCCTGATCGCCGATCGCGAACGCGAGATCAACGCCTTCGAGCAGGAAAGCCATTTCAAGATAGAAGGGCTCTTTTCAGCCGACGACATAACGGGAAAAGAGGTCACCTTCAAGGCAGAAGGCAGGAAACAGAACAGCGCGCAGGACGCTGAAACTTTCCTCAACGGATGCACCGGTGCCAAATATAAGGTCACCGATATTCGCGTTAAGCCCGGCAAGCGCTCGCCAGCCCCGCCATTTACTACCTCGACTCTTCAGCAGGAGGCCTCTCGAAAACTCGGCTACGGCGTCGGCCGCACGATGCAGATCGCACAAAAGCTGTATGAGAATGGCCATATCACGTACATGCGAACGGACAGCGTCAGTTTGAGCGAGACCGCCCAGGCCGACATCAGGAAAACCATCAGCGAGCTTTACGGCGATAGATATCATCAGGAACGTAAATTCAAAAATAAGAACGAATCCGCGCAAGAGGCACACGAGGCTATTCGCCCTACATACGCGAGCAAGACGACCATAACTGATCCGGAATTGCAGCGCCTCTACGAATTGATCTGGAAGCGGACGATGGCGTCTCAGATGGCCGAGGCGGAATTGGAAAAAACAACGGTCAAGATCGAGATCTCGACCAATAAGGAAGAGCTGACCGCCTCAGGCGAGGTGTTGAAGTTCGACGGTTTTCTGAAGGTCTACCGCGAGGACAAAGACGAGGAGGACCAAGAAGAGTCGTCTGAAGGCCTGTTGCCGCCGATGACGGTGGGGCAGATGCTTCCGCTCGTCGAACTTAGGGCGACGGAACGCTTCAGCCGTCCGCAGCCGAGATATACCGAGGCGTCACTGGTCAAGAAACTCGAGGAACTAGGTATCGGCCGTCCGTCAACTTACGCACCGACGATCTCGACCATCCTGAAACGCGGCTACGTCGAAAAGCGGGACAAGGAAGGTACGCCGCGAGCATTTCGCATATTGGTCCTAAAAGACAACCAGATCAGCAAACGGCAGGACTCGGAGATCACCGGTGCGGAAAAGGCGAAACTGTTCCCTACGGATCTCGGCCTGGTAGTAACGGATTTTCTGAAAGAGCACTTCGACGACATCATGGACTACGGGTTTACCGCCAAGATCGAGGAAGAGTTCGATGAGGTTGCTGAAGGAAAGCTTGAGTGGAACAAGATGCTCGACGATTTTTACGGGCCATTCAAGCAGGATGTTGACAATACGATCGAAAGGGCCGAACGCGTCAAGGCGGAACGCCAACTCGGCATCGACCCCGAAACCGGAAAACCTGTGGTTGCGAGGATGGCCCGTTACGGCCCGATCATTCAGATCGGCAGCGTGAATGAAGAGGAAAAGCCGCGGTTTGCCAAGGTTCCTGCCGGCCAGAGCATCGAGACGATAACCTTTGAAGAGGCTCTGACGCTTTTCAAGCTGCAGGACACGATGGGCACCTATGAGGGCAAGGAGCTTTCGGTCAATGTCGGGCGCTTCGGGCCGTATGTGAAATGGGGCGATGACTTCATCTCTATTCCCCGTGGAACTGACCTCGCCACAGTGGATAAGGAAAAGGCGATCAGTTTCATCAATGCCAAACTAGTGGCCGATGCCCCGGTTGGTGAATATCAGGGCAAGCCGATCACAAAAGGATCCGGACGTTTCGGTCCGTTCATCAAGTGGGATGGGATGTTTATCAACGTGCCGCGCCGCTATGATCTCGACCAGTTGACCCAGGACGAAATGAACGGACTCATCGAAGCCAAGCTCAGCAAAGAGGCGAACCGTTATATCCAACGTTGGGAAGATGAGAAAATATCGGTCGAAAATGCCCGTTGGGGCCCTGTCGTCAAGTTCGGCAAGAAGATCATTTACATACCGAAAAAAGCCGACGGTACACGCGTCACCTCTGAAGAAGCAGCCACGATGACCCTCGAACAAGTGAAGTCATTGATCGAAGACGTCGTCCCGAATGCTTTCGCAAAGAAGACCCGGCCGACGGCAAAAAGGGCCCCGGCGCGCGGGTCCGTGTCGGGCCGCTGATGCTGAGGTATTGCCAAAATGAGGACTGTGATTATAAAATGGCAGTCGATAACACGAACATAGCGTCCGATAGAAAGGCGGAAGATTCGATTCCGGCGTGACGAGTGTCGATGAACGAGAACCTCCAATTCCTACAGGCATTTATCAAGAACCCGTTAAAGGTCGGAGCGATCGCGCCCAGTTCACCCGAGCTAGCGGCAGAGATGCTGCAGGGTATTTACCCGGACGATCACAATATCGTCCTTGAGCTTGGGGTCGGCACAGGTGCTATAACAAAATTTCTACGCGATGCCATACCGAGCCGCGATTCTTATCTGGGCCTCGAACTTGATGGCGACCTCGTAAAAACGCTTAATAAGAAGTACCCCGACATGAATATCATCCAGGGCAATGCCGCGGATGCTTATTCGATCCATCAGGAACTAGGTCTCGGCAAGGTGCGTTATGTCGTATGTTGTTTGCCGTTCGTATCGCTTCCGAAAGAGGTCAGTGAGGCGGTTCTGACAGAGATCACCAAGTTCATGGACGAAGGGTGCGAGTTACGCATCTTTCAATACGCTCACGGATATTTCCTGCCGCCTGCCATCAAGCTTCGCGAATATCTCAAGAATCGATACGGCAAATCACGCCGGAGCCCGCTTGTCTTAAAGAATGTCCCGCCCGCCTTTACGCTCACCTGGTCGACCATCTGACAAATCTTTACATTTTATTGGCTTAACTTCTCTCCGTCTTGTGCTATAAGTAGATAAATCTTTGTAACAAGATCCATCTATTTTTTCAGGAGAGAATCAGCCATGCTACGACGCAGAATTGTAGGCGTATTGGTCATTTACGCTTTTCTATTGCCGACCTTCGCTCTCGGCCAAGGGGCACCAAAGATCTATGAGGTGCCAAAGGACGTTTTTGACAAGATCAAAGAAGAAGGAACAAAGAACTCTCAGGTGATGAAAACCTTGAGCTATATGTCCGATGTGATAGGCCCAAGGTTAACCGGCAGTCCCGGAATGAAACGCGCCAATGATTGGACACGGGATACGCTCGCAAGCTGGGGACTGCAGAATGCACACCTCGAGTCGTGGGGGCCTTTCGGAAGAGGCTGGACACTCAAGAAGTACACCGCGATGGTCGACGGGCCCACGGCGTTTCCTTTTATCTCTTACCCAAAGGCATGGTCGCCGGGTACCGATACGCTGATCCCCCCTCCACCACCGGTCGATCCTAAAGCGAAAAAGAAGCCGGTTGAGGCCGCACCCGTCCACCATAGTACTGCTTATACAGCTGAGGTTGTGCGATTCAATGCACTGAATGAGGCCGAACTTGAACAGTACAAGGGCAAGCTGAAGGGCAAGATCGTGCTGATCGGCCCGGTGCGTGATGTCCGTGCTTGGATGGAAGCTCCCGGCAAGCGTTTTACTGACAGCGAATTGCTCGCGATGGCGGATGCTCCCGATCCGGCATCTGTTAGACGGCCGGCAGGCGGACCCGCAGGCGGCCCGCAAGGGAACTTTCAGCAGCAGGCCCAGTTTAACGCGCGTCGCCTTCGGTTCCTGCAGGAAGAAGGTGCAGCGATCTTGGTAGACTCGGCACGCGGCGACGGCGGAACCATATTTGTTCAGGGAGCCACGGTGATCCCGCCCTCGACCCCGCCACCGGCTGGTACGCCTGCTCCTAATGTCCGTACAAAGGGTGCGAATGTATCGGTTCAGGTCAGTGCGGCTGTTGAACATTTCAATCGCGTTGCCAGAATGGTCGACGCAGGTGAAAAGGTCACCATGACGATCGACATCAATGTCGAGTTTCAGGATAATGACCCGAATAGCTACAATACGATCGCTGAGATCCCGGGTACTGACAAGGCTGACGAGATCGTGATGCTCGGTGGCCATTTGGATTCGTGGCACGGCGGTACCGGTGCGACTGACAACGGTGCCGGTTGTGCCGTGATGATGGAGGCCGTCCGCATCATACAAACGCTCGGTCTGAAGCCGCGCCGCACGATCAGGATCGGCTTATGGTCTGGTGAGGAACAGGGACTGCTTGGTTCGCGTGCTTATGTACGCCAGCACTTTGGCTATCTTGGCGATGGTACCACGCCTCAGTTTGGCGGCGGTGGCGGTGGCCAGAACGCTGCTCCGTTGGCGCTCACAAAACTGCCTGAGTATGACAAGCTCTCAGCCTATTACAACATTGATAATGGTACGGGCAAGATCCGCGGAGTCTACATGCAAGGCAATGAGGGAGTTCGTCCGATATTTCGCCGGTGGCTCGAGGCGTTCAAAGACCCCAAGTGGTATGACGCCAACAGCACTATGAATATGGCGGCTAATACGCTGACGCTTTCAAATACGGGCGGCACGGACCATCTTTCGTTCGACGGGATCGGGCTTCCGGGCTTCCAGTTCATTCAGGACGCCGTCGAGTATGACACTCGCACGCACCACTCGAATATGGATGTGTTTGACCGCATTCAGGCGGATGACATGAAGCAGATGTCCATCATCCTCGCGATGTTTGTTTACCAGACCGCGATGATGGATGACAAAATGCCGCGTAAGCCGAGATAGAATTGATCAACAACGGTTACCGCCCGGGCCTTTCTCAGGTTCCGGGCGGTTTTCTATTTGACAAGCGTTGCCGATGGGATATCATCGACCAAACTACTACCATGACCAATATTCAATTCATACCAAGTGCCATCAGTGCCGGCGAGTGTGTAAGCAATGCCTGGGAAATGCTGAAGCGCAACTACGGCATGTATCTCGGGATCGGGTTGATCGCGATCATACTGACCGGCTGCATCCCATGTCTGAATGTCTTTATCATGGGCCCGGTAATGGGCGGAGTCTATTATGTAGCACTTCGGGACATGCGGGGCGAGCCAGTCGAGTTTGGAATGATGTTCAAGGGCTTTGAGAAATTCGTCCCACTCATGATCATCGGACTTATCCAGTCGATACCCGGGATCATCGCACAATTTGTCCAATACGGAGTTCGCTTTGCTGAATTGGGTCTGGGCAACAGAGACGGCGACTTTCAGTTCTTTCAGTCAGGTAACAACGATCTTGCCATTGCGAGTGGGATCATGGTATTTGCTGTCGTGATCGGCCTCATTTTTGTAGTGATATCTGTGGTATGGTGGGCGGTCTTCTTTTTTGCAGTACCGCTAGTGATCGAATACGACCTAAACGCAATAGACGCTATTAAATTGAGCGCGCGCGCCGCGATGAATAATCTTGGCGGAATGATCGTCCTCATGCTGCTTCAAATGCTGATCTCGTTGCTCGGGCTTCTTATGATCTGCCTCGGAGTGTTCCTGTTTTCGATACCGCTCATTTTTGTGACAAATGCCTTTGTCTATCGGCAGGTTTTTCCATGGCTTGACCGCCAGTTCAATACATCGCCGCCGCCGCCGACAGCATATGGATTCGGCGGAGGACAATATACCTAGAGAGATAGCTCCATGAACAGGATGTCGCTGTGGGGGTTGTCATAGTATGGTGAAATGGCAGTAAAGCCGTGGGCTTCATAAAGGCTCACGGCTTTGCCCATTTTGGGCGGGTATGTGTCGAGCCGCATTTTTGCGTAGCCGATAGCCCGAGCGTCGGCGATGACCTTCTCAATAAGCGATACGCCAATTCCGGCACCGCGATAGGCGACGCGGACGAAGAGACGCTTCATCTCGCAGATGTCGTCCTCAAGCTTTCTCAAAGCGATACACCCCGCGAGATCTTTGTCCGAGTACGCAAGTAAAAGACGCCCTTCGGGCATCGCATATTTTCCGGGCAGTGCCGCAAGCTCAGCCTCGAAGCCCTGAAAGCAAAGGTCGAGTCCGAACCACGCCTCGTATTCGCGGAATAGCTCGCGCGCAGCAGCTATCTGTTCGTCGGTTTTGGCTTGGATGATCTCAAGCATAAGTCAGAACCGCCTGCGTGAGCGGGTGGGTTCTTCTGTTATACAATAATGCAGATGGAACTAGCTGTCGAAAAGTACAAGGTCAAAGAGGAGCCGTATTATCTCCCGGTCGGCAACGAGGTCGAGCTGTTTGAAGCAGCATACGCTGCGAAGTTGCCGGCGATGCTCAAGGGGCCGACGGGCTGCGGCAAGACGCGCTTTGTCGAGTACATGGCGCACAAGCTCAACCGCCCGCTAATCACTGTCGCCTGTCATGAAGACCTTTCTTCGACTGATCTCGTCGGCCGTTTTTTGCTTGAGGGCGAAGAAACGGTCTGGCATGACGGGCCGCTCACGGCCGCCGTACGTGCCGGTGCGATCTGCTATCTCGACGAGGTCGTCGAGGCACGCAAGGACACGGTCGTCATCATTCACCCGCTGACCGACGACCGCCGCCGCCTTCCGATCGAGAAACGCGGTACGGTGCTCGACGCTCCGCCCGAGTTCATGCTCGTCGTATCGTACAATCCCGGCTACCAGTCAATAATCAAGGATCTGAAGCAATCGACCCGCCAGCGCTTTGTCGCGATGGAATTTGATTATCCTGACGCCGATGCCGAGACACAGATCGTTGCAAAAGAAGGCGGAATCGATGAGTCGACCGCTGCTGACCTGGTTAAGATCGGTCAGAAGGTCCGCAACCTTCGCGGCCACGGCCTCGAGGAAGGCGTCTCGACTCGCCTGCTCATCTACGCCGCCCAAATGATCGCCAAAGGCATCTCGCCCATAGCCGCCGCTGAAGTCGCTATATGTTCGCCGATCACCGACGATAGAGAACTCCAACGCAGCATTCGAGAGATCGTGACGACGATCATATGAAGCCTCGCCTTCCCGGCTTTCTACTTACGGTCGTATGGGTCTTATGCGTCCCATATGTCTTATCCGCACAAGCCATCACGCGGCAATACCCCACCGTCTGGTTCGCGCCGATCTATGACCCCAACAAACCCGTTTGGGAAATTCTTCCGCAAGAGGCGAAATCCGGCGAGGTCATACTCTCAAAACGCAATGAGCTTGGCATTTTGTCGAACTTTGCAGCTACGCCGTTCGATCTTGAAGGGAAGCGGTACGCATCGGTCGAGGGGTTTTGGCAGATGATGCTTTATCCGGAAGGGCCGGGGGATGAGCGGGCGAAGGACAAACGTGTGACGTGGAAATACACCCGCGAACAGGTCGCACAGATGACAGCCTTCGAGGCAAAGGCCGCAGGCACGCTCGCCGAGGAGAATATGAAGAAGCTCGGCATCGACTGGTGTACGTTTGGCGGCAAGCGATTTCCCTATCGTTCCGCGACGCCCGGTGAGCATTTCCGTCTCATCCTCGCCGCTATGCGTGCCAAGCTCGAGCAAAATCCTGAGGCCCGACGCATCCTCCTCGCGACCGGCGACCTCATCCTAAAACCCGACCACCACGGCGAGGAGAATCCGCCGCCCGAGTGGAAATACAACGAGATCTGGATGCAGCTCCGCTCCGAGTTGCAGAAGCCCGCACGTAAGTAAGGGCGATACATTCAACAGTTGTATTTCGCCCTTGCTTACGCGCGGGCCTGTGCAACTCTCATAGAATTAACACTCATTTAACTCGCAATTCACTTGCAGATAACATCCGCTCAATAACCTACTCCTTGCATCAAGGAAATCTAACGGATATCGAGACCACATAGATCTTGGGCGGCGGCGTTCAGACGGCCGGCCCATTTCGATCCAAGGTCCTTTTAGGAGTAGAGATGAAACACAGACTATTTTCACAGTCATTATTATTAGTAATCACGACCGTCGTCCTCGCCGCGTCGAGTGTGTTTGGCCAGGCCGATGGCAGGATCGCAGGCACGGTAACCGACAAGAACGGTGCGGTCATTCCCGGCGCGACCGTCACCATCACAAATGAGACCACCGGCGAGGTCCGAACGGTCACAGCAAAGGATGACGGTCACTTTATTGTGGTCGCTTTGAAAGCGACTAGGTACACGATCACCGCCTCTGCCAATAATTTTGAGACTGCCACCAAAAAGTCAGTTGAACTACTGGTTGGTCAGCAGGTGAACATTGACCTTGCCTTACAGGCAAAGGGTTTGGCCGTTCAGGTTGATGTTGTTTCCGGCGAAGATGCGATCGTCAACACATCGTCTGCAAGTATGAGCGCCAATGTGAATGCTCGTGAGGTCGAGGGACTTCCGGTAAACGGCAGACAACTCTCTCAGCTATACCTTCAGGCTCCCGGCGGGGTCAACAGCGGATCTGGAACCTTTTCCGATATCAGATTTTCAGGACGCGCGAACAATCAGAACGTCATCCGTTACGACGGTGTCGAGGGTACGGCGATCATCGACTCGAGCCCGGGAAATCTCAATGGCGAGATACCGTCGCCGTTCAGGCTGCAGTCAAGTCTTGAGAACGTGCAGGAATTTCGCGTCGATTCGAACAACTTTCCGGCAGAATACGGCACCGGTACCGGCGGCCAGATCAGCGTTGTGACCAAATCGGGTGGCAACGAATTTCACGGTTCGGTATTCGAGTACCTTCGGCGCGACTCGCTTGATGCAAAGAATTTCTTTGAGAACTCGACACCAGGTATTTCAAAGAGCAAGCTGCAGCTCGACCAATTCGGAGGTTCGATCGGCGGTCCCATCATCAAAAACAAACTCTTCTTTTTTGGAAGTTACGAGAGGTACCGAGGCCGTTTTGGGCTCAACTTTGTCGAGGCGGCACCGAGTCTGAGCCTCGCGACCCCCGGCGCGTTGATCCCGGGAACGAGCACTCCTGTAAATCCATTGATCCAGCCGTACATTGCAGCTTTTCGCTCCCCTAAGGCGGTCGTTGTCCCGGGCGGATCGGCAGTATCGGGCTTTGATATCCTCCAATTGCAGGACCTCGAAAGGACCGACGAAAAGGCGTACGCCGCTCGATTCGACTATCAGGTCAACCAAAGGAACAAACTATACATCCGGTTCTTTAGAGACGAGGGCACCGATATCGCTCCGGAAGGGGTTTCCGGCCGCGTCGTCACGATCGAGGCCGTTCCACAGAACGGTGTTGCGGGCTATCAGTCCATCCTGAATGACGACGGCACGCTAGTCAACGAATTCAAGCTCGGATACAACGGTGCTCGGACTCGCGTTAACGGATCGGCCCCAACCGTAGGCGGCCTCGATTTCTCTGCAATTACTCTTAATATCTCTGGCAGCGTCGCAAACACGGGTATTGCGGGTCAGGGCACGTCCTCAGGTATCTCGATCCCGGGCGGGCTTGTACGTGCAAACAGTGCGACCAACGGCCGCGGCCAGCCGTATACGCCATATTCTCTTGGGTTCATAGACAATCTGAGCTGGATCAAGGGTAACCACAACTTTAAGTTCGGCGGCGAGCTTCGCCTTATCCGTATGTACACCGACCGGCTAGGCGGAACCACCTACACCTTTTCAAATCTCGCCGCATTTCTGGCAAACACGCCAACGTCGGTCCAGTATCTGGGTGACGTGAGTGCGGCCAGCCCGTTCAACATTGGCGCCACCGGCGAGCGTCTCGCAAAACAGGAATACTATATCGGCTACGCTCAGGACGAGTGGAAGATCAGGCCGGGCCTGACCCTCAGCTACGGACTCCGCTACGAATACTATGCGCCGCTTCGTGAGGACCGAAACCTTCAGGTGCTTTTCGACATTAAGAGCGGTACGATCAGGCCGTCAAATGAGGCCGCCTTTAAGTCTTCTTCATCGAACTTTGGCCCGAGGGTCGCGTTGACGTGGTCGCCTGACCAAAACGGGACCGGATTCTTCTCGGGCGGCAAGACAGTGTTTCGCGGCGGCATCGGTCTTTACTACGGCCCGGGACAGACTGAGGACCAGATACAGCCGATCGAGAGCGATCGTGTGAGCTCGACCATAACGAGCGGCACATTGCTGGCGTTTCCAGCGAATATTCCGGGTATCGTCGCAAACTTTACCAACAACCCATCAAATCGCTCGTATCAACCGCGTGCTTACTCGAGCAACTACAAGATCCCTGAGCGGATCTTGCAATATAGCTTCTCGTGGCAGCAGCAGCTTCCGTACGATCTCACATCGACTATCGCTTATGTCGGCAGCCAGGGCCGTAACCTCTTCCTTAGAAGCGTTGCCAATCAGATCCTGCAGGGATCGACGACTATCCTTAACGGTTCGAATATTCCAACCGGTGTGGGTGTGGTCAATAGGACAAACGCCGCCGGCCAGGTCACAGGCGTTACTACGGTTCGTCAGTTCAGCATAGTTAGCGGAGCGACCGTCTCCAATCCATTCGCGGAGGTGGACTACAAAACGTCGGGTGGTGACGACAGATACAATGCACTCCAGATGTCGCTGCAGCGAAGCTTCCGTACCGGCCTGACGATGAATCTTCAATACACATTCGGTAAGAGCGAGGGCAACACGGCCGGCTCGAATGAGGCTCGAACATCTGCTCAGCTCGACAATTTCGAGGCCGATCGCGGGCGAAACAACTTCGACATCCGGCATACCTTTAATCTGAGCGCGCTCTATGAACTTCCGATAGGTGCGGGCAAGCGGTTCGACTTTGGCAAGGCCGGTAACATGGTCCTTGGCGGCTGGGAGCTTGGCGGCATCATAAATGCACGCAGCGGCGTTCCCGTCGAGGTGCTTGTGGTCCGTCCGGACATCGTCGTTCAGTGCCAACAGGCGGCCGGTTGCCCCAACGGAGCGGGCGGCACGTTTGCCAACGGCTTTGTTGCGAACCTTCCGAGTTTTGGCACCGGGTTTCCGGCACTACCGACCGGATTTGTTGCCGTTGTGAATACTCCGGGCGGCGGTAATTCTCGAAACGTGAGACGGCCTAACCTTATCGCGGGAGTCAACCCGTATCTCGGTAACGATCGCAACTTCATCAATCCTGCAGCGTTTGCGACACCGGGTCCCGGCATGTGGGGCGATTTCCCTCGTAATGAGCTCTCCGGCCCGTCGTTCCGTCAGGTCGATATGATCCTCGCAAAGCGGTTTCGCTTTAATGAAACGATGAACGTTGAGTTCCGCACGGAGTTCTTCAACATATTTAATCAGACCAACTTTGCGAATCCTTCCACGACGCTAAATAACGCCTTGCCAAACCTCAGCTTTAACGCAGCAACGTCGGTTTACTCTGCGACGACGTCAAATGTTGTTCAGCCCGGCCAGGCATTTACTCAAGGGGCCGCGGGTTCGACGTTCGGCCTCCTTCGCTCGACGGTCGGTAGGACCGTTGGGCTCGGGTCCAACCGGCAGATACAGTTTGCGTTCAGATTCAATTTCTAACGCGAGACTCGATCGAGGGGAAAATAAAAGAGGCTCACCGTGAGCCTCTTTTCTTGTGTACTAACGTAGCACTATCGTGTCGCGGTCGCCTTGCTTTCCTTTGGATCGTAGGGTGTTGCCTGATACTTCTTGACCGATTCCTGAGCGTTGTCGTAGTTGTCGCCCAATGCCTCAGCCCGCTTGTACGCGGCAACCGCGCGTGTGCGGTCGCCCTTGGCGTCATAGGCATTGCCCATCTTGATATTGGCCCAAACGGAGAGCCATGGCGGATTCAGGTTGCCGCCGAGCGTGGCCTTGAAGTTGTCGATAGCAAGATCAAAGTTACGCTGCTCGAGGAATAACAGGCCGAGGTGGTAATAGATCCAGGAATTCGATCTGTCAAGCTTTAATGCAGCCTCAAACTGCTGCTGGGCCTCGACATAATTCCCTTCCTTAAATTGCTCAATGCCGCGTCTCGCGATCGATGAGACGCGAAGATCGGGCGAAATGCGAAGCAGCTTGTAGCCCGGGTCGATGATAACGGCGATCGGTTTTCCGGTCGACTCGATGCTAAAGTCCGCACTCGCGTCGTCCATCTGCAGCGTCTCGGTCTTGATACCTTGCTCACCCTCCGATCGCAACTGGACCTCGACGGGCAAACGAAGATTGTCGTAATTCTGCTTGACGGTGCCGCGGGCGATAAACTTCCCGCCCCTCGTGCGGATTATCAGGTAATCGCTAGAGAATTCAGGCACGCCCGTGCTCTCGACCCACCGAGCGAAGAAGTAGCGCATGTTCTGACCGGCGATGCGGGTGGTCAGCTTTTCAAAATCGTCGATCGAGGCATTCTTTCCGCGAAATTCCTGAAGATAAGTTCTCAGCAACTGGTCAAACTTCTGCGATCCCAGAGTGTCGCGGAGCAGCTTATAAACAAACGCTCCTTTTGCGTACATGATGTACTGATAACCGATACTTTGATCGTCGAGGTTCGCGGGTGCTCGCAGGACCGAGGCGGTCTGCTCAAATGTAAGCGACTTTTCGAGCAATTCACGGCGGATGCCGTCGAGCTTTGCTCCGTCGAGCGTGCTCTCGCGAAGGCTGAACGCGCTGTATTCCGCGAGTCCCTGAGACAGCCACGCATCGTCAAAGGATCTCAGCCCGACCGTCTGGCCCCACCACTGGAAAGCCGCCTCTCGCTGCAACCGGTCGCTCATGATGTCGCGATTCTCTTCGAAGGGTCTGCTCGCAATGAAGAGTATTCCGCGGCCCGAGTAAAACTCGAGGCTCTCGTCATCGATTTGGACGACCGCGAGCTTGTTGCCATATGCCGCCGGGCCGAATCGCTTGGTGTAGTTGTCGAGCGCCTTTCCGAGTATCTCGCCGTACGACGAAATGAGGGCATCGCTGCCGGGTTTGGCGAAGAACTGCAATTCCTGATCGCCCACACGAAGCGTCCTCGGCAGATACTTTCCGTAAGCAAAGTTGCCCGGCAAGGCAGGCGCCGCCTGGATGAAGCGTGTCTTGCCGCCGACCGCCGAAACCGGCGAGTCGCTGTAACCGACCAGTTGAAAACCTGCGGGCAAGGTGATCGAAATATCCGAGGTCGCAAGATCGGCCGCGTAGTCGTGGAAGGGGAACCATCTGGCCGCGTACATAAGGTAGCCGTTCTGGTCGCCGACAAATGCAAGCCTCTTATTGAGCAATGGGCCGCCCGACGGTCCGTCGAGCACGCCACTATACTTGAACCGCAGCGTAACGGCGGTTCCCTTGGCGATGTTCTCGCCCATGTCGACCCGCACATGGGGCCCGATGTCGCTGCTATTTGTCTGGTCCTGGACAAACGTGATCAGGCTCGCCGGTGTCGGTGTGGCGACCGGCCTGGGCGAGGTCCGCGGCGACGCCGTGGGCGCGGTCGTAGTAGCTGCGGCCGATGCAGGACGGTCGGTCCGAATGATCGAGTCGATCTTAAGCGACCCGTTCAGCTCGAAGGCGACCGCTCGTGTATCCTCGAGCGAGGTGAACGTAACATCGACCGTCGCCGTGAGCTTGCGTTCGGCCGGGCTCAGGGCCGCGTCGATCACATAATTCGTCACGTCAAACGGCGTACGCTTGATCTGCTGCGCCGCCGCCGGCAGCGTCAAAAGTAAGGCAATACCAAGGATCCACGATCCGTTTCTAATAAGCTTGGTCATCTGTTCGTCCGCAAAATAGCAATCAAAATGTGCGTTTCTATGATGTTAGCAAACTTGAATACGTTTGCCCTTGCTCCCGTCGCAACCGCGACTCGCTGATCTTGGCCCTCGGATCTCTTTTGATCTTGTCCCACAATTTTCGTTTTTCCCCGCAAGGCAATTTAGACCCTTCAAACGACAAAATGCCCGTAAGTGTTACATCCACATACTTTAGCGAGCTTTCCAATTTATCCATCTCATTCGGGGCAAAAATGGCGATGGCCGCGATATGACCACGGCATGACCACGATACGACCATGGAATGGCCATTGCAAAACCGGTCTCAACCGGGCGTACGAGTGCCTTTTACCGACTCGTTGAGGCATCGTGGCATATCCCGCGCCAAATTGAAATACCAAACTTCCGACTTTGTCGCAAAATGCCGATCAGACAGAGATTGCTTTGCGAGCGATACAATTGACTGAGAAGATTGCCGGTCAGGATATACTCGCCGATGGTATCTCAGTCAACATTGGCTTCGCCGACATCGAAGTTGGTGGAACATATACGCGGGATGGAACTATGTATTATGGCTGGGATACGGGCCAGTTTATTGGGACGGCGCCGTTTTCGGCGATTGAAAGGGTGAATAACGGTGCTGGCCTGACGACTATGTTTTCCGCAAGTCTAACAGGTACCAAGTTCCTAACTGCCGGACGAATGAGGAGAAGTGAAAGGGACGGAGCTTTTGAAAATCAGTCCGCAGCGATCAATGCAACCGCAGGAAAAATAACCGGCTCTTTCGGCAAGGCGAGTGGTGGACAATTGTTCATTAAGGGTGGGATAAGCACACCCGGGCTCGGGATCGGTGGCGGGCCGTCCAACAACACGAAAATTCGTTTATTTAGAGGTCCATTCCAATGGTAGGATTTGTGCATTATGCGACAAGTGAACTTCCAATTAGCCATTTTCGCCACCTTGGTAATCCTGCTGTCTGCCTGCGAATTTTCAAATGGGGAGCGTTTTGTATCCGGGATGGTACCGGTCGATCCCCGCACGGAAGTGGCAGAGAAACTGTGTGATTCATTTTTGCTTCCTCCGGAGAGCAGGCATATGGTAACCCGAGTGATGTCGAAGAGCCAACTAGGAGTAGTTACGAAGAAATATTCGACTCCGCATGATTGCCTAACTATTGATGCCTTTTTTCGTAATTCGTTCGGCGATAGGGGAGGTTTCGTGCACTGGTCATCACGAGTGGATCGCCCGTTTTTCTTCAATCCTGATACTTATTCGACGTACGGGGCTCCAGGCTTCCTTGTAGATGTTAGTTGTGACGGTTGGAAGAATCTTGACGGATCTCGAAAATTCTATTTATCGTGTTCGTGGAATGAAAACTAGCCAGACGACCGCCGCGTGGGCGAACATGCAATACCGGGCACTAACTCTTATCTCTATCGCGATCTGTATCGGTGCTTGTGTGCGCCTTTCCCCGATTACTTTTGACCGCGACAAACTGCGGGCCGATAGCTCGATAGTTGAATTTCATCGTTTATATAACGATGGGAAATTTGACCAGATTGCTTCGATGGCCCATCCTGAGGCTCTAAGAAACAAGGACAAGACTGCGCTCGCACGCCTCTTGAGTCAAGTTCGAGAGAGTTACGGACGAAACGTCGATGCTGAAATCGTTAAGTCAGACATTCAAGCTAGAGCGAGGTGGCGCGAAGTTCGTGTTGAAGTTCTAAGCAAGTTCGAAACGCGAGCCGCGACGGAGACATTTGTCTGGTATGTCCCGGATGACGGAATCGGACTATTTTCATACGAAATTGAGTAATGGTTCTCAGACGTGGACACAGGTCTTTGGATACGACAGATTCGGCAATCGGAACACCACTTCGGGGCTGGGTGTGACGAACTTCTCGTTCAGCGGAAACCGGATCACGGCGCATTCTTACGACTCGGCGGGAAATACACTCAATTTCAATGACGGCACAGGAAGGACGTTCACCTACGACGCCGAAAACAAACAAAAAACCGCCGTCGTGAACGGATATACGAATGAGTATTTCTATGACGGCGACGGAAGAAGAGTCAAAAAGGTTGTCCCCTCCACAGGCGAGACGACGATATTCGTGTACGATGCGATAGGCCGAACGGTCGCCGAATACTCGACCGCAACTCCTCCCGCTTCTCCCACAATAAATTACACTGCGACCGATACTCTCGGAAGCCCTCGAGTGATCACGAACGGCTCGGGCCAGATCGTATCGCGGCGTGACTTTCGACGACCGGTTTCGACGCCGTTCGATAACGCTTAAGTTTCTGAGGGTTAGGTTTAGGTCAGGAAATC
>CAZJFB010000042.1:4054-28877 GCA_964545145.1 uncultured Chloracidobacterium sp. | reverse complement strand
GCGTCTTCCTCGGCGGTGCCGCCGATCTCGCCGATCATCACGATCGCGTCCGTCTCGTCGTCCGCCTGGAATAGGCGCAGAGCATCGGTGTGATTCGTCCCAATGATCGGATCGCCGCCGATACCGATCGCCGTCGACTGGCCGAGTCCGAGAGCGGTGAGCTGTCCTACGGCTTCGTAGGTCAGCGTCCCGGAACGGGAGACGACGCCAATGCGACCTTCCTTATGGATATGCCCGGGCATGATGCCGATCTTGCATTTGCCCGGCGAAATGATGCCGGGACAATTCGGCCCAATGACACGAGTGTTGCGGTCACTAAGATATTCTTTCGCCTTGACCATGTCCGCTACCGGAATTCCCTCTGTGATCGCGACGACAAGCGGGATTCCCGCATCAGCCGCTTCCATGATAGCGTCCGCTGCAAACGCGGGCGGAACGTATATCACTGATGCGTTAGCGCCCGTTTCTTTGACCGCGTCGGCGACCGTATTAAACACAGGCACGCCTTCATGGGTGGTTCCGCCCTTACCGGGCGTCACGCCGCCAACCACGTTCGTGCCGTAATCGCGCATCTGCAGCATGTGAAATGTGCCTTCTTTGCCGGTGATCCCCTGAACGATCAGGCGTGTATTCCTATCGACTAAAGCCGCCAATTCTTGGTTCCTCTCTAACTCAGATCTTAATAAAACAAAGGGCAAGTATAGCACGCGACACGACACCGAACGCAATCAGGGAAGCTATCGCCTTCACACGATGGCGTTGCATCTCTTATACAGCCGGCGATTCTTGCAACTTTTCTGCTCAACTTTTCGTAATATGTCGCAGAAATGCAGAAAACCTGAGCAAATTTGAAGGTTTACTGCGAAAACAATTGAACATTGAACATGGAAAGTGAGTTTGCCAACCCGATCTTCCGAATGTTGGGCACTATATATTGAATTCTCCAAAAGGTTCATTTTTTGCGAACAAATTCGGCAACGCATACGTTTGCATCTTTGTTCCATTTCGAGCGTCAGCTTCGTTTGGCAAACCTTTAGGATTTCAGGCCGGCCATTGACCACAGGTCACACGGATCGTTATGCGACAGATCTATTCATTTTATTTCGACGCCTTTTGGATCGCCCTCAAGTCGATACTCGAGCACAAATTGCGAGCATTCCTTACGCTGATCGGCATCATTATCGGCGTCGCGGCCGTAGTTGTTGTCGGTGCGTCGATCGCGGGCCTGAAGACATACGTGGTTGATAAGGCGTCAAAGATCCTTGGTTCAAACCACTTTATGATCACCCGCATGGCGTCGATGGGCCGAATGTCGGATGAGGAATATGAACGGAAGAACCGGCGAAACAAGGACGTTACCTGGATAGAATACGAGTACATCAAGGAGAATTGTCGCTTGTGCGATGAGGTGGGAGCTCAGATCAACGGCGGCACTACGATAACTCAGGGCGGCCTGGAAATGCCGTCCGTACGCGTCATCGGTGTTACTGCCAACATGGCTGATATCGAGGACAAGACGATCGTTGACGGGCGTTTCATGACCGACGACGAATCGACCAGACTTACTAACGTAGCCGTGATCGGGAACGACGTGAAGGAAAAATTCTTCCCGACGGGCTCAGCGGTCGGCCAGCAAATAAAGGTCCGGGGCGTGCCGCTGACGATCATCGGCGTCGAGGACAAACGGGGAGCATTCTTTGGCGATTCTCAGGATCGTCATATATACATTCCGATAACTCTCGCCGCGCAGATGTTTACCCGAACAGGTGGCATTCAGGTTCATGGCAAGGGATACGACAAAGAGACCTTTAAGGATTCGATCGAAGAAGCCCGGATGTTGCTGAGGAATCGACGCCAGCTGATCGGGAGCGAAGAGGATACTTTCGGACTCGTGAATGTAGATGAGTTCAACACTCAAATGGACCAGATCACCGGGGCGATCGCGGGAGTTGTCATTCCGATCACAATGATCATCCTGGTCGTTGGCGGCATTGTGGTAATGAACATCATGCTCGTTTCCGTAACGGAAAGGACCTTCGAGGTCGGATTGAGAAAAGCTCTTGGTGCCACACGCAAACAGATCCTGCTGCAGTTCCTTATCGAATCGGCATTGCTTTGCATTGTCGGTGGAATTCTCGGGCTGGTTCTCGCCGTTGGAGCGACCCAGATCGTAGGAGCTCTGCTCGAAATGACGATGACCATTACGGCCGGTTATGTAGTTCTTTCAGTGGCTGTTTCGAGCATTATTGGCGTGCTCGCCGGCCTTTATCCGGCATGGAAAGCGGCGAAGCTCGACCCGATCGTTGCATTGACCAAGACATAGGAGAGATGCGGGCCAGTTTTTCCGCATTCAAAGTAATATGACGCTCAGGACATCATTACCCGTCGAAGTGCTTCGGATGGCGATCGACTCGATCATGTCGCACAAGTTCCGCAGCGGCCTTACGATCCTTGGCATCGTTGTCGGGATCATCACCGCCGTCGTAGTCGCATCGATCCTAACCGGTATGAGGCAGTCTATCGTTTCCATCGTCGAGGAATACGGCACGAATAACATTTATGCTTTCCATCTCTCAATGGGTGGCGGCCAGTCGAATCGTGACGAACGCAACCGAAAGCCCCTGACCGATGCCGATGCAGACGCGATCATGGCTCAATCTACGGCGATCGAGGATATTGCCCTTTCAAATCCGGGCATCGGCAATTTCGGATCAAGCTTTGATGACAACCTTTCCTACGAGGGCCGTAACTATCGTTGGGCCCAATGTGACGGCGTGAGCCCCAATCTCGACAAGATACTTAGCCTTTCTATGAGAGAAGGCCGATGGCTGACCGAGGCGGACAATCAACAGCGACGCAATGTAATTGTGATCGGCGTCGATGCCCGTGAGGCATTATTTCCAAATCCTGACGATTCCCCGATCGGAAAGGTAGTGCGGATGAACGGCGATACATGGGAAATAATCGGCGTTCTAGAGAAGCGCAAATCCGGCTTTTTCGGCGAGAACGAAGAAGATCGCAAGGTCTTTATGCCCTACAGAACGTCCCGCAAGGTGGCCCCGCTCCGCGACTTTCTACTCATGACGATCCAGGCAAAAACAGGCCGGCTTAACGAAGCGGTCGAAGAGATCGAAGGTATCCTCCGTCAGCGTCGAGGCGTTAAATTCGAGGCAAAGAATGACTTTGACATCAAGACGGCGGACGCCTTCATTGCCCAGTTCGACGGAATCATCGGCGGCGTCGGAGCCGCTGCGATAGCGATATCGTGTCTTGGCCTGCTTGTTGGGGGCATAGGTGTAATGAACATCATGCTGGTGTCTGTAACAGAAAGGACCAAGGAGATCGGCATCCGAAAGGCGATAGGTGCGACAAAGAGCGCCATCATCTTTCAGTTCCTGCTTGAGGCAATGACCCTGACGATGTTCGGCGGGCTGATCGGCATTTTCCTGTCAATTTTGATAAGCAATCTGCTGATGCTGTTGCTGCCGTCAATGCCCGCCTCTATCGAGCCGTGGATGATCATTACTTCGCTCTGTGTATCGGTCGGCATCGGCCTGGTCTTTGGCGTGCTTCCAGCCCGCAAAGCGGCAAAGCTTGATCCGATCGAGTGTCTGAGATACGAGTGATGACTTGGTTCCGGGAGGTGCAACCCACGCATATGTACAGCGCCCGCCTCGCTAGCCTTTTGGCTCGCAGGGGACGCGTTTCATTGGGAAGTCCATCGACATTTCTCTTTCGCCTTGTTTGCCTTCGATCCTGGCAAACAAAGAATCAGCTTTTTCCTGGCGATAGATGATCCGCTGAGGAAAATCGTGTTTAAGATTCTCAAAGACGACTTCATTGCCTGCTAACTTGCTGACAGCAAACGCCGTCGGCGATTGCGCGTTTGACGGTTGAGCGACGTACGTGAGTCCTTGGCCGTTGTTAACGATCCTGAGGAATTCGTAAGCCACGGTCTTACCATCCTTAACAGACTGAGAAGTACCGATCATCAAGTTGGTCGTGGCCTTTCCCCAAATTTCGGTTGTTGTCCGGCCATTTGAGCTCATCTCCCAGCAGCCCGACATCCAAGAGAGTGAGTTTACCGGCTTGTTCGCATCCTGCCCGCTTGCCGGGAATGCGAGGAATGCTGCCGACGCGATCAGTAAAGTTAAGATCTTCATATTCGCCTCCAAAAGTAGAATGTGTAGATATATTGGAAGATCCGAAGCGAAATGTATTGTAAAAAATCGACAAATTTACGGATCGGTAAACGCGTGGCTTATTCGCCCCTGCTCTCGCATGAACAAGCTCGGGCTCTTTCCCGAGAATTCGGCAAACTCGCGAATGAAGTGGGACTGGTCGTAATAGCCGTGTCGCAGGGCAAGGTCCGCGAGATCCGCCGTCCCGTCCATATTGCTGGCTAAGGTTATGCTTTGCAGCCGTACCACGCGGCTGTAGAACTTTGGCGATACGCCTACCATGTCTTGAAAATACCTTTCCAACTGTCGCTGGCTGACGCCAAAACGCCTCGCGGTCTCACGGATCGAGACCACGCCATTGTTGGCGTTAATGTGATCTTTAACAGCTTCGACCACTTGCTCGATCGAGCCGGCCGCTGGCAGTGAGTCAAGCAACAATCTTTCTATGATATCAACGCGAGCTGCGGTTGAGCCTGCGACATTCATCCGCTCTTCGAGGATCCGAAACGTGCTGCCAACAATGAGATCGGGTTCAACGATCCGGTCCGTCAGAGATCTCAGCGAACATTTGAGGTAATGGTAAGCACCGGAGGTGTGAAACCTAACGCCAAAAAGGTCCACATTGCCCGTCGGTTGGATCCTAACGAACCGACGCATCTGACCGACCACAATAGAACGGGGCTGGATCTCAACCGCCCCATCAGCATGAAACCGGCGAAATCGGTCAGCAAGATTGAATACGATCTCCAGACTACCGTCCGGCAGGATCGTCTCAACGTCCGAGCCGCCATGGTGCCCGTCAAACCTCATAGCCCAATAGCACTTGACATATTTGGCGAGAAGTATTGAAGGACGGATCTCTTCGTAAAACATCTAGTTACTTCAGTTCGACGGCTTGCCCGTACTGAGGCACGGTCACGCTCCAACCGAATCTGTCCCTGATATGTCCTGCCATTGCTTCTGCGGCGGCTGGTTCTCCGTGAGTGGTGAATACCATCTTCGGAGCGGTTTTAAGTCCGCTTAGCCAACGGAGTACGGCCTTCCAATCGGCATGAGCGGAAAATCCCTCTACCTTTTCGACATGGCAATTCACGGGCACCCAGTTCTTCATGATCCTGACCTCAGGCTCGCCGTCCTGGATCCGTCGACCGGTCGTTCCGGCTGCTTGATAACCGACAAACACCACCGTCGCTTCCTTATTTGGCAGGATCCTCATTGCATGGTGAAGAACCCGGCCACCGGTGAGCATCCCCGACGCCGAAATGATCACTCGAGCCCCACGCATGTCATTCAGCCTCTTCGATTCTTCACGCGTAGACGCGGTCTGCATCGATGCGGTCCGCATCGGGTGCTTTTTCTGAGACAGGATCGACGCATATTCCCGGTCGTGCTCCTCATGCCAGCGGTTGTAAACTTGGGTTGCCTGGGCCGCCATTGGCGAATCAACAATAACGGGCAGGATCGGGATCCGATGTTCCTCTTCGAGTTCGCGGATCAGATAGAGCACTTCCTGAGTTCGTCCCACGGCGAAGGCCGGGATCAGGATCGGAGCGTTTCGCCCTGCGGCTTCGTTGATGATGCGTGCCATTTGGGTCGCCGAGTCAACGTCACCGTGAAGGCGATCGCCGTAAGTCGATTCGCACATCAAATAATCGCAGTCGGGCGGCGGCGAAGGGTCTTTTACTATCGGTTGGTCGTAATGGCCGAGATCGCCGGAAAACAGGAACCTGATCGAACTCCCGTCCGGTCTCGCGTTGCCCATCTCCACAAGCACTAGGCTTGCACCCATGATGTGCCCGGCAACCATAAAGCTCGCTCGAATTCCCTCACAGATCTCATAGGGCTGGCCGTCATTAGGTACAGGTCGAAGCAATTCCAGAGCCGCCCTGGCATCCTGTTCGTCATATAGCGGCAGGGCTGGCGTATGAGTCGTCAATTGATGGCGATTGCGGTAGTCGGCTTCTTCTTCCTGGAGCCGTGCGGAATCCGGCAAGAGGATCTTCAGCAGATCGGCCGTTGCTCGCGAGGTAGTAACCTCTCCGTTAAAACCTAACTTCACCAGCCGCGGAAGCCAACCTGTATGGTCGATGTGCGCGTGGGTGATGATCACGGCATCGATCTCGCCTGCGTTGAATGGCGGGTCTTGCCAGTTACGTTCTCTTAGTTCTTTGTCACCCTGAAACAGTCCGCAGTCGACAAGGACCTTTTTCCCGTTACTTTCCAAAAGGTACTTCGACCCCGTAACCGACCCGACACCACCGTAGAATGTGATACTTGCCATTGGTATGATTGACCCTTTTCGGAATTCCCGGCATTTCGTATCGCCGAGAACCCAAGACTAAAAAAACGACCGCCCTGGACTCTTCGCAAGGCTTTTCGAACCTTGAGAGAGTTTAAGACGGATCGTCCAGAATAGCCAAACTCTTACCCGGCAAACTCGGTCGGGAACCAAAGCACTTTACTCGGTGCGAACGTTTTTGCCTGCTCCTTTCTTTCACGAGCGGTCGCCACTAAAGCATCCGGCGTTTCACCGTCAGTGCCGAATGCGGCCCAGCCGACGTTGATCTCGATCTCGAGGGATTCAGTATCGGTGATCTTCAATTTTCGTCCAAAAAACCCGGTCTGAATTCGGGCTATTACCTCGTGAGACACTTCCTTAGAAGCAGTTGGCAACACTACCAGGAATTCATCTGCAGAGGCGCGGGCAAAGAAGTCCATTTGTCTGAGATTATCCTTGATTACCTGGCTTACATGGTTTAGAACCCTATCACCGGCTGCGTGGCCGAATCGATCATTAATACTGTCGAATGCTCGCACATCGAGAGCAAGGATCGTCAGCGGCCTGGCCGCCCCTTTTCTAACCGACTCGGCAACCTGATTTTCCAATACCATTTGGAATGCTCTTTCATTCGGCAAGTCGGTCGTGACGTCGGTCAATGCATTCTGCCGGCTCTGCTCGTAGGAAAGTGAGCTAAGGATCAGTGGTGCGGATCGCGAGCCGATGGCTTCAAGCAGCAGCGGGTCATACTGTTCGACATCAGTCGACATATCAAACTCAAGTTGGAGCACGCCGTAGATATTGCTTCCGTTTCGCAGAGGGATAGCGATCGCAGGCCTGCTTGACGCAGACGCTCGATCAAATTCGATAAGGTTAGTAAGAAAAGACCTACCGGCAACTCCTTCGGTCGTCGGTAAGAACCTACCCTTGCGAAACTCAGCATCTGCTCCTTCAGAGTCCGCCACTCTAAAGCTCTCGCGGCCCTTGTCCAGTACAAGCAGCGACATCGTCCTGTAAGATACGAGTTCCTTAACCCTGCTGGCGACGAGTCGAAATGAATCTGAAGAATTTAGTGAACCAGCAAAATATTCGTTTGCCTCATCGAGAGCGATCAGGCTTCGGTCAACATTTATCTCTGGGTATTCTCCGGTTTTGCTGTCGGCTTTCGTCCCCCTCGTACCCCACAAATGTATCAATAGGGCTGAGATCAGGAACGCGGCAATGATCCCTGAGAAGCCGCGCGTCTTTGTCGCCATATCGTTTGATGAATTCGCAAGAAAATAGGTCGCCACGATCGCGACGAGCGAAAGGGCCACGATCAGCACGGAAAATAAAGACGAGCTTTTCCGGCTGCCGTCAACGGCATTTATCTCTTTCGAATTCTTCATTAGGTCAGGAAGCAGATGGACCTGCGATGAGGGAAGGCAATTGAATGCCATTTCAAGCATACATTTTGGGTCGATCTTGAGTCAATGATTTTTCTTTGTCCCTCTTTGCCCGCTATGCATTCGTCAAAATCATTGTTCGCGCCGAAATGAGCTATTGAGAGATGTCAAAAAAATATCATTTTCTTTTCGATTTGGGGTTGACAAAAGGCTCGCAGATTTCTATCTTATCGTTTGCTCAGGAAAAGAAAGAGTCCAGAGCAAAACGGTTGTGTTTGATCAGCCGAGCCTCGGAAACGAGGATAATTTCTTTGAGAAAGATAGGAGTCATTAAATAAAATGAAAAAGGTTATTGCACTTTCAACAGTTCTTGGTTTGAGCGCTCTCGGCATGGCATGCGGCGAAGCTGCTCCGGCAAACAATGCGGCTAACAAGCCGGCTAACGCGGCAAACGCTTCGACCCCGGCCAGCACGCCTGCACCGGTTTCGACCCCGGCTGCTAACGCTCCGGCTTCCAACGCTCCGGCAAGCAACGCTCCGGCCGCCAACAAGGCTGCTGACACTGCTCCGGCTGCGAACAAGCCTGCTGCTAACGCACCGGCTGCTAACGCTGCTAAACCGGCTAACAAATAGTTAGTTCGTTAAGGTTACTTATGAAAGGTGCTTTGCCAGTAGGCAAAGCACTTTTTTCTTTTGGTCTGCCGGCGAAACTGCCACAAAAATAATCCAAAATTTCTTTGATTTTGTTATTTTTGGGGTTGACTTACGTGCAAGCGCTTACTATATTGTCCAGTGTTCCGAAAATTGGAAAGAATACGGGACCAGACTGTGTCCGCACGGTCTTCGAGAATAAAATTAGATCTAATCTTTGAAGAAGACAGGAGAATCATTTTGGTTATGAAAAAAGTAATTGCTCTTTCAGCAGTTCTCGCAATGGGCGCTCTGGGAATGGCTTGCGGCGAAGCTGCAAACACGAACACCGCGGCTAACAAGGCTGCTAACGCTGCTAACGCAGCTGCTAATGCTGCTAACGCGGCTGCTAATGCTATGCAGACGGCTGCTAACACCATGGCAAATGCGGCTAACGCTGCTGCTAACACGATGGCAAACGCTGCTAACGCTGCTGCTAAGCCCGCTAACGCTGCTCCGGCTTCGAACGCTGCTTCGAACGCGAACGCTGCCAAGCCGGCAAACAAATAGTTTAGGCTTCTAAGCTGTTTTATTGGAAGAGCCCGATCGTTCTAGACGTTCGGGCTTTTCTATTTTTGAGAGCAATCAAAATTGCGGTTTATATCAGCCTCTTCAGATCAGCGATCTCCGTCACAGGTCGCTCACAAACAAGGTCCTTACAAACGTAAGCTGTCGCCTTCCCATCGATCGCCGTGCGATTCCTCAGAAGCGGTACAGCCACCGCGTCAGCCTCTATGTTTTCCGATACCGCTACGACCGAGTCCGGAAGATATCGCCGAAAAACCTCACGCTCGATCTCACTATTTCTTGGCCCGAGGATCGCGATCTCACGCGACTCACCGAGGTGAAATTCGAGTGCAGACAATGCCCGCCCGAAACCCTGCGGATGGCGGCGTATCTGCGATGCCGCCAGACGGAGCGTCGTAACCGCAAATCGCTCGTACCTCTCATCGCCCGTTAGCTTTGCAAGGCGGAGCAGAACATCCGCGGCAACCGAGTTTCCCGACGGCGTTGCGTTATCGTAGAAATCCTTATTTCGAACGACTAGCTCCTCATGGTCATTCGACGTGAAAAAGAAACCGCCGCTGTCCTCATCCCAAAATTCCGTGATCATCAGATCCGCCAACCGCCGTGCCTCAGCAAGATACTTCATTTCGCCGCTGACCTGATAGAGCACGATAAATGCGTCGGCAACGTTCGCATGATCTTCGAGATAGCCGTTGAGCTTTGCCCTACCATCTTTCCACGTGCGTCGGAGCCGGCCGTCCGACTGCATTTCGTTCAGAATGAATTCGGCGTTTCGCGTCGCGATTTTCAGATATTCGGCATTTCCCAGCACGCCTGCGGCATCCGCAAACGCTGCAAGCATCAAGCCGTTCCACGCCGTAATGACCTTTTCATCTCGTCCCGGCTTAATACGCTTCTCACGCTCAGCAAAGAGCTTTGATCGCTCGGCGTCGAAGGCGGAAACACGACCGGTAGGGAGTGTGCCGGACGCGTTCAAGTTCAGGATCGTCTTGCCCTCAAAATTGCCGGCATTAGTCACACCATAGGAATTACAGAAGTCCTTTGCGTCGTCTTCCCCAAGCACCGCCGCGATCTCGTCCGGGGTCCACACAAAGAACTTCCCTTCCTCACCCTCGCTGTCGGCGTCTTGGGTCGAATAGAATCCGCCGCTGGCGTCGCGCATCTCACGCCTCACATACTCGAGCGTCTCGACCGCGATCTGTTTGTAGAACTCATTCCCGGTCACCTGATATGCATGCAGATAAACTCTTGCAAGCTGCGCGTTGTCGTAAAGCATCTTCTCGAAATGCGGCACGAGCCAGATCGCATCGACCGCGTAGCGATGAAATCCGCCGCCAAGCTGGTCGTAAATGCCGCCGCACGCCATCTTGTCTAACGTATGCGTGACCATCGCCAGTGAACGCTCTTCGCCGGTTCGATGATGGTAACGAAGTAAAAATTCCAACGACATCGCCTGGGGGAATTTTGGTGCTCCGCCAAATCCTCCGTTCGCAGTGTTAAACGTCCTCAGATACGACGCGTATGCCGAGTCGAGCATTTCGCTCGACAAACCACCGCTAGATGCCTCAACGATCGAGAGGCGTCGCAGTTCGCCGACCATTTCATTTGCGGACAATTCAAGTTCGTCACGCCGGTCACGGAACGCCTCGGCGATGCTCGTCAGGATCTGCGTCCAACTGGGCATTCCGTATCGTGGTGAAGGCGGAAAATACGTTCCGCCAAAGAATGGCCGCTTCTCGGGCGTGAGAAAGACATTCATCGGCCAGCCGCCGCGGCCCGTCGTAAGCTGGACGAAATTCATGTAGATCTGGTCGACATCGGGACGCTCTTCCATATCGACCTTGATATTAATGAAATGCTCGTTCATGACGGCCGCGACCGCCTCATCCTCGAACGACTCATGCTCCATCACATGGCACCAATGGCACGCGGAATACCCGATACTCACCAATACGGGCTTATCCTCGGCTTTGGCACGCTCGAACGCTTCTTCACCCCATGGATACCAATCGACAGGATTGTGTGCGTGCTGGAGCAGGTATGGTGAAGTTTCGTCGATCAGGCGGTTCGTGTGCTTTTGTTGGTCAGGCATTATAGCGATTTTCTCAAGTGCCATTAGTCTTAGCAAATCTTTGAACCGCAACAGAAGTTCTGATATATTTGCCTTTTGATCATGACACCTCGCTGCGTAGCAAAACTTCGACCTTCGTGGCAACGCGCCGATCTATTCGGTGGCGACTAATTCCTCCGCTTTCTGTTAAGCCAACGGTCTTCGATCGTTTTTCACATTGTCCGCGGCCTAAGGCCGCTTGCTTAACCATCAAGGAGAAAAAATCATGATGCCGACCACAGAATTACAGCGTCCCGTTATCAAAACCGAACTTCCGGGACCAAAGGCGCTTGAGATCATCAACGCCGACGCTCAATACGTAACGCCCAGCTATCCACGGCCCGATTACAAACTCGTCGCCGATCACGCTTCAGGTGTCTGGATCACCGATCCGGACGGCAACGTCTTTCTCGACTGCAATGCAGGTGTTGCCGTCTGCTCGACCGGGCATTGCCATCCTGAGATCGTCGCGGCGATCACAAAACAGACGAACGAACTCATACATCTCTGCGGCACCGACTTTTACTATCGGCATATGCCGGAGCTGGGCAAAAAGCTCGACGAGATCGTACCCATCGACGGACCGACAAAGACGCATTTTGCCAATAGCGGAGCCGAGGCGATCGAGACTGCCTTAAAGCTCGCCATGTATCACACACGGCGGCAGAAATTCATCTCGTTTTACAGCTCGTTCCACGGCCGCACGCTCGGTGCCCTTTCGCTGACGTCGTCTAAGAAAGCTCAGCGTCTCGGTTTTATGCGGCAGGCACTGGATGTGGTCCACATCCCGTATCCGAACAAATTCCGACACTTTGTCACCGATAAACCGACCGACGAGGCTACCGTAACTCGCGACGTGCTTAACTGGCTCGAGAACAAGGTTTTTCAGACGACGACACCTGCCGAAGAGGTCGCGGGCATCATTCTCGAGGTTGTCCAGGGCGAAGGCGGATACGTTCCGGCACCGACGGCTTTCGTTAAGGAACTCCGACGCATCTGCGATCAGCACGGCATTATGCTCATCATTGACGAGGTCCAGTCGGGCATGGGCCGCACGGGTAAGATGTTCGCCCTCGATCATCACGACGGCGTCAAGGCGGATATCATCTGCACGGCGAAAGGACTTGGTTCCGGAATGCCGATCGGTGCCTGTACGGCTCGTGCGGACATTATGGACTGGCACAAAGGGGCACACGCCTCGACGTTCGGCGGCAATCCGGTCGCGATCGCCTCTGCCTTAAAGACCATAGAGTTGCTGCAAGGCGGCTTGGTGGATAATGCTCGAGAAGTCGGTGCGTACCTTGAAGCGGGTTTGAATCGTCTGAAAGATAAATACGAATGTATCGGTGACGTCCGCGGCCTCGGCCTGATGCTCGGCGTCGAATTTGTTACTGATCGCGAAAGCAATGCACCTGCTCCCCAGCTTCGCGACGCGATCGAAATGGCGTGCTTCAAACGCGGCCTGATCATCCTCGGCTGCGGAACAAGTACGATTCGATGGTCACCGCCGCTGATCCTCGCCAAAGAGAACGTCGATGTCGCACTTGAGATATTCGACCAGTCGATCGCAGCGTCTATTTAGAATAATTGCCCACGAGACACACGAAAGTCACTAAATAGGAGAAATCTGATTTCGTGCCATTCGTGATTTTCGTGGGCAAATCTTTGTTTGATTATTTCGGGATTGACTTAATTAAGTCTATACTTTATTATATAGACCATGGACACATTCACGGCACTAGCGGAACCAACACGTCGAAGCATTCTTGAAATGCTTGCTGTACGCGGAAACCTAGCAGCTACAGATATTTACAGACAGTTTCATGCGACGCCGCCTGCGATCTCGCAGCATCTTAAAGTGTTACGTGAAGCTAAACTCGTTCGTGTCGAAAAGCGTGCTCAGCAGCGGATCTATTACATCAACCCCGAACCTATGAGAGAACTGGCAAAATGGGTGCAACAATTTGCCGCCCGCAAAGAACAAGAGTACCAACGGCTCGATAAGTTGTTGAAAACAATGGCCGAAGAGACGCCGGAGGCTCCGATGCTTCCATTTGAACCAAAATAAAGGCAAAAACAGAATAATATTTGGAGGAACACGAAAAATGGCAAATAAGACCGTAGTGACGGCCGAGCCCGGCAAGCAGGAACTTTTTATCAGTCGCGAATTCGACGCTCCGCGGGAGCTCGTTTGGAAAGCACATACGGATCCCGAATTCTACGTCCAATGGGTCGGCCCGCACGGTATGACGATGAATATCGAAAAATGGGATTGCCGCGAAGGCGGCTCGTATCGATATACCCACGAACGCGGCGGCCACAAATACGCGTTTTTCGGCGTAAATCATGAGGTCCACGCCCCCGAAAGGTTGATCGGGACATTCGAATTCGACGGCCTGCCCGAACGCGGCCATGTTATTATGGGCAAAACTACGTTCGAGGAACTCCCAAACGGCCGCTCGCGTGTCGTTCACCAATCTGTGTTCTTTTCCGTCGCGGACCGTGACGGAATGGTGCAGTCCGGCATGGAACGGGGAGTAAACGATGGCTACGAAAAGCTCGACGCGATGCTCGAATCAATGAATTCAAACTCGCAGGCTGCGTAAAATGAGATCAAAAGCCGAGAACGTCGATAAGTATATAGCTGATTTCCCTTCGGATGTGCAGAAACTGCTAGAGCGGATGCGCTCGGCCATCAAAAACGCGGCTCCGCAGGCCGACGAAACGATCAGCTATGCGATCCCGACATATAAACTTAACGGAATGCTGGTGTATTTCGCCGGTTACGCAAATCACATCGGGTTTTACCCGGGAGCCGCCGGAATCGCAGCCTTTGCGGACGAATTGTCGGACTACAAGACTTCGAAAGGAACCGTCCAGTTCCCTATCGATCAGCCGCTGCCGCTAAAGCTCGTAACCAAGATCGTAAAATTCAGGGTCAAACAAAACTTGGAGAAGAAATAATGCAGAAAGTAACAACATTCATAATGTTCAACGACCAGAGTGAAGACGCAATGAATTTCTATGCGTCCCGGATCCCGAATTGCCGAATCGTATCCACGATGCCGGGTCAGGATGGCGGAGTTGCCGGCGGCACGTTCGAGATCGAAGGCCAGCGATTTCATTGCTACAACGTAGGCGATCACCCCAACTTCAAACTAACGTCTGCGTTTTCACTGATGATCGAAGCGAATACCCAAGACGAGATCGATCTTCTCTATGACGGTTTGAGTGAAGGCGGTGAACAGCAGCCATGCGGATGGCTCGTCGACAAGTTTGGCCTGTCGTGGCAGATCACACCAAAATATTTGATGGAAAATCTGGTGCACCCTGACCGCGAGCGATCAATGCGGGTTACTCAGGCAATGTTCAAGATGACCAAGATTATCATCGCCGACCTCGAGGCAGCCGCGGCGGGCGAAAACTAACATGCCCAAGCTATCAGGTCCGGATCAGGTCGCCGAGTTCTTCGCAAATCTCAACCATCCGCTCAAGAGCGTGATGGAGAAGATTCGGCTGCTGATACTTAGCTGCGATGAAACTGTAACTGAGCACATCAAATGGAAGGCTCCGAGCTTCTGCTACAACGGCGACGACCGCGTAACCTTCAATCTCTATCGCGACGGCAGCTTACTGCTCATCTTTCATCGCGGTGCCAAGGTCAAGGACGCCAAAGGCCAGGGACGGCTGATCGACGACCCGACGGGCCTTCTAGAATGGCATTCGGACGATCGCGCGAGCCTCAAGATCACTGACGCCAAAGATCTCGAAGAAAAGGAAACAAAGATAAAGAGGCTAATTAAGCTTTGGATCGCGGCCGCCTGAATTCCCGTCCCGACACCTCCGATTCCCAGTATGACCACAGAATTGACCGCGGAAACATTTGAAAGGCGTTTGCTGGCCCTTCAATCAGACGACGAACTGAGGAAGCATCAGCGCTATTTTCGATTCGAGATCGGCAGCCAGCCGGAGGACAACTATTTCATCGGGGTTCGAATGGGCAGCATCTTTGAACTCGGTAGAGAATTCAGCCAAATGCCGGTCGCCGAGATCGAGAAGCTGATGGAAAGTCCTGTTCACGAGATCCGTGCCGGTGCGATGAGCATCATGGGCCAGTGCGCAAAAGGAAAGAAGTGCGACGCCGCAAGACTCAAGGACCTTTACGATCTCTACATTCGCCGACACGACCGCATTAACGATTGGGATCTGGTCGACCTTGCGGCATATTACGTGGTCGGCACATATCTCGCCGATAAGCCTCGCGAGATCCTTTACAAGCTCGCCAGCTCAAGCGACAAATGGGAACGCCGCACAGCGATCGTCGCCACGGCACATTTCATTATGAAGCTGAAGCAGACCGAGGACACCTTCAAGATCGCTGAGATCCTGGTCAACGACGCGGATGATCTGGTGAACAAGGGCACCGGCTGGATGCTGCGTGCCGCAGGTGATGTCAACCGACCGGCTCTGCTCAATTTCCTGGACCATTACGCAGCCATAATGCCGCGAGTCATGCTGAGATACTCGATCGAAAAACTCGACAAACCGACAAGGGAGCATTACCTGGACTTAAGGGCCACGGCCGGGTAGTTTGGCTCGTAACAGAAAAGGCACGATCAGGAATACATTTACCTTTCGTGCCTTTCGTGCTTTACGCGGCTAATTCGCTTACGCTTTGGCTTTCTTGATCTCTTCTACAAGTACCGGCACCGCTTCGAAAAGGTCACCGACAATACCGTAGTCCGCAATGTCGAAGATCGGAGCTTCAGCGTCCTTGTTGATCGCAACTATCGTTCCAGCATTTTTCATTCCTACTATATGCTGGATCGCTCCTGAGATACCGAGGGCGACGTAAAGCTTCGGAGCCACAGTTTGGCCCGAAGACCCGATCTGTCGATCGATCGGCAGCCATTCGCTGTCGCAGATCGGACGCGAAGCTGCAAGATCGGCACCAAGCACATCAGCAAGCGATTGCGCTACCGCAAGATTCTCCTGCGATTTTATGCCGCGGCCAACGGCGACTATCACTTCACTCTTGGTAAGATCTACGGATGCTTTTGCTTCCTGGAACGGAGCTTCCGGCGTCATGCGAATATCGCCGACCGCGACGTCCATCGTTTCGACGGCAGCGGTTCCCTTCTCAGCTGCGTCCCCGCGGAAGGATCCAGACTGGAAGGTGATGAAGTACGGAGTACCACCGCCGACAGTAACGTCAGCGTCGAGCTTACCGAGAAAGATGCGCCGAGTTAGCACGAGCTTGCCGCCTTCTGCACGATAGCGGATGCAGTCGCCGACGACCTCGCGTCCAAGACGGGCAGCAACCTTCGGAGCAAAATCGCGAACCTGATATGTGTGCGACATTACGACATACTGAGGATCAGTCGCCTTGATGACCTGTTCCCACGCGTCAGCGTATCCGTCCGGCGTGTAGATGCCCAGCTTTTCGTTCTTAGCAACAATGACCTTTTCGATGTTGTAACCGGCGATCTCCTGGGCGAGCGAGCAATCTTTGTCGCACGGCAAAACGGCCGCAACCTTCAGCCCAAGGTCTTTACCGATCGACTGAGCGGCGGTGATCGCCTCGAGCGATGTCTTATTTAGTACGCAATCTTTGTGTTCGATGAATACGAGTATCATATTACGCGTACCTCCGTTCTGAGCTTTTCGACCAATTCCGCAGCACCAGCCTTGGCGTCGCCATTACCGAGCATCTGCGTCTGCTTTGTCTTCAGAGGCATATAAACTTTCTCGATCTTCGCCGCCGAAGCGAAAGCCTCAACAGCAGGTGTAACTTCGCGGATCTCTTTGCTCTTCGCTGCCATTATGCCTTTGAGCGAAGCGTAGCGGATCTGCGAAATACCGGACTGGATTGTCAGCAACGCCGGCAGCTTGTACGTAAACCACTGATACCAGCCGCTTTCGAGCTCGCGTTTGACGCGAAGAGTATCGCCGAGACTTGCACGATCGACCTCGATCACGATCGTCGCATGCGGGATGCCGAGCAGTTCAGCAAGTATCACGCCGGTCTGGCCGTAACTCGCGTCATCGGACTGAAGGCCTGTAAATACGAGGTCAGCATTCTCATCGCGGATCGCGTCCGCGATGGCCTTCGCGATCTGGAATGTCGAGAGCGACTTGCTGTCTTCGACGACCACGTGAATTGCCCGATTCGCACCGCGTGCCAAAGCGTCCTTGATGACGGTCTTGGCTCCCTGCGGGCCGAGCGTACAGACGATGACCTCGCCTCCGCCCTTTGCCTCGACTGTGCGAAGAGCCTCCTCGAGTGCATAGCCGTCAGACTCATTCGTCTGCTGAGCTACATCCGCCTCGTTTATCCATTTCTCATCGCCGGCGATACGCAGAACCGCATCTTTATTGGCGACCTGTTTCATTAAAACAATGATCTTCATATTTTGATAAATGAATGACTATTCATTCATATGATATAAGAAAAGCGTCTCGTGCCAAAGGGCAGGCGAAACGCTTCTATGGTCATTCGCTGTAGCGCTTAAATATCAAGCACGCATTTGTTCCGCCAAAGCCGAAATTATTCGACAACACGTGATCGACCTTAGCATCGCGCGGAGCATTCGGTATGTAATCGAGGTCACAATCCGGATCGGGGAACTCGTAATTTATCGTCGCCGGCAGTTTATTTTCCATTAATGCCTTGACCGAGAAAACAGCCTCGAGCCCGCCGGCCGCCCCGAGGGCATGCCCAGTCATCGACTTGGTCGAACTAATAGGAATGTTGTACGCGTGATCGCCAAATACCTTCTTGATCGCTAGGGTCTCGAATTTATCGTTGTACGGCGTGGAGGTACCGTGAGCGTTGATATAACCGATCTGCTCAGGCGAAAGTCCTGCATCCTTGAGAGCGCGCTGCATGACCCGGATCGCACCCGAGCCTGACTCATCCGGCATAGTTACGTGGAATGCGTCACCGCTCATTCCGTAACCGACGATCTCGGCGAGGATGTTCGCTCCGCGAGCCTTCGCAAACTCGAGTTCTTCAAGGATCATCAGGCCTGCGCCTTCACCGATTACAAAGCCGTCACGTTCTAGGTCAAACGGCCTCGACGCATGCTGCGGATCATCATTTCGTGTTGAAAGAGCCCGCATGGATGCAAATCCCGCGACAGACATTGGCGTGATAGCGCTCTCGGCACCACCGCAGATCATTGCATCGGCGTCACCGCGTTCAATGATGCGGAAGCTGTCCCCGATAGCGTGGGCACCTGCGGAACAAGCTGTGGCTGTAGCTGAGTTTGGCCCCTTTGCACCATGCCGTATCGATACATTGCCCGCGGCGAGGTTGACTATCGCCGATACGATAAAGAACGGCGACACACGGTCAGGGCCATGGTTAAGCAGCTTTTCGTGTTCACGCTCGATCGCCCAAAAATCGCCGATGCCTGAGCTGATATACGTGCCGACCATGTCGGCATTGGACTCGTCGATGACAAGTCCGCTGTGCCTCATGGCCTCGTCCGAGGCAGCTAGCGCAAAGTGGGTGAAGGCTCCCATACGCCGAGCTTCCTTTTTGTCCAGGAAATTCAACGGATCGAATCCTTTTACCTCGCAGGCAAATTTGACCGAAAATTGCTCGGTGTCAAACCTCTCGATCGGGCCGGCTCCGCTCTTACAGTTCATAAGAGCGTCCCATGTCGTCGGGACATCGTTTCCTAACGGCGTAACAAGCCCGAGTCCTGTGACTACTACTCGACGTTTCATAATTCTATGGATACTGGGAAATGGACAAAGGACAATGAAGAATCGAATTCTCCATTGTCCACAATCACCTGTCCACTAAGGCCTAGCCTTTGTGCTGCTCGACGTACGCATACGCGTCGCGAACGCTCTGTATCTTTTCGGCGTCCTCGTCAGGGATCTCGATATCGAATTCTTCTTCGAATCGCATCACGAGTTCGACGAGGTCCAGCGAATCCGCTCCGAGATCCTCGATAAAGCGGGCATTCTCTGTTACTTCTGCCTCGTCGACTCCGAGTTCATCCACGATGATCTGTTTGATCTTATCTTGTACTTCTGACATAGTTTCTCCTCTTTATAGGGTTTCTAAATTATTGCGTAAAGACTCCGAATCTTCAATGTTGCTAAAGACTGCCTCGCGGTCGATCTGCCTCATAAGTCCGGTAAGAACCTTGCCCGGCCCCATCTCCACAAACCTCTCGACTCCACCGGAACGCATATTCTCGATCGTCTGAAGCCAACGAACCGGTGAAGATACCTGTTCCGTGAGCTTTGCACAAACGAATGTCTCATCGCTGTTCTCAGCCGCATCGACATTGTGCACAATAGGAAATTCAAATTTCCTATAGTGCAATGCTGAAAGGTCGGCGGCGAGGCGTTCCTGCGCCGGCATCATCAGTGCACAGTGAAAAGGCGCCGAGACATTCAGTTTGATCGCCCGTTTCGCCCCCTTTTCTTTCAATATCTCGCAGGCCCGGTCAACCGCCTCGGCATTGCCCGCAATGACCACCTGTGCCGGTGAATTCATGTTCGCCGGGCTGCAAACCTGCCCTTGGGCCGCTTCCACGCATCCTGCTTCGATCGTTGACACGTCGAGCCCGAGTATCGCCGCCATTGCACCGACGCCGACCGGAACGGCTTCCTGCATGTACGTTCCGCGATTTCGAACGGTGCGAACCGCATCGACAAAGTCAAGCACCCCGGCCGCGACCAACGCCGAGTATTCGCCAAGACTGTGCCCTGCAACGACACTCGGTGCAGGCATTCCCGCCTCGCGAGCCGCACGGTACGCTGCTACAGACGCCGTAAGTATCGCGGGCTGGGTATTTGCCGTTAGCTGGAGGTCAGCCTCATCGCCGGCGAAACACATCTCAGACAATGAAAATCCGAGTGCCTCGTCAGCGGCGTTGAACACCTCGCGTGCCGAAGCAAAATTATCAAACAAGTCCTTTCCCATCCCAACGGCCTGCGAGCCTTGTCCCGGAAAGATGTAAGCAGTCTTAACCATTTAAAATCTGATAACCGATGCTCCCCACGTCACGCCGCCGCCAAATGCTGTCAGCAGTACGAGTGAACCTTCCGTGATGCGGCCGGACTGGATACACTCATCGATCGCAATCGGGATAGACGCCGACGAGGTATTCCCCATTTCGGCTATATTCGAATAAACCTTTTCCTCAGGAACACCGAGTCTAGACGCAACCGCGTCGGTGATCCTCTGATTCGCCTGATGCGGGATCACAATGTCCACATCATCGACCGTGTAACCTGCTTTCGCGAGCATTTCTGCCGAAATGTCAGCCATCGAGCGAACGGCAACCTTAAAGAGCTCGTTACCCTTCATCTTAAAGAAATGATCACGGTTGTCGATGGTCTCGTGGGTCGTTCCTAGCTTGGTTCCGCCGCCGGGGCAATAAAGCTGCTCCTCGTAGCGACCGTCGGATCTTATCTTCGTTGCAAGAATTCCCTTGCCCTCGGGCACCGGACCGACGACTGCTGCTCCGGCTCCATCGCCGAAGATCACGCATGTTCCACGATCCGTGTAATCGACGTACTTGGTCAAAACCTCAGCTCCGATCACCAAAGCATAACGGATCTGACCCGTTTTGATCATCGACTCGACCATCGTCAGTCCGTAAATGAACCCCGAGCACGCGGCAAAAATATCCATGCCGGCGGCATTGATAGCTCCGATCTGAGCCTGGATCAATGCTCCCGTCGAAGGCATGATCTGGTCGGGCGTTGTCGTCGCACAGACTATGATGTCGATATCTTCGGGCTTTAACCCGGCCCGCTCGAGCGCCATTAGAGCGGCACGCGACCCGAACTGCGAAGTGTATTCGTTTTCGGCGGCCTTGTGTCGCTGCTTGATGCCCGTACGCGTGGTGATCCACTCATCGCTGGTCTCAACTATCTTTTCCAGATCGGCATTGGTTAGAATGCCCTCCGGATAAGCGTGTCCCATCCCGATGATGCCCGCATTAGACATAGATTATGTTCCTGGAGTTTCGAGTTTATTGAGTAAGCAGAGTCCGCGTCAAGAGAAGCGGAAACCCGCGGCCAACGCAACAAACGCTATTCGGATTCTTTGACGTCGATGATCTTTCGGCCCTTGTAAGTTCCGGTCTTTGCGTCGATGCGGTGAGGCATCTTTGCCTCACCCGTATCTTTGTCCGTATAGAACTGGGGTGTCTTCAGAGCATCGTGCGCACGACGCGTACGCGTACGGGCATGTGAGTGTCTTCGTTTTGGATTTGGCATAACAACCTCTAAATAAATTGCCGCGATCGGGCACAAAATTCGTTTGTGACTTTTGCGCTTCGTTGCGGCTAATTCAGATTCTTAAGAGCCGCCCACCTCGGGTCGATCTCTTCTCTATCACAACTACAATCTATCAAATTACGGTTTCCGCCGCATTTTGGGCACAAACCTTTACAGTCTTCACTGCAAAAAACCTGCTCCGGCAAAGCCAGGAGAATTTGCTCTCGAACGACCTCGGCAAGGTCGATCTCGCCGCCGATGACAAGCGATTCGTCGAGTTCTTCGATGGCGATCTCAGCCTCGTCGTGCCGGCTTTCCTGTTCGGCATCGACGAATACATCGTCAAATCTGAACTCGAGATGCTGTGCGATAGGCTCAAGACATCGCGTGCAATCAAGCGAAAAATCAGCCTTAATTACCGCGTCGATGTGCACTTTGCCGTCTCGGCTGAACATCTCTCCGTTCAGCGTCACATCGCTCGCCAGCGTCGCTTCATTGTCAAGGTCGATCTCGGCGGGAGCAAAGCTTGCCGCGAGCGGCTTCGGCGATGTCCCAACACTGGCCAGATCGATGATCATTGTCAACAGCTGCCTTAGTCGATATTTTTGTCGAAAAAGGCAAAAGCGTAATTATATCGCGTGGTTAGGATGTGTCAACCAACTGGACAACGTTAGCGGCTGGCGGAACCGACCGCTTCGTCGATGCTGGCAAAGCCTTTTGCTTGAATAATCTCTACCAGACCGCGGTTGACGTCAGCGGCGAACGACGGCCCACCGTATACAAATCCCGTGTATGCCTGCACCAACGAAGCTCCGGCCGCGATCTTGCCGAACGCATCTTCTGCCGAGAATATGCCGCCGACGCCGATGATCGGCAGCTCGCCGATTGTGTATTTGAATATCGTCGAGATCACATCGTTCGACTTCGCGAGCAGAGGTTTTCCGCTCAGTCCTCCCGAACCGAATCTGTCAACATCGACGGTGGCAAGGCCGTCACGCGAGATAGTTGTGTTTGTCGCGATGATACCGTCAACATTGTGCCGTCTGCAAACATCGACCGCAGCCTCGATCTCGGCTTCCGTGAGATCAGGAGCTATCTTCACTAGCAGCGGTTTTCGGCTAAGCTCCGAATTTCTTGTTTGCATGGCAGAAACAAGGTCGTCAAGACTTTCGGCTTTCTGCAATTCCCTTAGATTCGGCGTGTTCGGCGACGAAATATTTACCGCAATGTAATCGGCAACCGGATGAACGAGGTCGAAGCACGCAAGATAATTCTCTACCGCTTCTTCGTTTGGCACGTCCTTGTTCTTGCCGATATTCACGCCGACAATACAGCGGCGATCAAGTTTCGTGAGCCGGGCAGCAACGGATTCGGCTCCGTCGTTATTAAAGCCGAGACGGTTTATCAGTGCCTTGTCTTCCGGTAGGCGAAACATCCGCGGCTTCGGATTTCCCGGCTGCGGTCGAAATGTGACCGTGCCGACCTCGACAAAACCAAAACCGAGCGACGCCAGTTGATCAACCACCAAGCCGTTCTTATCAAAACCGGCGGCGATGCCAAGCGGATTCGCAAACTTCAGTCCGAACCGCTCGATCTCACCAAAACCAAATGTCGGGTCGGCGACGTAGAATGGCGACGCGAGTCCCATCTCCAGAGACTTCATCCCGATCTCGTGCGCCCTTTCGGCGTCGAGACCGAACATCAGCGGCCGAGCGAACTTTTGCCAAAGATTCGACATTGAAATTCCGATTTTAGACAAATGCCCTGTTTATCCCAACCGCGAAAAGCAGGAAGAGACTTTTCGGCTCGAACTTTGAACTTTGATCGCGTGTTTGTTACGATTTGCTTCGAATGGGTGACGAGATAAATCTGGTGGAAAAGTCGCGGATCATGGACTCGACGGCGATGAATCGCGCCCTGCGGCGACTCGCGACCGAGATCGTTGAGAAAAATCAGGGCGCCGAGGACCTATATTTGGTAGGCATCCGGCGCCGCGGCGTTCCGCTTGCCGAGCGTATCCGCGACAAGATCGAGTCGATCGAAAAGATCAGGCCTCTTTATGGGATCCTCGACATCACGCTCTACCGCGACGACCTTTCAACCGTCGGTGCCAATCCTGTCGTCAATCGTACTGAACTCGAAGAAGATATCGACGGTAAGAATATCGTCCTGATCGACGACGTCCTTTATACAGGCCGTACGATCCGTGCAGCACTTGATCAGCTCATGGATTTCGGAAGGCCTAGACGCGTTCAACTCGCAGTCCTGGTCGATCGCGGGCGTGAACACCGGGAATTGCCAATTCAAGCGGATTTTGTTGGCAAGTTCGTTCCGACGAAACAGACCGAGATCATTAAGGTAATGCTGAAAGAGTTCGATGACGTTGAGGCAGTCGGCATATTTGAGAGGCCGACAGGTTAGATGTTTTAAGCAAGGCAACTGCCTTGCTTTTTTGTTATTCCATTCCAAAACCGTGCGAATGTGGAACGCAGTTGATGAATAAACCATTTCGACGAAGAGACTTGCTGGGAATTCGGGATCTGTCTAAGGACGAGATCATTGGAATTCTTGATACTTCGGAGAATTTCAGTGAGATCTCGAATCGTGAGGTCAAGAAGGTTCCCGCCCTTCGCGGAAAGACGATCATTAATCTTTTCTTTGAGGCCTCCACTCGAACCCGAACTTCATTTGAACTCGCGGCCAAACGCCTTTCCGCCGACGCGGTAAACATCAGCGTCGCCTCGTCGAGTCTGACCAAAGGCGAAACACTGATCGACACTGCATTGAATTTAGATGCGATGGCACCGGATTGCATCGTCGTAAGGCACAGTTCGGCGGGTGTACCTCACCAGCTCGCACAGGTCAGCAAGGCGGCAATAGTCAACGCGGGTGACGGTGCTAATGAACATCCAACACAGGCTCTGCTCGACGCGATGACCATCCGCGAGCATAAGAAACATATTGACGGCCTTGAAGTCGCGATAGTCGGTGACATCCTCCACAGCAGGGTTGCTCGATCGAACATACATCTGCTCACCAAACTTGGTGCAAAGGTCCGCGTCGCCGGCCCTGGGACACTTGTTCCAATGGACTTTCGACATCTTACGGACACAGACACCGCAACTGATGAGACCATTCCAAAATCCAAGATCCAAGATCCAAGATCGTTAATCGTTTGTCCGCATATCGAAGATGCGATCGCCGGCGCCGACGTCGTGATGATCCTCCGCATCCAACGCGAACGTCAAGATTCTGCCTATTTTCCTACACTTCGCGAATACTCTATCCACTACGGTCTGACTAACGAACGACTCGATCTCGCGAAGAAGGACGCCATAGTCCTGCATCCCGGCCCGATGAATCGCGGCATCGAGATCGCATCTGAAGTCGCTGACAGCTC
>CAZJFB010000042.1:0-3954 GCA_964545145.1 uncultured Chloracidobacterium sp. | reverse complement strand
TGTGCAGCGGCTGTTGCGGGTGGCTGGACGTCGGTTTGTCCTATGCCGAACACAAACCCGGTCAACGACAACGCGGCGATCACTCGCTACATGATCGAACAAGCCGAGCGTGCCGCCCTGGCGAACATCTTTCCGATCGGAGCGATCACAAAATCTTCCGATGGCAGTGAGCTTGCGGAAATGGGCGAGATGAAAGCCGCGGGTGCGGTCGCTGTTTCTGACGATGGCCGTCCGGTGCCTAACGCTGGCATCATGCGGCGTGCGATGCAGTACGCACGCGATTTCGATCTGCCGGTGATCGATCATTGCGAAGACAAGTCTCTTTCGTCCGGCGGCGTTATGCACGAAGGCCGCGTCTCCCTCCTGCTCGGCCTGAAAGGTATGCCCGCCCTTGCTGAGGACATCGACGCGGTTCGCGACATCATTCTCGCGAAAGAAACCGGTGCCCACATCCATATTGCCCATGTTTCTACCAAGGGTGCGATCGAGGCTGTCCGGCGAGCGAAAAACGAAGGTATCAAGGTTACTTGCGAGGTCACGCCGCATCATTTCACGCTAACGGACAAAGCGGTCGAGGGCTACAATACCAACACCAAAATGGCACCGCCGCTTCGCAGCGAAGAGCATCTAGAAGCCACTATAGAAGGTATAAAGGACGGCACGATCGACGCTATAGCCACAGACCACGCTCCGCATCATGCCGACGAGAAGGCTCTCGAATACGACCGCGCTCCATTCGGGATCACCGGTCTCGAAACAGGTATTGGGCTTGCGTTTAACGAACTCGTTCATAAAGGTGTGATCGGCTTGGAAAGGCTTGTAGAAATGTGCTCGACCAATCCTGCACGCATATTCAAACTCGCCGGCCGCGGCACCCTAACTCCAGGTTCGATCGCCGATGTCACCATAATTGACCCGAACCTCGACTGGACATACACTAATTCCGAATCACGCTCGAAATCTCGAAATTCCCCGTTTGACGGATGGACTTTCCACGGCGGGCCGGTCGCCACTTTCGTAGCGGGCAAGTTGGTTTACAAGAGATAGAGGTAAGAAAGGAAATTATGAGATCGATAGTTGGTATCGTGGCGGCAGTACTTTGTTTGTCGTTCGCTGCAATTGCACAGAATCAGAGCATTTACACAAGTACGCGGACCGCAAGTTGTAGAACGATCGTCTCCGATCCGCGTTACGCGGGTTCGTACGAAGGCGAGTGCAAGGGCGTTGGCGGTTACAAGATCCGGCTTCTCGAAGGCGATATCAGGCAGACGATCAATATCATCACCCCAGCACGAAAGAAGTTCGAACTCGGTTTCTGGACCTTTTTCGGCGGATTCTCGTCGATCGGGGAAAAGGTCGAGTGGCGTGTTAAGAACGGCGCGCCCGTCGCACTAATCGCCCGCTTTAATGTCGCAGAAGGAGACGAAGGGAAGACCAGGTCATACCTAATGGTCTCAAAGATCGGCAAGGCAATGTCGTGCGTAACCGATATCGTCGAACCCATGGCCGGACAGAACGAAAAGGCACGCGAACTTGCCGACTCCGCATCGTCAAAACCCTGCAAACAAACGAATTAAGCTGCTCTTATGGAATGGATCGCTGACCCTCAGATCTGGATCGCCTTTGTTACGTTAACGGTACTCGAACTTGTACTCGGCATCGATAACGTGATCTTTATATCGATACTTTCGGGCAAATTACCGGAAAAAGACCAGCCAAAAGCTCGCTTCATCGGCCTCACACTCGCGCTTGTGATGCGGGTGATCTTGCTCTTTTCACTCACTTGGGTGATGACTCTGGTCGAACCGCTCTTCACTATTGCCGGACAAAGCGTGTCCGGCCGCGACCTAATCTTGCTTATCGGCGGCCTATTTCTGATAGCCAAAAGCACTCATGAGATCCATGGCTCTCTCGAGGGGGCCGAGGGTGAATCATCGCGAAAGGTATATGCCGGTTTTGCGAGTGTGATCGTTCAGATAATGCTGCTGGATATTGTCTTCTCTCTTGACTCCGTAATTACCGCGGTCGGAATGGTCAATAACATCTGGATCATGATCGCTGCGGTCGTCATATCCATCATCGCGATGATGCTCTTTGCGGGCAAGATCGGAGCGTTCGTACAGCGGCATCCGACGATCAAGATGTTGGCGCTATCCTTCCTGCTCCTGATCGGAGTTACGCTGATCGCCGAGGGAGCTCATCAACATATTCCGAAAGGATACATCTATTTTGCGATGGCGTTCTCGGTCTTTGTCGAGATGCTGAACATCAGGCTTCGCAAGAAAGCTCCGCCTGTCATCCTGCACAGTGAGTTTTCGCACGAAGACGAGCAAAAAGCCGTGGCAGAAAGCTAAGACCCATTGGAGATTAACTATGTCGAAGATCGCATCGATACTTATCACCACTCTGCTTCTAGGGGTGATCGCACCGTTCGTCAATGGCCAGTCCCCTCAATACGACATTGTGATAGGCAACGCCCGCATTATCGATGGCACAGGGAATCCGTGGTTTCGCGGCTCGATCGCGATCAAAGACGGAAAGATCGCCAAGATCGGGCGGCTAGAGAACGCCTCATCGAAAGCCTACATTGACGCAAAGAACCAGATAGTGGCTCCGGGGTTTATCGATGTTCACGCTCACACCGAGGATATTTACAGCAATCCAAAGGCGGAGAACTTCGTCCGAATGGGTGTTACAACCCTTGTCACCGGTAATTGTGGTGGCTCAGACCTCGACATAGGAGCCTTTCTTGGCCGGATCGACAAGACGCCGCTTGCTGTCAATATAGCCTCGCTGATCGGCCACAATACTGTGCGGTCCAAGGTGCTCGGACTTGCAGACCGCTCGCCATCGCCTGAAGAACAGGCCCAGATGAACGCCTTGGTGGACAAGGCGATGAAGGACGGTGCCGTTGGCTTCGCGACCGGCCTAATTTATCTCCCTGGAACATTTGCCAAGACCGAGGAGGTTGTCGAGCTTGCCAGGGTCGCATCAAAGCACGGCGGCATTTACGCCAGCCACATTCGCGACGAAGGAAACAAGGTTGTTGAGGCGATCGAAGAAGCAATAAACATCGGCGAACAGGCTCAGATGCCGGTCGAGATTTCGCATTTCAAGATCGCCAGTCGTGCCCTTTGGGGCCAGACAGCAAAGACGATCGGCCTTGTCGAGGCTGCGCGGAAACGTGGTTTGACCGTGACCGTCGACCAATATGCATATCCGGCATCGTCTACCTCGCTCGACTCACGAATGCCGAGTTGGGCGATAGCGGGTGGACGCGACGATGGCAAAAAGCGCCTCGCTGACCCGGCAACCAGAAAGAAGGTCGTTGATGAGATAAAAAAGGATCTCAAAGAGAAAAAATTTAAGGACCTTGCCTATGCGTATGTCGCAAGTTACAGGGTAGATCCTAATTTCAATGGGAAGAACATCAAAGAGATCGCCAAAATAGCCAAAGGTAAGGACAACCTTGACGCTCAGATCGACCAGTTCATCGAGATGTATGAAAAGGGCGGCGCCCAGATGGTCTATCAGGCGATGGACGAACCTGACGTTCAGTCGATCATGCGTCAGCCATTCACAATGATAGCTTCGGATAGCGGTGTGCGAGCTTTCGGCTCGGGGGTCCCGCATCCCCGTGGATACGGCAACAATGCCCGCGTACTCGGTCGATATGTTCGCGAGTTAAAGATCGTTACCCTTGAGGACGCGGTTAGAAAAATGACGTCGCTGCCTGCCCAGACATTTGGATTCAAGAACCGAGGCTTGCTTCGAGAGGGATTTGCCGCGGACATCGTTATCTTCGACGAGAACGCGGTCGGTGACAAGGCGACCTTCGAACAGCCGCACCAATATGCCGTTGGATTCTCTACGGTGATCGTCAATGGGCAGGTGGTTTTCGACGGCACTCAAATGACCGGTGCGATGACCGGCAAAGCCCTCTACGGCCCGGGA
>CAZJFB010000041.1:21541-29749 GCA_964545145.1 uncultured Chloracidobacterium sp. | reverse complement strand
GCCATCGCGAGCATCGCGGCGGTGATGCGGTTTGCAGCGCTCTCGACCTTGCCGAGCTGGATCTTGATCTCATCGACGCTTGAGGAAGTGAGCATTTCCTCCGCTTCGTTGAGGACGCCATTGATCGCCTGCTGCTCGTCCAGGTCAAATGACTTGCCGACCTCCGCCATCGCACGCCGGGCATTTCTGATAAGCGTGTCGAGCTTGTTGCGTTCGACGATCAGTTCCTTTTCGCCGCGATCCTTCTCGATCGAGGTCTCAGCCTCGATGATCAGGCGTTCGATCTCGTCCGGTGCCAATCCCGACGAAGGCGTGATCTGCAGAGCCTGCTCGAGGCCCGTCATCTTATCCTTTGCCGAAACGCTGACGATGCCGTTGGCGTCGATCTCAAACGATACATCGACCTGTGGTACGCCGCGCGGTGCCGGCGGAATGCCGACCAGCTCAAACTTGGCCAGGCTGCGATTCGCACTGGCGATCTCGCGTTCGCCCTGCAAAATGTGGATCTCGACCGACTGCTGATTATCGACGACGGTCGTAAACGTCATCGTATTCTTGAGCGGGATCGTCGAGTTTCGTGAGATGAGCTTGACGAAGAGCCCGCCCCGAGTCTCAAGGCCGAGACTGAGCGGCAGCACGTCGAGCAGTACGATATCCTTGACGTCACCCGTCAGAACGCCGCCTTGGATCGCGGCTCCCATAGCTACGACCTCGTCCGGATTGATCTCGGACGAAGGCTCTTTGCCAAAGACCTCGGTGACCGTGCGGGTTATGATGGGCGAACGCGTCTGACCGCCGACAAGGATGACCTTGTCGATGTCGCTGGGCTGTAGCTTTGCGTCCCAGAGGGCCTTTTGACACGGCTCGACCGAAGACTCGACGAGGTCCTGAACCAGTTCCTCAAATTTCTCACGCGTCAGTGTCAGGTTGATGTGCTTGGGCCCGGACGCGTCGGCAGCAATAAAGGGCAGGCTGATGTTGGTTTCCGCGACGCTCGAAAGCTCGCATTTTGCACGCTCGGCTGCTTCTTTGAGACGCTGCAGGGCGAGACGGTCATTCTTAAGATCGATCCCGTGCTCAGCATTAAAGCACTCGACCATCCATTCGATGATGCGCTGGTCAAAGTCCTCACCACCAAGGAAGGTGTTGCCCGACGTCGAGAGTACCTCAAAAACGCCGTCATTGATCTCGAGTATCGAGATATCGAATGTACCGCCGCCGAGGTCATAGACAGCGACCTTTTCCGTCTTGCTCTTGCCGAAACCATAGGCGAGAGCCGCGGCCGTCGGCTCGTTGATGATGCGCTCGACCTCCAGGCCGGCGATCTTACCGGCGTCGCGGGTGGCCTGACGCTGCATGTCATCAAAGTATGCTGGAACCGTAATGATCGCCTCGGTGATCTTGTCGCCCAGAAATTCTTCGGCAGCTAACTTCAATCGCTGCAATACGATAGCTGAGATCTCGGGCGGGCTGTAAATGCGGTCAAGCACACGGATATGTGCATCGCCGTTCGGTGCCTTGACTATCTCAAAGGGCACATGATCGCGCATCTTCTCGACCTCGGGAGCCTCGAATTTTCGCCCGATCAGCCGCTTCACCGCATAGAGAGTGTTGACGGCGTTCGTTACGGCCTGACGTTTGGCGATCTGGCCGACAAGGCGTTCGTCCTTATCGGTAAAGCCGACCACAGACGGGGTTGTGCGGCCGCCCTCCTTATTCGAGATGATCTGGACCGTGCCGCCTTCCAATACGGAAACGCAGCAGTTAGTCGTGCCCAGATCGATTCCAATTACTTTGCCCATAGTTTTATGTTCCTTTGCGGATCTTTAATGGTGGGTGTGTCTTTAGGCTTCGGGGGAGGAGTCGCCTGAGGCGGGAAGGGGTGTTTCCTGAGCGGGATTCTCATCAGGATCGAGATCGACAGGTTCCTGTGCCGCCTCACGCTTTGGTGCGGGGGCAGCAGCGGTGACCTTGACCATTGAATGGCGGATGACGCGGTTGCCGATGCGGTACCCGCGAAGCATCTCTTCGGTGATAGTGTTCGGCGGAGCTTCGCTCCCGGCCTCGATCGCTACCGCCTCGTGAAAGTTGGGGTCAAAGGGCTCACCGACGGTTGCGATCGGCTGAACTCCCATCCCGGCAAATACCTCATTGACCTGTTGATTCACAAGTACTATACCGTCGTAAAACTGCTGGAAATCGTCACTCTTCTTCGCCGCCAGCTTGTCTGCCGCATCCAGAGCACGATCCAGGTTGTCGAGCACAGGCAGCATTTGCGAGGCGAGGTTGCTGATCTGGTCGATAAATGAGCCGCGGCGTTCGCGGTCCATGCGGTATTTGTAATTCTCAAAATCCTTGAGCCGGCGGTCACTCTTTTCCTGTATCTCGTTGCGGTCCGCACGGAGCCCTGCGATACGCTCGTTCAGTCTTACGATCTCCTGCTCGAGTTCGTATATCCGGGTCTTTGCTCCGACCGTGGCCGCAGAACTGGCCGGGGCCGCGACCGGCGACGGCGCGGCGACGATCTCGTCCTGGACGAAATCGGGCAAAGCTGCGTCCTCGAATTCGGAATCCTCGATCTCGATCGTAAGGTCCGACGTGATATGCAGGTCCTTTTCTTTCGCTTCGAGTTCCTTGATGAAGTCATCGACGGACGACATGGTATCCATATCGATCTCCTCGAGCGAATCTTCGGGCTTTGGGATCTGTTCCTGGTGGTTCATTTGATAGCAGTTGGCGGGAGTCGTACAACCGCGACAGGCCTAATTTTTGGTGATATCAGCCGACATCATTTTTTCAAGCGTTCGGGCCACGTACGAGACTATCGAGATCATTCTCGCGTATTCGATACGTGTCGGGCCGAGTACGCTAAGGGTGCCTATCGCCGAACTGTTTCCGACACGGTATGGGGCCGATATCAGCGTACAGTTTTGCAGGCTTGGGCTGCGATTTTCGCTGCCAATGACGACCTGAACGTCGCCCTTGGCCGCGGTGTCGCGCTCGATGCACTCGGTCAGGATCTGCATCAGACGCGACTTTTCGCCGATCGTGTGCAGAAGCTCACGAAGGCGTTCGAGGTCGGCAAAATCGCGCTTCGTCAGAATATTTGACGTGCCGTCCACGAAAACTTCTCCCGACGCGTCCTCGCCCTCGATACTCTGCGAGCAGAGGATCACCGCCGTTTGAAGCAACTTGTCAAACAAGGCCTTTTCCTCGTGCATCAACATCATGATCTCAGCACGGATCTCGGCCAGGCTCTTACCGACGAATTCCGCGTTCAAATAGTTCGCGGTACTCTCGAGCTCCTCCTTCGTGAACGCCACGTTCAGCCGAATGATCTTGTTATGCACAATATTCGGCGCCGAGACTAGCACGACGAGGATCCGGTTGTCGCTAAGATTGACAAACTCGATATGCTGCAGGCGATCACTCGCCAAACTCGGCGATACCACGATGCCCACATTATTAGAAAGAGCAGAGAGCAAGTGAGAGGTACGTTCCATCAGCCGGTCGGGTGTTTCCTGAGAATTGAGCCCGTATTCATCGCCTATCAGGCGAAGATCGTCGTTCGATATGCTCAGGACGCCCAGCAGATTGTCAACGTAGAAGCGATAGCCAAGATCTGTCGGAACTCGTCCGGCGGAAGTATGGGGCTGCTCGAGCATTCCCAGGTCTTCCAGTTCACTCATCACGTTGCGGATCGTCGCCGCGCTCATGCCGCTTGCATTTGCAAACCGCTCGGCGAGGACCTTAGAACCTATAGGCTCGCCCGTGAGAAAGTGCTCATTGATTATCGCTGTAAGGATGATCTGGCCGCGGGAATCGGGAAAACCGACTGGTTTCTCGCCGCTTGAGCTCATCCGGTTTGGGTGAGTTTGATGCATACTGCCCTCTCGGCGTATGCTATTCCCATATAAAGGGATAGCATTTTGGCGGACTAAGTGTCAAGAAAAAGTTAAACTGCGAACAACATTGTTTTGACCGATCTCATCGACCAGATAACAGAATTTTACGCAGAAGCATACCGATATTACGACCCAAAGCGCAAAACGCCGCCGGTCCACGTAGTATTTTACCCATATATCGGCATAAATCACACGATCCGTATTCGCGGCGGCGAGATCTTTGTCCGGGTGGGCGAGATCTGCCGCGAGATGCCGCTCAACTCTCACCGCGGCCTTGCTTATGTGCTCTTGGGCAAGTTGCTCAGAAAGCGCATTCCGCCCGGAGCTCGCGAAGTATATTCCGCGTATATCAAAACCGAAGAAGTTCGTCTCAAGGCACAAAGCAGCAAACGGGCGCGCGGCCGAAAGGTTGTAACTACCTCAAAGGGGAGCGTTTACGACCTCGACGAGATCTTTGCCCGGCTAAATGAGACCTACTTTCGCAACGCTGTGCCCAAGCCCGCCCTGACATGGTCGGCAAAAAAGACGTTTCGCATCCTTGGCCATCACGATGCGACGCACGACCATATCACGATAAGCAGATCACTCGATTCGGCCAGTGTGCCGCTGTACGTCGTCGAATATGTGGTCTTTCACGAGATGCTCCACATCGCTCATCCTACCCTTCATGTGAATGGCCGGCGTTACAACCACACGCCTGCTTTTAAGAACGACGAACGCAAGTTCGCATATTTCGAGGAAGCTGAACGCTGGATCGAACGGAATGTGCGCCGATTAAAACGCGAAGTTCAACGCGGATAACTGATCGGAAATCTGCTACAAAGTCGGAAATCTGCTACAAAATCGGAATTCTGGCACTTTTTGAGAATTCTGCTACATTTCTGGAATTCTGCTACAAAGTCGGAACTCTGGTATTCCAATTACGAATTGTTTGACCTAGTGTGTTGGTTGCAGACGAAGGTGAGCGTTTGCGAGGGTGAGTTCATATAGTTTCGCTTTCGAGCGGAAGCTGTGGATATTTGAAAACTAGAAAAGAGAACGGCTTGTCGAGTACGGTCAATGGGATACGGCCGCTGATCCGGGTCATTCGGACGGTCTGCGATCGGGTCCCCGCAGAGCCGCAGAGAAGGCAGAGAGCAGGAGGGGGCTTTGGGAAGCGGACATCATAACTACTCTGCCGCGAGTTGAGCGATCAGCCAGCCGACGAAGCCGAGGTCTGACACCGTCCGGCGTTCCATACCGGTTTTGGTGAAGCGGGTCTCGGTACGGTAGCGGGCTTTTACGACTGTGTCGCCATGCCCCTCGCGGGCGAGGAATTCGACGACGGGCAAGGTCGATGAACGGTCGCTGCCGTCCGTGACGACGCATGCACTGGGCGTGTTTTGGGACGCACGCCTTTCGCCTACCGGCCGGGCGACGATCTTTGCAACGTTGTCGGAGTTGCCGACGATGACCAGGCCGTCCTTGAAGGCGGCGGCGATGTCGCCATCTTCGCTTTGCCAGCGTTCAAATTCCTGAGACGAGTTGTCTCGCTTAATGTCAGGGAGAAAGGCAGATCGCACAGCATCACTCTTTACGGCCGCGATCGCCGCGACGTTGTCGGCGTCGTCATCGGTCCTCGTGACGACGATGGGCGAGCCTACGCTGCTAAGAAAAAGCTCGGGGTCGCGAATGCCGTAAGGCTCAAAAAAGGCTGACGAGAATTCGACGATCATTTTTCCGGCGAGCGGATCGGTCAATTTCTGGGACGCAAGCAAAACGCTTCGCCAAGCGACCTGCGGATCGCTGAAATTATAGACGGTGACAGGGTCCGAATTGTCTGGGACGCGCACCATCAGGGCGTCGGCCTTAGCATCGCCCGCCGCCATCGTCTCGTTAAAGACCGTTGCCATCTCGGCCGGCATCCCGATCTGCCATTTGTCCTCGATTCCCTGATTTGTCTGGGACGCGCTCCATGAGATGTCGGTAATGGTTCCGCGAATGATCTGAGGCAAGATACCGGCAACCGCACTTTGGATCTCAGGGTCATCGCTTGCCTGGGACGCAAATTGCAATCCGGCGATATTCGCGATCTGGGCGACGCCGTCTGTCGAGACATAGCCCGACGCCAGACTTTCTGGGACGCGCGGCGGGAGCTTACCGGACTTGGCCAAATGATCGGCATCGCCGCGGCGAACGGAGACGCACTTATCGATCGCCGTCTCGTCGTTACCGAAATAGATCAAGCTGTCGATGACGAGTGCGAAGGCCTTACGGCCGTCCTTGGCGGTCCATGTGAAATACTTGCCGCCGTGCTTGTCCGCCTTCTCGAGTTTTGGTTCGCCGTCGTAAATGTCGGCGACGAACGAGGCGAGTTTTTGCTCGGCAAAGCCGACGGCCTGAAAATTCCAGGCGTGCGTGTCGGCGATTGCAACGAAACGCGGACGGATGCGTCCCAGGCTTTGTTCGTCGGTCAGCTCGACCTCGGAGGTCTCAAAACCCGTAACGGCGACCGCTAGCTGAACGCCTTTTAGGGCGGAAAAGTCGGGTTTTTTTGTCGCGATCTCAGTAAACGGCTTGCTGTCGACGATCGGCTTGAGGACCGCCGCAAGGTCATCGGTCTCGAGATATATGAGCGTCTCGGCGGGTGCGAGCGTGCGAAGGTCGGTCGGCTTTGACGCGCAGGAGGAAAGGAGAATTAACCACAGATAAACACAGATGGACACAGATAATGAAAAGATATTTATCAGCCGTTCTTTATGCCGACGCAGATCTCTGTGTCTGTGTTTATCCGTGTCCATCTGTGGTTTCAATTTCTTGTGCTAAAATCCGAATTCAATATGAACCAAGTATTCAACACAGACATTCTACAGGGCAAGGTCGCGTTCGTCACCGGCGGCGGTACGGGCATTACAGGCGGCGTGGCGAGGGCGTTTGCCGAGCACGGAGCAAAACTAGCGATCACCAGCCGAAAGGAAGAGAATCTCGCGGCGATGAAGGCAGAGGTCGAGAGCTTTGGCGGCGAGTGCTTTACCGTTCAGGCGGACGTTCGCGATTACGAAGCTGTCGAGCGAGCTATAGCGGCGACGGTCGAGCATTACGGCAAGATCGACATCGTCGTCAACGGCGCAGCAGGCAACTTTTTGTGTGCTGCGGACCAGCTTTCGTCGAATGGTTTCGGCACGGTCGTCGATATCGATACGAAGGGCACCTTCAACGTATGCCGAGCTTCGTTTGAGGCGTTGAAAGCGTCAAAAGGCCAGATCCTGAATATCTCGGCGACGCTGCATTATCTCGCGACGCCGATGCAGATACATGTCTCGGCGGCAAAGGCCGGCGTCGACGCGATCACGAGAAATCTTTCGGTCGAATGGGGACGCCACGGCATTCGCGTCAACGGCATCGCCCCGGGCCCGATCGAGGACACCGAGGGAATGAAGCGCCTGCTGATGCCGGAGCTGAAAGAGAAATTGGTTCGAAAGATACCGGTCGGCCGGTTCGGACGCATCGCCGATATCGAGAATGCCGCTCTCTTTCTAACGTCCGACGCCGCGAGCTATGTCAATGGCGTAACGCTCGTCGTGGACGGCGGAAGCTGGCTGCTCGGGACAAGTTTGACTTAAAGCAAGCTCGGGGTCGCTGCCGACCACGAAGTGTTTCTTGTCGCCAACGGCGACGCATATTAAAGCCTAGGGTGTAGCCGAAGGCGGAACCCTAGGTCGCGAAACGCAAAACATTTCGTCGCTGAAGGCGACGAATAATATGCCGCAATCATTGGTCAAGATAATTGTTCATATTGTCTTTTCTACAAAAGACCGGATGGATCTTATCTCGCCTGAAATGGAGGCAGAACTTTTCAATTACATCAGCGGTATTGTCACGGGCAACGGCGGCCGCCTGATAATTGGCAACGGAACGGCGAATCACATACATCTCTTGGTTTCTATCGGGCGAATGGATATCGGCGAGTTGATAGGGCACATCAAACGCGATAGCTCGCTATGGGTGAAGAGGCGGTTTCCTCGGAATACTAAGTTCTATTGGCAACGTGGATATGCGGCGTTTTCGATCGGACAATCGCAGATTCCATCGGTGACTGGTTATATTCGTGATCAGAAAGTACACCATTTGAAAAAGGCAATGCCGTACGAAGAAGAGTTTCGAGACTTATGTCGCAAGTACGAGGTTGAGTTCGACGAGCGTTATTGTTGGGATTGAGTTATTCGTCGCTTTCAGCGACGGAGGAATTATTGTCGGATTACCTAGGGTTCCGCTCGCTTCGCTCACTGCACCCTAGGCTTTAATATTTGTCGCCGTTGGCGAC
>CAZJFB010000041.1:0-21441 GCA_964545145.1 uncultured Chloracidobacterium sp. | reverse complement strand
CGCCGTTGGCGACCGGACTATCGGGCTGATTAGTAAATGATGTACGTTCGGTGCAGCAAATGATTGCCCGCAGATCTTTATGCTTTTAGTGGTCGACAATTACGATTCATTTACCTACAACCTCGTCCAATATCTCGGTGAGCTCGGGGCCGAGATGCGCGTTGTGAGGAATGACGAAGTTTCGGTCGAAGAGATAGAGAGCGAGATCAAGCCCGAACGAATTCTGATCTCGCCGGGGCCGGGAACGCCCGATACTGCCGGGATATCGCTCGAGACGATCGAACGATTTGCCGGCAAGGTCCCGATCCTCGGCGTCTGTCTCGGCCATCAGGCGATCGGCCAGCATTTCGGCGGCAGTGTCGTACGTGCTCCCGAGCCCGTACACGGCAAGCCGGTGACGGTGATGCACGATGGCAGGACGCTCTTTCGCGATATTCCTAACGGATTTGAGGCGGGCCGTTATCATTCGCTAATTGTCGACCGTGCTGGGTTTCCCGGCGTGCTTGAGATATCCGCAGAGTCGCCCGACGGCCTCGTCATGGCACTCAGGCATCGTGAATTGCCGATCGAGGGCGTACAGTTTCATCCCGAGTCGATCCTGACCGAGCACGGCAGAAAGTTATTGCAAAACTTCCTCGAGCTTTGAGATAGTTAATACAGGACATTTACGGCGTCCCACGGCCGATCCTTCCTTCCATTTTTATCCGCTATGCCAGTTTCCCGATCAGATTGGTTCAAATCAGTGCCGCACGTAGTCGCGAGCGCAAAGGCCGACACGCCGCTTTATCCATTTCTTGTAAAGCTCGTGCGCGGCGAGGATCTGACGGCGAATGAGGCGGCAAAATTCATGGCTGCGATCACGGGCGGGCAGTGCGGTTCGAATCAGATCGCTGCGGCGCTCACCGCATTGACCGCCAAAGGCGAAACGCACGAGGAGCTTGCCGGAATGGCGAGCGTCATGCGCTCGATCGCGACAAAGATCAGGTCGCCGAAGGGCACGGTCGATATTGCGGGGACCGGATCGTCCGGTTCCAAGACATTCAACGTTTCTACAGCCGCGGCATTTGTCGCCGCCGGCGCCGGCGTCACTATCGCAAAACAGAGCAACCGGGGCATGACGAGCAAAGCCGGAAGTGCCGATGTGCTCAGCGAGCTTGGCGTCAAGGTCGCGGGCGAGCCCGAAATTGCACAGGCCAGCCTCAGCGGAGCAGGGCTCACTTTCATTTCGCCGCCGAAGTTCTTTCCGTCCCTGCGGCGAATGGCAGATGTCCGCAGCGCGTTGGGGATCCGCACTTGCCTAAATATCCTCGGCCTGATGGCGAATCCGGCGGGGGTATCGAGACACGTCATCGGCGTCTGGCACAAGTCGCTGGTCGAGCCGGTGGCGAGGGCACTCGCGATGCTAAAGGCCGAGTCGGCATGGGTCGTACACGGCCAGGACGGGCTGGACGAGATCACCCTGAGCGGCAAGACGCTCGTGGGCGTCGTCCGCGGCGGCGAGGCCAGATCGCAGGTCGTATCGCCGGCGGATTTTGGGTTAAAGCCGGGCAAGGTCGCACACCTTAGCGTCGAGACGCCAAGGGAAAGCGCGGCGATCATTCGCGAGGTGCTCTCGAGCCGTCGCCGTGACGAGGCACGTTCGCTCGTAGTTATGAACGCGGCCGCCGCGATATTTATTGGCGGTATTGCCAAGGACCCAATGCACGCGGCACGCCTCGCCGAGCAATCGATCGATAGCGGAATGGCCCAACATAAGCTCGACCGGTTGATACAGGTGACGGGAAAGAGATAGTCTCTTGGCGAACCGCCCGCCGATGACCGATAATCAAGGCATGCTCTCGCTGCCGGCCGCTCTATACGGAAAGATCGCAGATCTTCGTAATCGTCTGTACGACAGGCGTGTGCTGGATACTTTCGATCTGGGGGCTGTGACCTACAGCGTCGGGAACCTCACCACCGGAGGGACGGGAAAGACGCCGCTAGTCGCTCTGATCGCCGAAACTCTCGCGTCCCGCGGCGAAAAGGTCTGCATTCTCACAAGAGGTTACGGACGCCGCAACCCGAAGTCTCGCGTCCTCGTTTCGGACGGAGAAAATATCCTGGCTACAACGGATACGGCGGGCGACGAACCGATCGAACTGGCGATAAAACTCGGCGGAAAAGCTGTCATCATTGCCGATGCTGATCGCGTAGCGGCGGCCGAGTGGGCGAAACGGAAATTTGGCGTGACCGCCTTTGTCCTCGACGACGGATTTCAGCACCGGCGAGCGTTACGCGATCTCGATATCGTTTGCGTTGATGCGACAAATCCCTTTGGCGGCGGAAAAATGCTTCCGGCGGGCAGGCTTCGCGAGCCGGTCGAGGGACTGGCTCGTGCCGATATTATCGTCATCACACGTGCTGACCTCGTTGCTCAGACGCGGACATTGAGGGACGAGATCGAGGCGATCGCACCGGACGCCGAGATATTCGAGTCGAGCAATGCGATCACGGGATTCGCGCCCGTTAACGCCGCCGTGCCTAGGCCGCCGGAACCGCTCGATGTGAGGCACGTCTTTGCGTTTTGCGGCATCGGGAACCCGGAGAATTTTTTTCTCCATCTGCGGAATGAACACATGAACCTGGCAGGGACCAGGACGTTTGCCGACCACTACCGCTACACGCAGTCAGATGTTGCCGCGATCGAAGAAGCCGCTCGAAAGGCACACGCCGACCTGCTGCTGACGACCGCAAAGGACGGCGTAAAGCTCACGAATATGGAGTTTACGCTGCCGTGCCTGGTTGTGGCGACGGACATCGGGCTCGACGATCCTGAGAGGTTCGCTGCGTTGCTTTAGCGTTTTTTTGCCGGAGGTTCTTTCTTGTCGCCCCAGTAGAAAGCCCTGACGACGAGCACATAGACCAGAAGGCAGATGAATAGAAGCAAAAAGAAAAAGAGGATAAGCCAGACTAGTGATGACATATCAAACGGCGGCCTCCGGATCGGATTCGGCCTCTTCGATAAGGCCGGTAACGAGGCCGCGGGCGCCGCGATGCTCGAGCACGTGACGATAGAAGACAGTGGCGATCGCAACGAGCGGTATTGAGAGAAAAACTCCCGGAATGCCCGCTATCTGCTCTCCCGCAAGCACTGAAAGAATGATCGCAAGCGGATGCAGATGTATCCCGCCGCGGACGATGCGAGGATACGTGACATAGTCATGTACGATCCTGAGCACGATCAGAAAGATCGCGGCATATAGGGCCTTTCGCGGGTCGTCTGATGCCGCTGCTGTCAGTACCACGATAATTGCGATCGTCAGCGGCCCGAGGAGCGGCACGAATTCGAATATCCCGGCTAGTATTCCAAGCAGAAGCGCGTACTTAAGGCCGAATATGTAGAAGCCGATCGTGCAGATCGTGGCTATCAGAAAGCACGAGATCAATTGGGCACGGGTATAGGCGGCGAGAGTGGTATTGACATCGGCCATCACGAGTTCGGCACGATAGCGCCATCGTCCGGCCGGGAACATTCTCAATACCGCAAGGCGAAACTGGTTTACGTCCTTAAGAAAAAAGAACGCCAATATCGGCACCAGGAGGAACCATGGCAGGTACAGGAAAAAGCTGAGAACGAAAGATCCGACCGACGAAGTGATGCTCGATCCCAGGTCGGTGATCTTTTCGTTTATCTTTGCCTGGACCTCGTCCGGGATGCGCAGCCGGTCAAAGCGACGATTAAGCTCGTTAGAACGCTCACGTATCGCCTGACCGTATGCGGGCAGGTTCGTCCCAAATTCCTTTGCCTGTTCGACCACACGCGGGGCGATATTCGCGATCGCAATGCCGAGCACCGTGAAGACAAAAATGTATGCGAGCGGAATAGCCAGCGACCGGGGCATCCACCGCTCGATATTGCGTTCCTTGAACGGCCTGCGGATCAGCTTGACGATCGGGTCGATAAGATAGGCAAAGAATACAGACAGTATGATAAGGAAGAACAGGTACGAAAGGGCGGTGATTATCGACTCGAGATAGCCGGCGACGAGCAGAAGCAGCAGCGTGATCACCACGACCCGGACGATCGATCGGATCGACGGTGTCGCCGGATCGAGCTGAACGCGGCGGCTCGTCCTTGGCCGTTCACGGCCTTCTTGCTCGGAGATCGGTTGCATTTCTGGAAGCTTCTCGTCAGGCATTTAGCTAAATATACACTATTTGTTCGTGTTTGAATTTGCTTCCGGCGTTGGCGGCGGCGAAAGGTCTTCGACCGCGAACCTGTCAAACAGTACGAATCGGTTCTTGTCCGGCAGCTGGTAATTAGAGCCGATAATAACAGCCCGGTCCTCATCGGCGACGACGCGGCGGTTCATATCGACCGTCTGCTCGCGTATCACGCGGCGGTCCTCCGAGTCGAGCTTGCCGCCGTCCTTTCGCCTAAGCACGTACAGAAAGCGAAATCCGGCCGAGCGAACATCGTCAAGTTCGCGTGCAAAGGTCGATTTTTGAGGCTCGGCGTCAGACGGTACCGGCGTTTCTTTTCCGGAATTTAGGATCTTGTCGTTCGCCGCGCATGACGCGGCGATCAGCACCGCCGACACGACGAGTGTCGCCATCAGGCGGAGCTTCGCGGGGACATTATTTTTCCGGCTCGTTATCATCCTCAATGTTTACGTTCGAGTTCTTGGCGAGGTTCGCCTCTTCATCATCGAGTATCTTCTTTTCCTCGGCAGTTTCCGGCTCGTCTTTCGCGTCGTCCGGAGCGTCGCCCTTGACCGGCCGGATCCTGAACAGGCGGGCTTCGTCGTCCTCGTAGATCGTCTCGACCCAGCCGCTCTCGAGCGCCTTGGCGATCATGTCGGTGTTTTCCTTGGCGTCGGCAAAGATGTAATTCGCACCGAATTTCTCTTTGATGAGGGGTGTGGGGTCGTCGATCTTGCCCTCAGTCAGGTCCTTGAGGAGCTTATATAGTTCGGGGTTCTCCGAGTAAAGATAATTGGGATCGAGCCCGTAAACGTAACGGTGCTTGGTGTTGTAAAAGAACAGCTTGGGGAAATCATCCCAGGTGCAGTTAAAGATGATCTCGCCTTTTGGGATATTGTCTGCACCGGTCTCGTCGAGTCCGGTAGCCCATTCCATCGCACGCCGGTATTTGTCGCCCGGTTCATTCGACGTGATGTTGTCGATCATGCCGGCCTCGTCAAAGCCGAATTTATGAAGGCCGACCAGGTTGTAGAACCAGAATATGATGAGCACGATGCCGACGACCCACGGGGCCGCACTGCGGGCGGCGTCGAGCCAGGATTGCTGCTCAGTGACCTTGTCGGCGTCGAGATACGGGTCGATCTCGCGTTGGAATTCGTCCGGCAGTTCGACAGCCTTTGGTGCCGTGAACGCCTGGTAGGCGAACGCCGCAAAGAGAACCGCAAAAGGCGGAAAGTACTCGGCGAACCGTTTGGAGCGAAACTGCGCTGCAAGCAGTATGGTCACGAACGCCAGGAAGAAAGCCCCACGTTCGGGCAGTTTGCCGCCGCGAGGTGCAAAGAGAATGTAGCCGATCAGCATTGCGAGCAGAGCGATCGGAAAATTCATGATCAACTCCATTCCCGTGTATGGATACCATTCGCCGCCGACGGCGACGGCAAAGTCGCTGCCGACCTTGAACTTCGTCCAAAAATGTTCCAGGAAGAGCCCAATGTTCTGCGGGAAATACGGATTAATGACGTTGCCAAGCACCATGCCGGCGGTCGTGTACGCGAACGGCCGCCATTCGAAGCGTCGTTCGTTCCAGGCGATTATCACCGTCCAGATGATCGCGGCAAACCACAGCAGCGGAAACAGGCTGTACGTCCAGACAAAAGCGAACATCAGCGGCAGCAGCCAAATGTATTTTCGCTGGAAGAGCAGATGGATCCCGAGGACCGTAATGATTATGGTCAGCGGCGGGGCCTTTGCCATATTCATCCGGTAATAAAAGGCGTTGGAGCAAACGAGTATCGCGGCGAGCCATATCAACTGGTGCTTGACCTCATATCGATAGACCAGCCAGTAGATCGAAAAGATAGCGAGCGTTGCATAAAAAATAGCCGCGACCTTTGCCGCCGTGACCGGCTCGAAGAACCAAAGGAACGGGATCTGAAGCAGGTGAAAAAGAAAATGGTGGTCGGCGTAATCCGCCGGGTTAAGCACCGTCAGCGGCAGCCACTCGAATGTCGGGAGCCACTTGAACTGACGGAAATTCTCCCATAGCAGCGAACTCCATTTGATGTGGTAGTAGCCATCCCAATCGCCGCAGCAGATAGCATCGGTGCGGGTCTGAAGGAAGGTCATCACCATCGCGATCGCGATGAGTCCAAAGATCAGATAAATGACCCGGACCGCTTTTTCGGTCTCAAGAAACTCGGCCCACGTTTGCTTTCTAGGCGTATTTGGCTCGGGCGATACTGCCTGCTCGTTTACGATCTCGTCCATTTAATGCTTGAAAAATGAAATGCAACTGATGAGAAACAATAGAGAAAAGTTACACGAATTCCGTGTAAATATCTAGAAGGCACTCGTTTGCGAATAACACAGGCAGAATCTAGAATTAATGATTCGCGATGTATCCCAAGGGCAACCTGTTCATTCCGGCCTCGCATGGCCATCTTGAGGCAATATTAAAAGAACCGCATGGCGTCGACCGCCGCGGCGTAGGTTTAGTGTGCCACCCGCATCCGCTGGGCGGCGGTACGATGCATAACAAGGTCGTATTTCGAGCGGCCGCAGGGCTGATCGATGCCGGACTGGCAACGCTGAGATTTAATTTTCGGGGCGTCGGAGCGTCGACCGGTTTTCATGACGAGATCGAGGGCGGAACCGCAGACGTCCGCGATGCTCTTGATTATCTGAGCGACCGGTTCCCGGGCGAGGATATTGCACTGGCGGGATTTTCCTTCGGTTCGCGAACGGGCATGGAAGTCGGGATGAGCGACGACCGGGTCAAACTCCTGATCTCGATCGGCACGCCCGTTGAGAAGTATCTTGACTACGACTTTCTGTTGACGGTAACGAAGCCTATCTTGTTCATCCACGGCGACAAGGACGAGTTTTGCTCGGTGGCCTCGCTTCGAGGATTGACCGACCGGATACCGCATGCCGAGGTCGTGATCTTTGAGAACTGCGGCCATTTTTTTGACGAGCATTTGAGCGAACTGAGGGGCACGATCGCTGAGTGGGTGAAGAGAGAGATCGGGACTTTGAGTTGAAGATCGAACTATGAGCGAACAACTAATACGAGATGCGGCGATCCGTCTGACGATGATGCCGCGCGATACGAACGCACACGGGACCGTTTTCGGCGGTGTGATATTGAGCTATATAGACGTTGCCGGCGGGGTCGAGGCCGTGCGGCACACTAAACACGAACGCTTTGTTACGGTCGCGATGAAGGAAGTTATCTTTCACGAGCCTGTCTTTATCGGCGACCTGGTAAGTTTTTATGCCAGGACGACTCGTGTCGGCAATACGTCGATATCCGTTCATGTCGATGTTGAGGCTGAGCGTTTTGGCAATAAGGGCCAGCGAGTAAAGGTCACTGAGGCCGATGTTACGTTTGTCGCGATCAACGAAGATCGTGAAAAGGTATCGATCGGCGGATAGAGCACTTTTGCGTCGGGCTTTTCGCGCGATTAGAATAATTATTAACAGGAGATCTTAGATGCCCAATGTAACCGCCGAAACGGCGACAGGAACAGTAACATTTGAGGCCGAAAGCGGCAAGAAACTTGTACTCGCGCTCGAGGACAATGGGATCGACATTTTGCACCGCTGCGGCGGCAATGCCCGATGCACTACGTGCCGTGTCGAGGTTTTGTCCGACAACGTGGGTGTTCGCAACGATGACGAGGCGGCGATCCTCTCGACAAAAGAGGGCATAAGCGATATCACGCGACTTTCTTGTCAGATCAGGCTCAGCGAGGACATTCACGTCCGCGTGATCAATCAGGCAAGCGTCGCCGGGATCGATGCGGGTACGAGGCCGCAAGACTAGATCAGTGGCCCGGTTCGTACCGGCAGCCAAACGAGGGAGATTATGGGAACTACAACAACATACACAGCAAAGACCTTTGACCTTAGTGATCTGACCGGCATCTCGAACGAGACGCTGGCAATGCACTTTAAGCTTTACGAGGGCTATGTCACGAATACTAATGTCCTGAACCAGCGAATTGCCGATCTCATTGGTGAGGGAAATCTGGATGCTACGCAGGTTGCGGCGTTTAGCGAGTTGAAGCGGCGGTTCGGGTTTGAATACAACGGCATGGTGCTGCATGAGTATTACTTCGAGAATATGATGAAGCAGGGCACGGGAGATCCTTCGACCGGAGATGCTTTCATAAATGCTGCGGAAGCCAGCTTTGGCAGCTATGACGTCTGGAAGGCTGATTTCATGAATACCGGCAAGATGCGCGGAGTTGGTTGGGCTGCGGTCTATCAGGACCCGTCAAACGGAGCCATTTCAAACCACTGGATCAACCTTCACGAAACAGGCAATGTTGCCGGCTATAAGCCGATCCTCATCATGGACGTTTGGGAACATGCCTTCATCAGAGACTATGCGCCGGCTGATCGACCGAAGTACATCGAGGCATTCTTTGCGAATATCAATTGGAATGTCGTGAATTCACGGCTCGGCTAGAGTGCGTTAGCGAAAGACCACAGATAGACACGGACTGACACAGATCGGCTGAAAAGTATCTGTGCCCATCTGTGTTAATCTGTGGTTTCGACTTTTATGATCGAAGAAAAAGTACTAGTGCAGAATTTTCTCAATCGCAAGCAGCGTGAGCGGTTGAGAAAGCCCGATTGGCTCAAGATCAAGCTCGGCGATCCGCGTAGTCAGAATGCGGTACTCGAACTGATCGAAGGGCTTAACCTCCACACGGTATGCCAGGAGGCGAAGTGCCCGAACCTCTTTGAATGCTGGACTGACAAGACCGCAACCTTTATGCTCGGCGGCGATACTTGCACTCGGCACTGCGGATTCTGTGCTGTTAACAAGGGCAAACCGATGGACCTCGACCCGATGGAGCCGACGAACGTCGCCGAGGCCGTGAAGCACCTAAACCTCAAGCATGCGGTGATCACCTCGGTCAATCGCGACGACCTTTCGGACGGCGGCTCGATGCACTGGGCCGAGACGATAACACGAGTACGCGAACTCAACCCCGACTGCAAGGTCGAAGTTCTCATTCCCGATTTCAATGGCGACGAGGATGCCCTCAACAATGTCCTGGAGGCTCGCCCCGACGTACTCAATCACAATACCGAGACGATAGCCAGGCTGTATCGGCGCGTTCGCCCGGACGCGAAGTACGAGCAAACGCTCGAACTCCTTGAACGCTCGGCTCACTATCGCGACACGCAATTTCCGGCGATGAAAACGAAGAGCGGTATCATGGCCGGGCTCGGCGAGGAGTTTGACGAGGTTGTCGATCTGATGCGGGACCTTCGCAGAGTCTCGTGTGACATCATGACGATCGGCCAGTATCTGCAGCCGTACGAGAAACGGCTGCCAGTGGAACGCTATGTGACGCCTGAGGAGTTCGCCGAATGGAAACGAATCGGTCTCGATCTGGGCTTCAAGCACGTCGAATCGTCGCCGCTAACGCGAAGCTCCTACCATGCGAGGCAACAAGCTGAATCGGGGATATCTGAATGAACATTTACAGAGCTACCTGCGTGACTCTCTTGTTGGCATCGATTTCTTTTGCTCTCGCGTGTTCGAAGAAAGACCTTCGCGGATGGGCAAGATCCTCGCCTGATGGAAGGACATATTTGGTGATCGATGATGGCGACGGTATCCAGACGGGCCAGTATTGCTCGCTTGATGACAAGGTTTGGCCGTACGGCGTTGGGGAACGCGGTGAGATCAGTCCTGGAACCCATGAGCTTTTCTGCAAAACGAAGGTTGGATTTAGGGTAGAGGCCGGTACAGAGTTCCACCTTAATTACTGGGGGCCGTGAGACCGCACCGTTCGAATGATAATGTGCGTACGAATACTTGAGACCGAACGCCTCGTAATACGAGAACTAGACTCCGCAGTTGACGCTGAGACTATTTTCGAGCTCCTCAACACGCCAAAATTTTTGCGATACATCGGCGACCGCGGCGTGCGGTCTGTCGAAGAGGCTCGGGATTTTATCGAGAATCGCTATCGTCAGAGCTACCGCGACCACGGCTACGGACTTTACGCCGTCGAACTAAAGGATGGCACGGCGATCGGAATGTGCGGGTTTGTCCGCCGAGATACGCTGCCTGGGCCGGACATTGGCTTTGCGTTTCTGCCCGAATTCGAGGGGCAGGGCTACGGTTTCGAATCGGCGGCCGCGATGATGGAGTACGGGCGAGAGGTGCTCGGTTTCGGCGAGGTCCTTGCGATCACGTCTCTAGATAACCACGCATCCGGACACCTGCTCGAGAAGCTTGGTTTTCGCTTTGTCGAGGAGATCTCATCGGGCGGTGAAAAACTCCGCCTGTATGCCTCGGACAACTGATCCTTGCACTATCTGCAATTTTCCGCTTTGAATGTCGTTCATATGGCATGACAGTTCGATCGACTCTCGTGATTGCTATCGCTGCGATCTTTGCCTCGACCGCCTTTGCCCAGCCGGATACCATGCCAGAGGCCGTGCTGCTCTATAAGCTGGAACGCACGGCACCTACAGCATTCGAAACACGGGTTCGCACGCTGCTCGCTCAGATCGATCTACCACCCGGCGAGCGCCTCTTCATTCTTGCTTACTCACCGCCGAACGCTGTCGCGAAGGCAAAGGGCATACGTCCAACAATCGATCGACTGGTCGCGGCGAGCAAGTTCAGCGGCTCTCAGGTTCGCGTTCTAATGAGCGAGGCCACCGACAAGGATGAAGCCGAATTTTACATCGTGCCCGCCGGCGCCGCACCGCCAGAGCCTCGTCGCGAGGTCCTACTGGGAAAGGATCTTATCCCTGAAGAAACTGGCGTGATAGAGGAATTTGTCGATCGGGTGAGGCTAAATCGGATGTTAGAGGAGGAGTTTGACAGCGACGAGTCTAAGTTCGAGCCGACGGTCATTGCTTCAGAAGATCCGATCCCGGTACCGATCCCATTGATCGAAAATTCGTCGCGGCCTGTCGCGGAGGACGGGGATCTGACGTCCACTGATGAGACGATCGACGGATCGCCATTGGATCGAGAAGTTTACTTGAGGATCAGATACAGCTGGACAAACAAACGCCTGGGCCCGGCGATAGCGGCCCGAAAAGCCGGCCGTGGCGTTATGATATTCTACGCAGACGACGAATTCTACGACATCGCGCGGCTCGAGGCATTCATTCTGGAGGGCCGCGATCGAATAGCCAAGGCCGCTGGAATCGATCCCGATTTGATCGAGGTAGTTTTCGGCGGCTACCGAGCTCGCGTGTCGATCGACTCGTGGCTAATTACCGAGGGCGGACGAACGCCCGAACCAACTCCTGAAAGGCGAGATCCCGGCGTTGAGCCGTCGCTCTAGTTTCCCAATAACTGCCTGACCGCGGCATCAAGCTGCGAGTCCTTTCCTGTCAAAGTCTCGCCGATCGGCCGAGTGACTGGCACATCGGGCGTTCGCGGATTTAACTCCATATTCTTGCCATCGCTGCCGAGTATCAACTGCCGAGGCAGTCGGACGGTCGTTCCGTCATATAGGCCCGAGTTCCAGGTATAGATGATCCATCCTGACGTCGGTTCGCCGACGACCTTGCCAAGTTTGAGGGCCTTATAACCTTCCGTCATGTCCTCAGCATCTGAGAGCGAATGTTGGTTTATGACTAGGACCGTGGGACGCTCCAGAGCACGCTGGCCGAGATTACTCCGGGCAGGAACGTTCCAGAGGCCTCGTTCGCGCATTGTCAGATAGCCACGGCGAGCAAGCACGTCGATCACGTAAGGATTAATGAAACCGCCATTGTTATTGCGAATGTCGACCACAACACCTTCTTTCGATTGATTCTCGGCGTCAAGGTCAATGTAAAGCTGATTGAGCGATCCCTGGCCCATATCAGGCAGGTGAACATAGCCAAGCTTTCCGCCGCTGATCTTCGCGACATAGGCGCGATTTGCCTCGACCCACTGCCGGTACAACAGGTTCTTTTCGGCACCGGTCGTGACGGGTTTGACGATCACCTCACGCTTTCCTGAGCCGTCAGGCGACGCAGAAACGTTAAGGGTCACGCGACGATTTACCTTGCCCTCCAATAGCTCCTCGAGATTGACTCCCCCACCGATCTTCACACCGTCGACACTGATCAGATAGTCGCCTACATTGATCGTCTTGACCACGGCGGCCGGGCTCAGGGCGATCACCTCAGTGATCTTGAGCCTGCCATTCGATTCGTATTCGCCTCGATCGAATCTTAGGCCCAGCTTGCCGACAGGCGATGCCGTGAACGGCGAGGGACCGGTGACGCCAAGGTGCGACGCGTTCAATTCGCCGACCATCATATTCATAAGACGGCGGACCTCGTCCATGGTGCGAGATGCTTCGATAAGCGGCTCATAGGTCGAGCGGACGCTTTCCCAATTTGCGCCGTGATATTTGTCATCGTAAAAATTGTCTCGCAAATACCGCCAGCCCTGCTTGAAAACCTCCATCTTGTCCTCGGGAAAGCTTACGCTGACGTCGATATTGAGATTCAGCGGCCGGACTTCACGGCGGTCGAGACCAACGATCTGAATTCGTCCGTTCTCTAGGTAATAGACCTCTTTGCTGTCGGGCGTGAACTGTGCCTGCGATTTGAATCCGGGTGTCGATGTAAGCTGCCGCGCCGAACTGTCATTTGCCAATTCGTCGAGAGGCATTGTATAGAGGTTGAATTGACCCTCGGCAGACGCGAGCACGATCAGTGTCTTGCCGTCAGGGCTGATCACCGCGGAGTTATTGTTCAGGCCCGTGCCGATAAAGCTCAACCGTCTGCGAATGTCGTCAAAGACGATCTCGGTTGATCTGGATTCGTCCTTCTTATCCGCTGCGAGAGCAGGCGAAGCCGCCGGGGACGGAGCCGCACCGGGTTGGGATGGCCGCTCACGCGGGTTCTCTTGCTTGAAAAGATCACGGAATTGGTCCTCGCGGAATTTTGGCGTCCTGAGCTTGAGATCGATCCTTGCGATCTGGCCATCTTCCGTACGCTGGCTGGTGTCGAAGAGAATATACGATCCGTCCGGACTCCAGACAAGAGAACCGCTGTTGGAGTTGGCCAGAAAGCTGATCGGCCTCGCGGTGCCGCCCGTGGCGGGTACGACGCTTACGTTGGTATAAGATCTTGTCTCCGGCGAAACGGTCAGGAACGCGAGCCATTTACCATCGGGCGACCATTTGACGGTATCACCGCCAAGGAGCGGCGCCGGATCGCTGTAGAGCTTTGAGACTTCACGCTCCTCCTTCGAGGCCATATCGAGGACCATCAGCGAGCGAGAATTTCTGATGAATGCGAGTGACTTGCCGTCGGGCGAGAATACGGGCGAAGCGTCCATATTAGAGCCGCGGGTGAGTTGGGTCTCGGTCTCAGTTGTGAAGTCGTACTGAAAGATCTCCATCGAGCCATTTCGCTCCGAAGAATAAACGAGCCGCTTGCTGTCCGCGGACCACGTCACATATGACTCGGCCGCAGGCGTGGTTGTTACGCGGACAGCGTCGCCGCCGTCCTTTGCCGAGGCGGCGAAGATCTCTCCTCTTGCCGCGACTGCAACCTTCTTACCGTCAGGAGACAGCGAAAGCTCGCGTATCTGCGAGCCAAGTGCTACTCGCTCGATCATCGGGCTCGATGCAGCCCCGCGCAATGTGATCGAAACCTCTCTTGCACCGCCGCCATCGGTTTTCATCTTCCAGATGTGAAAGTTTCGCTCAAAGACGATCTCTTGTCCGTCGTAGGAGATGGTCGGCCAGAGTACGCGGCCGTCGGTGAAGTTCGTGACCTGTTTGGCTTGACCGCCGCGGGGCATCATCCATATATTCTGCTGGCCAGAGCGATCGGACATGAAAAAGATCTTTGATCCGTCCGGCGAGACCATAGGCCACATTTGTTTTGCACCACGCTGTGTGAGTTGCGTATAAGCGTCGCCGGTCTTTTGCCAAAGCTCGCTTTCATCGAGATGGCTGTGTCCGCGACGCCACCATTGCCCGGCCGAGTTGCCACGAGCGGCAAAGATGATCGAGCCGTCGGCTAGCGGTGCCGCCTCGAATTCGCTTGTGTACCTGTCCGCACTGACCTGCATCGGTGTGCCGCCCGTCGCGGCTACACGATAGACATCGTTCATCCCGGCAATGTCGCGGCTGCTGGACGAGAAGTAGATCCACTTTCCGTCGCGTGACCAGGCGTCGAGCTGCTCCGCTACATCGTCAAAGGTAAGCCTACGGATCGAACCGGATGCGATCTCCAAGATGTAGATATCGCCATTGCCCGTGCGGTTTGAGCTGAATGCAAGGTAACGGCCATCGGGTGAAAAGAGCGGCTTGGACTCGTTTGCCGGATGAGCAACGAGGAGCCTCGCGATGCCCCCCTCGGCAGGCGCCGACCAGACATCGCCTCCCGAGACAAAGACGATCTCCTTTCGGTCAGGCGAGAGTGACGGCTCGGTCATGTAAACGGCCGAGCTCTGTGCAGATCCGGCAATAGCGATCACAAAGATCAGTAACGACGACGAGAAGAGATGTTTGAACATGGTCAGTTTTCGGCGATCAGGCGTGAAAGTCTCACCCGATACGCAATTCCGACAAAAATAGTTTGGATATGGCGGGCTAACCGCCTTTTTGCACTTTACTACATTTACAAGCTTTGTACCCGTCTCGGATAATAAGACTTCGAATATGAATTACGGTCTTATTGCGGGAAACGGCAATTTTCCATTCCTTGTCGTCGAGGGAGCCCGGCGGGCCGGTTTCGACCTAGCAGTTGTCGCGATCAGGGAAGAGACCGACCCGCGGATCGAGTCCGTCGCGGGGAACGTCGAGTGGGTCGGCATCGGCCAGCTTGGCAAGATGATCTCGTTTTTCAAGAGGCATGGCGTCGCTAAGGCAATGATGGCCGGACAGGTTAAGCATGTGCAGATCTTTTCAGGTGCGATGCCGGATCTTAGGATGGTGAAGATGCTGTGGAGCCTGCCGCGGCGAAATACTGACGCCCTGATCGGCGGCGTTGCAGCTGAATTGTCTAAGGAAGGGATCGAATTGATCGATTCGACATATTTCATCAAAGACCAGCTTGCCCCTGGTGGCGTTCTCACAAAGCGGAAGCCGGATGGTCATGAATCCGACAATATAGAATACGGCCTTCATATCGCGGGCGAGATCGCCCGACTCGACCTCGGGCAGACGATCGTCGTTCGAGCGAAAGCCTGTGTGGCTATCGAGGCCATGGAAGGCACTGATGCAACGATCCGGCGTGCCGGGGAACTTGCGAAAGGCAAGCTTACGGTCGTAAAGGTCGCCAAGCCCGATCAGGATATGCGGTTCGACGTTCCCGTGGTCGGCGTGCCTACTGTCGAGACCATGATCGCCGCCGGGGCAACGTGCCTGTCGGTCACGGCCGGGAAGACCCTTATTTTTGACAGCGAGAAAATGATCGCTCTGGCAAATAGGCATAAGATCTGTATCGTCGGCACCTAATGAACTAAACTTTTTTACGTATTTCACGTATTCACCTTTTGCTATCACAACATCCAAATCTCGGAGATCATATGAAGAAGACAATATTTGTATTCCTGTTAAGCGTGTCCCTGCTGCTGCCATCGGCGGCATTGGGCCAGGCGGTCAAGATCACACCTGCTGAGCGAAAGATCGCTGAAGAAATTACGGCAAGCCAGATCAGCAATTACCTCTATTTTGTAGCATCCGACGCAATGGGCGGACGCGATACGCCATCTTACGGACTTGATGTAACGGCGGAATTTCTCAAAATGAACCTCGAACGCTGGGGTTTCAAGCCCGCAGGCGATAATGGGAGCTTCTTTCAGAAGATCGCCCTCCGCCGCGATGCGATCGATGCTGCGGGAACCTCGGTCAAACTGGGCGGCGAGAGCTTTGTGTACGGCGAAGATGTTGCACGTGCGTCGGGCTCGGGCGGGATCAATGCACCGATCGTCTTTGCCGGCAACGGCTGGATGATCAAGTCAAAGAACATGAACCCGTACGCCAATATTGACGTTAAGGGCAAACTCGTTGCCGTCTATGGCGAAGGCCCGATCGGCGGACGCAGTCTGATACCGATGCCCACGGGCGTTACTCAGGCTGACCTGCCTCAATCAGGCCGCGGTACCGAGTGGGCCGACGCGGCCACCTACGCTCGTGCCAATGGAGCGGCCGGCTTGCTGGTGCTTCCTTCAAAATTCCTTCAGGAAAACTGGTCGGCCGTCACGCAGAACTTCGGCCGCAGCCGAATGGTTGTGGACAAGCTTGCCCAGCCCAATGCAAATCCTCAGGGTGGGCCGCAGATGACCGTTCTCTTTGCCTCACCGAAGCTGGCAAACGCGATCTTCAAGGGCGAAGCAGGAAACCCGCTCGAAGGCTATACCAACTCCTTTGAGGTCAACTCGGCGAAGACCTTTGATTTCAAGATCGCCACAAAGGCCGAAATGCAGTGGACGCAAAATGTTGTCGCCCTCTGGGAAGGCAGTGATCCCGTGCTTAAGAGCGAAATGGTCGCCATCGGTGCCCACTATGATCACGTCGGAACCAACCCGAACGCTCCCGGACCGGATAAGATCTGGAACGGTGCGGACGATGACGGTTCGGGAACGGTTGCCGTTCTTTCGATAGCTGAGGCTCTTGCCAAGGCCAAGGTGAGGCCAAAGCGGTCGGTGCTTTTCGTTTGGCATTGCGGTGAAGAGAAAGGCCTGTGGGGAAGTGAATATTTCAACAAATTCCCGACCGTGGATATCAAGAAGGTCGTTGCACAACTCAATATCGACATGATCGGCCGCAGCAAGAAGGAAGGCGACACCAACCCTAAGAACAAAGACCTGTCGGGTGAGAATGCCATCTACGTCATAGGATCGGAAATGATGAGTTCGACCCTCGGTGCCATTACCAAGGGGACGAACGACGCGTACCTGAAGCTGACGTACGATTACCGCTACGACGACCCGAAGGACACGAACCGGTTCTTTTTCCGATCGGACCACTTCAACTATGCCGTGAACGGCATCCCGATCACGTTCTGGTTCGACGGCGTCCACGAGGATTATCATCAGCCGACTGACCATCCTGACAAGATCGATTACCAGAAGATGGAAAAGGTGACCCGCACGATCTTTTTGACGATGTGGGAACTGACTGACCTGAAAGAAAGGCCGAAGATCGACAAGCAGCTTCCGCCGGAACTCTCGCAGAGAAACTAACCGGATCGGATCGAATATTAGGCGGGGCCGGAAACGCGGCTCCGCCTTTTCTATTTCTTTTTCCTGCTTTCGATCTGCCGGTAAGCTTCGGATTTGCTGAGGCCAAATTCCTTTGCCGCAGCTTTTAGTGCCGCTTTGGGGTCGAGTCCTTGTTTAGAGAGTTCCTTGACACGCTTCGAGAGAGAATCGGGCGTTGCCTCTGCTTTTTTGCCTGCGGCTTTTGCATGTCGGTCAATGACGATGACGATCTCGCCCTTAACCGTGGCCGTAGAGAACTTAGCAACGAGTTCGCTCAGAGTGCCGCGGCAAAACTCCTCGTGAAGCTTGGTCACCTCACGCGCTACTGCCGCACGACGGTCGCCGAGCACATCAAGGCAGTCAGCGAGAGACTTCGCGATGCGATGAGGCGCCTCGTAAAACACTAGTGTGGCAGGAATATCGCAAGCCTCGTGAAGCCTTTTTTGACGCTCGCCTTTTTTTGACGGAAGAAAGCCGCCAAAGTAGATCGACTCTGTAGGGAGCCCCGACGCTGCAGCGGCAGAAACGAATGCCGCCGGACCCGGAATCGGAACCACATCGGCACCGGCCTCGATCGCCCGCCTAACAGCGGCGGACCCGGGATCGCATATTCCCGGCGTGCCAGCATCTGATACGATCGCGATCGACTCGCCGCGGACCAACCGGTCGACGAATTCCTCGGCCCGTTCCTGTTCGTTATGCTCGTGGTAGCTAACTAAGCGGTTTGAGATCCGAAAGTGATTGAGCAATTTCAGGGTATGACGTGTATCTTCGCACGCGATCAGATCTACCGTTCGGAGCGTCTCCAATGCCCGGAGCGAAATGTCCTGAAGGTTGCCGATCGGCGTGGCGACAAGATAAAGGGTTCCCGGCATATCGAGTAGCTGCAAGTAAACAATAGCCAACAAACCCGATAACTCAAAGCAAAGAAGCCCGAACCTTCCGGGTCCGGGCTTGAGCTAACTTAATTACCGGCTCGATCAGAAGGGCCACCAACTCGGCAAGCCAGACCGTCCGCCGCCGCTGCGGCCATTACCCCAGCCGCCGTTGCCGTTACCGTTGTTATAAGTGTAACCGCGGCTCACGTACTGGAGGTCGTTGCGGACCATCGACCAGTAATTCCTGGTCTGGTAGCTGATCTGGACCCGGCTGATCGATCGCTCGATCTGGGATGCGAGATCGAAGACTCGTCGGATCTTTTGATCGTCGCGACGATAGCGATCGTCGTTTCGTCCGTAGCCGCCGTAACCGCCGCCATACCCGCCATTGTTACCATAGTAGCCGTTGTTGTCGAGGTCGTTCACCGCATCACGAAATCGCTTTGCGACCTCGTTGATCTGGTCCTCGCGTCGCGTGCCGTTATACCGGCTGCGGTCGAGGTCACGGTCGAGAGCACGCTGGAAGTCGCGAGTGTGGCTCTTCAGGTTACGGATCGCCGAACTTGAATTGCTATAGCCGCCGTACTGGCCGTTGCCATTGTAGCCGCCGTTTCCGTAGCCACCGTAATTGCCGTAACGGTCATCGTCACGGTCACGGTCACGATCACGATTTTGAGCCGAAGCGATGGCCGGCAAACCCATTACCACAAAGGAAAATGCCGCGATAGTAAGTATGTTCTTGATTCTGTTCATTGTTTTCTCCCTTTCAAAAAACTTGGGCAATGATTTGGCCATTGCTCGAAAGGGCTAAGTGCAAAGGGCGTGCCAAAGTCTTGGCAAGCTATCTCACGGCACCTAAGTAGCCTGTTTACAATAGGTTAAATTTTCAAAGATCGAGGTCTATACGGTTTGGTGCAGGCCCGGCCGACCGGCTCCTGCCCCAAATCGTAGGTCAATGCCTGAGATGGTTATCTGATCTTCCCGCGAGAGCATTTGCTGCGCATACGCGCCCGCCGGACGACACTTTGCCGTTAAGGGCGTCGGTCTTATCGACCGAGCCGAGTATCCTTTCTCGCAACTTTGCCATCGTGAGATCCGGTTCATTTGCAAGGATCAATGCGGCAATACCCGACACGTACGGAGTTGCCATCGAAGTGCCCGAGGCCTCGCGATATCCGTCGTTGAGCCATGTCGAGAGAATTTCTTTGCCCGGTGCCGCGACGTGGACGGTCTTAACGCCATAGTTCGAGAAAGACGCCAGATTATCGCTGCGGTCGAGTGCGGCGACGCTGATCACGTTCGGCAGGTCGTAGTTTGACGGGTAATGCGGACGGCGGTCGTTGTCAGAGCCGTCGTTTCCCGCAGCCGCAACAAACAGGATGCCGGCGTCGCCCGCGGCCCTGATCGCGTCCTCGAGAGCCTTCGAACGCGACGTCGAGCCCCAGCTTGCGCTTATGATGCGGACGTTTACGCCCTTTTGCTTGCGATCGATCGCGTAATTGATCGCCTCGATAGCGTCGTCGGTCGAGCCAAACCCGCCGCGGCCGAGAAACTTGAGCGGCATTATCTTGACCTTCCAATTGATACCGCTCACGCCGATGCCGTTGTCCCCCTCGGCCCCGATGATACCGGCGCAATGGGTGCCATGGCCGTTGTCATCCATCGGGTCGGCGATAGAGTCGGTCCCGTTGTATCCGTTGAGGTCGTTAAATGTGCCAAGTTCGTCGTCCGAGTACGCGGGCACGCTGTCGGGCCTGAACCACATATTTTCGCGAAGGTCCTCATGCGTAAAATCGACGCCGCTGTCGAGCACCGCCACGACGATCTCGTCGCTGCCCTTTGTGGTCATCCATGCCTTGAGCGCGTCGAGGTCTGCGCGGTCCTTACCGCCGTCCTGGCCGAGATTGTTCAGTGCCCACTGCTCGCCAAACATCGGGTCGTTAGGGATGTCGCCGGCCGGCTCTCGAAGCTTCAGGTCACGAGGCGAGATCTTTTGGATGGGGTCGTCGAGCTCGATGCGAAAGTTCGGCTCGGCGTATTCGACGAATTCACTCATCGATGAATATTGGCCCGCGACGTTGGCGGCGTCGGCATTGTCGAGGTCATCGATCACCGTGAGGCCGCGAACCGACTCGATCTCGTCAGCGAGTTTGTCGTTCTTGGCAAGTGCGATCTCGCGGATCTTGCTCAACGAGACATTCGGCTTGAACCGCACAAGCACCTCCGGTGCGGACTCGGCCTTTGGCAGCGTCTCCGTGCGGACCTGTTCGACGTGTTTTACGTTATTGTGAACGCTCAACGTCGTTCTCCAGCGGTCGATCTGCCCCAGGACCGCGGCGAAAGCGACCAAAACCACTGCCAAACCGATGTGTATCCAGATGTTATTGCGATTCATTAGTACTGCTCCAAAGATCTTATGCTATGACGTAATTGCGGCCCTCAAAGTTGTGCAGGCGAAGTTGATACTTGTCGGCACGGTATTCATATGCCTTACCTGCGGCTGTCAGCGAGATACGCCAGCCGCTCGAGATCATCTGTGCCGACATTTCACCCTCGACGGGTGAACCGAGCGACATATCGGGAAAATCGGCATCCGAAACGCCATTTTCCACGATATCGGCCTTGCTAACAGATAAACGCGCGGCGAGGTCGCTTTTTGCGTTTTCGACTGCAGATTCGCGGGTAAAGCTCATATCTTCGAATTGTAGGTCTATCTTGCTATCTCTTACGCATTCCGGTCAACCAAAGTTCGACTCCGGACCGGGAAAATCTCATTAACACGGCGGTTGTGTTCATGTTCAATTGTTTTTGCGAGTAAACATACAAATTTACTGAGCGTTTTCGCGTATTTCGTAATTTCACTTGTTCAGCGCATTCAACTCATGATTCCGCAGGACATAGCCACGGGGAACACGGAGAGAACCGAGATGGACGTGGCAGTGCTTCACATTTCATATCTCACATTTCATGTTTCCCCTTTCGGCCTTGTTCCGTGTTCAATGTTCAATTTGTTCATGCGGTAAACCTTCAATTTTACTGAGCATTTTCGCGATCTTGCGTTTTTTACATCCAAAACTGTCCGACAGTGTCCGTACAAATGGCGCACAGTGTCCGGACAGCATCAAGTGATCCATGAGCTATTTGTCCGTACAAGTGTCGGACAGTGTCCGGACA
>CAZJFB010000040.1:0-30020 GCA_964545145.1 uncultured Chloracidobacterium sp. | reverse complement strand
ATGAATACGGGTTGATAATGCCGTCGGTCGGATTTGCTTGGGATCCGTTCAAGAATGGTAAGACGTCGATTCGAGCAAACTACCGAATGGCCTCAGACCGGTTTGGTACGTTCCTATTCAGCTCGGCGATCTTCCAGAGCACGCCGGGAAATACGGCTTTAGGCTCGAATACCGCGTTCGGTTCTTCAGGTGGTCTGAGAAGGAACGGGCTGCCGTCGGTAGCACCGACGAGTTCGCCTGCGACACTCAGTACGCCGCCCGCGTTCAGCACCAGTTCTTTGAATGTAATGGATCCTGATTTGAAGTTTCCCCGCATCCACAATTGGACCCTCGGGTTTCAGCGGGAAGCTCTCGGCGGTGTCGTCGAGGTCAATTACATAGGCAAGAAGGCGACGAATCTCTTCGGTTCGTACAATGTAAATCAGGTTAATATTAATGGTACGCTCCCGGGTACGGGAGAGACGTTCCTGCAAGCGTTCAATTCGATCCGCGGGAACACGTCCTACAACAGCCCGCTGATCAACCTGCTATTTACCGGCAGCACTGCCAATAATGCCGGCACGACTCGATTCCGGGCGCTTAATGCGACTGCGATCACTCAGGGCAGCGTTGCAACTCTCGCTCTCGGAATGTCGCAGCAGCTTTGTAATGCGACGTTTGTTTCGTCCGGATTGTGTACGGCCGCGCAACAGACTGCAGGAGCGAGGATGTTGGACATCACAGGGTTCAGCTCTTTCTTCCAGCCCTTCTCGCAGTATACGGGCGGTCTTTTTGTTACGGATAGCAACGATTTCTCTTTCTACAACGGAGTAGAGTTCTCGTTCAAGCGTCGTATGCGTCAGGGTCTGAGCTATCAGATCGGATATACCTGGGCATTGTCTAAGGACACGCGTTCGTTCGATCCGGTATTCACTACGGTCTCGACCGGGACGGGACAGTCCGCCGCCAACACGCCCTTTAACAATAGCAACCGCAAGTCCAACTATGCATGGTCTGATTTTGATCGGCGTCATTCACTGCTTGGTACCTATGTTTATGAGTTGCCGTTCGGCAAGGGTAAGCGATGGGGTGCCGACTGGAACAGTGTCGCTCGCTACTTGATCAGCGGCTGGCAGGTAGCGGGAACCCTTCGTGTTACGTCAGGAAGGCCATTTACTGTGTTCTCTGGTTTGAACACTGTCAGCCAGACGGCCGGAGCATTTGTAAACTGCAATGGTTGTACTCGGAACATGGGCAATATCGTTCAGGGCAACTTTGACAATACCGCAAATCCGAACCTTCGGAACTGGTGGTGGACTGATGCTCAGCGGTCATTGTTCACACAGCCGGCTCCTGGCGATCAGGGTAATACGGGCCGCAATTACTTCATTGGCCCGATGTACCGTGAGACCGACCTCTCGCTGTCGCGAAAATTCTCGGTTACCGAGACTATGAGCTTTGACCTTCGCGTCGATATCAGAAATCTCACAAATACGCCAAATTTCGCTGCACCGACGGCGGTTCTTCCGGCTGGCTTTACTCAGTCCGGATTTGGAACGAGCATCTTTGGACGTATCAATGCGGATGTGACCAACAACAACCGCAGGATACAGTTCTCAGGAAAGCTAAACTTCTAATAATTGGGTCGTTTGAGACACTTGACTCTGCTGTCCGTCGGGGCAGCAGAGTTTTTTATTTCTTGCGGAGTTTGGCTGCCTGTTGGGCAAGCTGCGCCGAGCGGGGAAGCGCATCTATTGCTTTTGCGACCTGCGGGTCGTCTTCGGTCAGGACTTGATTCGCAGACACAGCCCCGTACGAAGCCATCACCAAATAGTATCGAAGTCGGACCTTGATAAATGCCGATTCAGTCGAGAGCACTGACGGCGATATATCCGTCGAACTTTTCATTAAGTATTCGCCGAACGCGTTTATCAACCGATCCGATACGGGATGATCGGCCGGTACGATACGGTGGCCAATTTCGCCTGATCGTGCCCGTTGGTCTTCGAGACCGGCGATCCGCCCGTTGGCAGCTTCGCGGGCAAAGAAGAAGATCGGATCGAGAAGTGCCGCCTGAGCATCGTTCAGCCGTTCGAGTTTAACGGGTTCGTCCGGCTGAATTCCATCGCCGCCGAAGACCTTTCGGTCTGTGATCGTTCGTGCTTCAAAATAAGACCGGGCGCCGGCCGTCACCTTGTGATTAAAATAGTCATACAGGTCGATACCCGAGTAGTCGCGCTGTATTGAGCGGCCTGACGGCGTGAGGTAACGAGCTGTGGTCAGTGTCAGGCCGGACTTGCCGGGCAGATCTAGCACACTCTGAACGAGGCCTTTGCCGAAGGTCCTTTCACCCACTATCAACGCTCGGTCATCGTCCTGAAATGCACCGGCGACGATCTCAGACGCTGACGCGGTATCCTCATTGACCAGCACGACGAGAGGCATTTGCTCGGGATTTGTATTGGTCGAACGCCAGGTCCGATTGTCGATCCGCGAGCGCCCTCGCTGCGTTAGGATGAGAGTGCCTGCGGGCAGGAATCGTTCGGCTACGCGGACCGCCTGATCGACGATGCCGCCGCCGTTCCCGCGGAGGTCCAGAATGAGCGACCTCATGCCCTGCTGCTTTAGTGTTCGAATAGCGGCCTCGAATTCGTCTGCGGTCGTGTATGTAAATCCCTCGGAGAGTTCGACATAGCCGATCCCCGGCCGCAGTATGTAGGAATCGGGGATCGATGGCTGCGATACGCGATTTCGCCTGATCTCGATCGTCTCGATACGGCCGGTTGCCGCTCGTTCGACGGTCAATCGGAATACTGTGCCCGCCGCTCCGCGGATCTGGTCACGTACAGTGTCTGAACTTTTTCCGCCTGCATTCTCTCCGTTAACGGCGACGATCTTATCACCGAATCGAAGGCCCGCCCGCGATGCCGGCGAACCGGGGAAAGTCGACAGCACGAAAGTGTCGGTCTCGCCGTCACGGGCGAAGTTCGCGATCGATGCACCGATGCCGGTGTAGCCGCTACGCTGTTCGTCCATCAGGTCCTTCCACTCGGCAGCGTCGTAAAAATTGGAGTGCGGATCAAGCGCACGGAGCATTCCGTCGATAGCGAACTTCGCCAATTCGGAAGGAGGCGTCTTTTTCGCTCCGAAATAGTTTGCGCTGATCAGACGCTGGGCTTCGAGTATTTCTGCCGCGATGGGCGATGGCTTCTGGGCTTCGGACCCAAATTCTGGTCGGGAATTCGATGAACCGCCGGACGCGGAAAAGGAACTTCCGGGCTTGATACTGAATGGATCGACACCGGGATTCAACTGCCCCTTGGTCTGGGCCGGAATTGCCGACACGGCAGTCAAGATCGCTAGGCTTAATGTCGGCAATCTCTTCATAGGTACGAAAAAAAAGAAAATGGCCTTGACCCGGTCACCAAGGTTCTCGGGCCAACAGCAAAGGCACCTATATCCGCCCTTTGCCTAAAAAAAAGATCGGCGGCCCTGACGGCACTCAATATCCGCCGATCACAGATTTGGTATGCCTACTTTATATACCTAAATGCGTGGAAATTCCAAATTATTTCGGTAAGTTCGAGCAGAGGCTGTTCTTTGATTTTTCGTTGGCGAAGTGTTCTCATAATCTTAGGAATTTATGACTGAGACCTTTAAGCTTCCGCCACTTGATATAGAGGAATACAGCCTTTCGAACGGCCTCCGCATCGTTCTTAATCCGGACACTACGATACCTGTGGTCTCGATCGCTGTTTATTATGATGTCGGCTCGCGAAATGAGAGGCCTGACCGCACAGGATTTGCCCACCTCTTTGAGCACATGATGTTCCAGGGTTCTGAAAATGTCCCCAAAGCCGGTCATTTTCAGTTCATTATGAAAGCCGGTGGGACAATGAACGGCACCACGTCGAGCGAGCGCACCAATTACTACGAAACGCTTCCGGCGAGCCAGCTCCCGCTCGCGCTTTGGCTCGAGTCCGATCGAATGCGGTCATTGGCGGTCACGCAGGAGAATCTGGACAATCAGCGTGAAGCCGTTAAGGAAGAGAAGCGGTTGCGATACGACAACCAGCCGTACGGGCAAATATTCGATCTGATCAATGAGATGATCTACAAGAATTTTGCCAATTCTCACTCTACGATCGGTTCGATGGAACATCTTGACGCTGCGTCGGTCGAGGATGTGCAGGAATTTTTCAGGATCTACTACGCGCCGAATAACGCGGTGCTTGTGCTTTCGGGAGCCTTCGAGATCGAGGAAGCGAAAAGATTGGTCGAGATGTACTTCGGCGATATTCCGTCCCAGACGCTGCCGCCAGATCTGGACGTCAACGAGCCAGTCGAGGTCGCCGAGAATTATCGAGAGTGGGATGACCCGCATGCGCCGCTTCCTGCCTTTCTCATTGGATGGAAGATACCGAAGCGCCGCTCACCCGAATTCAACGCCCTCTATCTCGCCGGTAAGATCCTTTACGACGGTGACAGTTCGAGGCTTTATCAGAAGCTTGTTAAGGGCGAAGAGTCGGTCATACAGCTATTTGGCTTTACGGATGAACGTCGCGGGCCGTCGAGTATTTTTGTCGGTGCGATCCCCAAACCGGACAAGGACCTCAGTCAGATCCGCGAAACGATAATGCGTGAGATACACGATCTTGCCGCACACGGCCCTACCGCCGAAGAAATGGAAAAGATCGAGAATCAACTAGTCAACGATGCGGTCCGGATGAGGCAGTCGTCGATGTCGCGTGCCCAGTCGATCGCCGAATATGCTCTCTATGACGGCGATCCGGCCCTGATCAACACTGAGCTTGACGAATTGCTTGCGATAAACGCCGACCAGATCCGCCACGCCGTCGGTGTTTACCTGAATACAGACAACCGGGCGCTGCTCGATGTAGTGCCGGCTGGAAAAGGCTAATTCCTATGACACCAGATCTACGAAAAAATCCGCCGGCGCCGCTTGCTCCGGTCTCTTTCGACATCCCTAAGCCGTTTCAAACAACGCTCGACAACGGCCTTCGGGTGATCGTCTTTGAAAATAGCCGACTCCCGCTCGTCAGCTTCCGGTTGGCATTCACCTCGGGCGATGTTCATGATCCGGACGGCTGGACGGGACTAACGACCGCATTGACGTCGATGCTGACTGAGGGGACCGAGAACTACTCGAGCGCTCAGCTTGCGGACAAGATCGAGCGCCTCGGCGCGAGTCTCGGAGCGAGCTCGAGCGACGATTTTACGATCCTTTCGGCTTCGTCGTTGTCTCTTTATGCATCCGAGGTACTTTCACTGCTCGCCGAGGTCCTTTTAAGGCCGACCTTTCCGGATAGCGAACTTGACCTGTACAGGCGAAACGCAATCGAGCACCTCAAGTTCCAACGTTCCCAACCGCCGTTCCTTGCCGGCGAACAGGCCGCGAGACTCATCTATGGTGAACACCCATACGCGACCGTCTCGCCGAATGCGGCGGACATTGAGCGGCTTGACCGCTCGGCACTTGTCGGGCATCACGGCCAAATATTCGTTCCGAACAACGCAATGCTGATCGCTGTCGGTGACATTAATAGCAATGAGCTTGTCGGCGAGTTAAATGAGCACTTTGCCGAGTGGCAGGCGGGCCCGTTGGTGAATACGGTGTTTGAAGACATTCCCAAGCGGAGCGGACGGTCGCTCACGATCGTTGACCGGCCCGGATCGGCGCAGTCAAATATTGTGATTACCAACAGCGCCATCAAGCGCGACCATCCTGATTACTTCTCGGTGCTGCTGATGAATCAGGTCCTGGGTGCCGGAGCTTCATCGCGCGTTTTTATGAACCTTCGCGAAGAGAAAGGCTATACCTACGGGGCCTATACCAGGCTGAACGCAAAACGGCTTGCCGGCGATATCGAGGCGACCGCTGAGGTTCGTAATGAAGTCACTGGAGACTCGCTCAAGGAGTTCTTTTACGAATTCGAGCGGATCAGAAAGATGCCTGTCGGCGATGAGGAGCTTGCGGACGCAAAGAACTTCCTGACCGGCGTATTTCCGATCAGGGCGGAGACGCAGGAAGGGTTGACCAATCTCATCGTGAATCAGCATCTCTACGGACTTCCGGAAGACTACCTTCAGACATATCGCGATCATGTGAACGCAGTGACGGTCGACGACGTTCAGCGGGCCGCGAATGCCTTTGTGAGGCCTGATGAAATGGCGATAGTCATCGTCGGCGATGCGGCTGAGGTACTGGAGCAGGCTAAGGATTACGCTGAAGCGGTAGAGATCTTCGATACTGACGGGAACAGTAAGTAGCCTGCGTAAAAAATAAGAGGCACGAAGGAATGGCTCTTCTCTTTGTGCCTCTTGGTTTGTTCAAGTTGCCGCCTAACAAGGCGGAACGAACTGAATGATCGCGAAATCCGCGCCAGACGGATCTGCTACCATTGCCATCCGGCCGACGCCAGGTGCGTCAAAGGGCGGAACACGAATGCTGCCGCCGTTTTCCATGATCTTTGCGACAGTTTCGTCGGCACTGTCAACGGCAATGTAGTTCGCCCAGTGCGACGGGGCGTCACCCCACGACGGGTCATCCATTCCCGTCATACCGCCATGTGCGGTACCATTGAGGACGATCTCCTTATACTCCAACGGCGATATTTTGGTTTGAGGAAGTTCCCAGCCAAAGAGCTCTGAATAGAAGCTGATAGCCGCACCAAGATCCTTTGTCCTTAATTCGCGCCAGCAGATCTCGCCTGCTTTTGGTATGTCAAATTCAGCCATTGTGCCCTCCCTCTGCCATCTTGAATGTTGCGAACATTGCACCGGTCGGATCCGCGATTATCGCAAACCGGCCGGTATTCGGAATGTCTGACGGCTCTTTGATGACGGTGCCGCCGAGCTCAACCGCACGCCGGGCGTTCTCGTCTACATCATCAACCGCGATATAGGTCATGAAATGCGGCGGCGGAAGCGGTTCGCCTTCCGCGCACATCGCAGGTGTGATCTCGTACAAACCGCCGGCAGGATAATCGCCGCCGGTCGAATATTCGTTATACGCAAATCCATCGGTGGCTCCGCTGACATTGAACGTCCAGCCGAAAACGTTCTTATAAAAGTCCATGCACTTTGCGGCATCGGTACTTGCGATCTCGGTCCAGCAAAACTCGCCGTGGCCGGGACCGGCAAAACCGGACATTTCACTCGCTTCTTCTGACATAAGCTTGCTCCTTAAATTATTTTGAGAAATTTATTTTGTGCTAACGAATACCTAGTACGCAACCTGTGAGAGATTTGTTCCAAAAGGGGTTTTGAGTTGTGATGTGGGAGTGTTTCACGCATTTGTGTAGGTTTATGGATGGATCACAACTCAAAACTGTGTTTCGCAGGGAAGCCGCTAGCCTACACGCCGTATCGGCTCGGCCTTTCTCTGCAGATCCTGAAGATGTTCGATCAGATCGGAGGCTGCCCGTTTGGATAGCTCCTCAATTCGGCAATGCATTAGACTCATGCACTCACGAGCAGCGTCGATATTCGCCTCGCGGCCGATCGCACGGATCATACCGAGCTGCTTTGCGGTAATCATGTCGCCGAGACTTCTCGCAACCGGATCAGATGGCGGTGGAGTTGTCTTCACCTGCTCAGGTTCATCCAAGTCGATCGAGTCGAATTCTCGTTTGTACAGTTCCCGTGCGATTCCGAATTTTACAGCGGCACGCTTTAATGCGTCGTGCTCAGCTTTTTTGATCCCGGTCTCGCTCGCCGTCTTGCCCGTTCCAACACCTTCGCGTGTAACGCCGTCAATAGTGATCGCGACAGTGACCGTAATGATGTCGCCGATCGGGCGAATGTCCTTTACCGTGTGGCCCCAGTTCGGAGCATGCTCGTCAAGAATATCGGCAACCGTGTGCCACTCGACGTATTCGACCATATGAACGACACCGTTCCGGTCTCGGCGTCCGGCGCGCTGGCGTACGAGATTGGGATCGACCGTCTTACGAAGCTCCTTGAGCGTGGTCGAAAAATCGAGGACGTTGTTTGAGATCTCATTTACGTCAAAAAGCTGCGGCGTTTCGGTTGTGTGCGTTTCGTTGTTTGCATTGAGCTTCATTTCTTTGTCTCCAAGTGTGTATTCCCAGATCGCATCATCCGCCGAATAGGAACCGGGCGTCTGAATCACCGATAATCAGGCAGTTTCAGCGATCGCTGTTCGCCGCGTGTCAGACCACGCGACTCAGTTTTATTTGTCAATCGGCTGCTTCGCCCATCCCAGAGCGTTGCAACTGTGAAACAGGATAGCAGGAAAAAATAATTGTTGCAAGTGTGAAATTTGGTGTTGCAATTAAGAAGTTCGTATGTTATGTTTTATCTGTGAAATCGTAAGTGCATCTATGACACTTCGTAAATCATGGAGGAAAGAGAAAATTATGGCATTCAGAAATGAGAGTTTGATCAACACCGCCGATCTCGGAAAAGCTATCAAGCGACGCCGCGAGGAGCTTAAGCTTAGCCTGCGAGACGTAGCCGATGTGGTTGACGTATCTGCCTCGACGCTTTCGCGTATCGAGAATGGTACCGGCCGTCCCGATGCTGACAATATCGCACGTCTGACGCAGTGGTTGGATATGCCGGTCGATCGATTGTTCAAGCAGAACACATCTGACGTAGAACCGGTCATCTATTATCCGCACGAGGCAACTCCCGATATCGTGGAGGCTCACCTTCGTGCAGACAAGGACTTGTCCCCGGAAACGGCAAACGCACTGTCTGAGCTTTTCAGGGTCGCGTACAAGCAGTTCAGCAAGCCCGGTGCGGGTAAGTAGTAGTTGATTTGAAAAAGCGAATAGACACCTAAGACGAAAATGAGACACACGAGCGGAAAAGCTATGGCATCAGGATCAATGAGTGCGTGGGGCGTCGATACAGCATTTGTGCTGCTGTTCCTGGCGATGGAGTACGGCCGTTCGGTCCGTGTTTTCACACCGGACGGGGTCCTCATGGCGATAACTATGGGAATGGTCCTCGTACTTCCGTATTTTCTGCCCTCGAGCTGGAACGCTCCTGCCTTTTCGACCTGGCTTTTAGCGCGGACGTTCGTCATTCTGATCGGTCTTGTTTTTGGGGCAGTGTTCAATTACAGCCTAGAACCGGTCCTGCCGGTGTCCTTTAAGTCGCTGCCGATGACATTCCTTATCCTGGCGTCAATGATCAGCTGCTATATTCAGTTTTACGGCGTTTTGAGACTCCGCCTGGCAAAATAGGCAAAAGGCGTTAGGCGAGAGCTAAAAAAGATCCGCACGTGTTTGGGAGCACGTGCGGATCTTTATTTTGTGAATAGTTGCCGCCGATCAGGCAGATGCCAACTGAGGCTGTTCCGACCTGGCCAGTACATTGTGGATGGCTCGAACCTCCTCTACCAATGAAAGATACTGTTTTGGTGTAAGGGCTTGGGCACCATCACAGAGAGCTTCTTCAGGATGCGGATGGACCTCAATGATCAGCCCGTCGGCACCGACCGCCACGCCGGCTCGTGCGAGCGGCGTGACCATATAGTTGCGGCCCGTGCCGTGCGAAGGGTCGACGATGATCGGCAGGTGAGTTAGTCGATGAACCGCAGGTACGATGGAAAGGTCCAGTGTATTTCTCGCGTGATTTGCGAAGGTGCGGATACCGCGTTCGCAAAGGATCACATTGTAATTGCCCTCCGCCATAAGGTACTCGGCAGCAAGCAGAAGTTCGTCGAGGGTGGCGGACAATCCTCGTTTCAGGAGGACTGGCTTATCTGTTTGTCCGGCATATTTGAGGAGCGAGAAATTCTGCATGTTACGGGCCCCGATCTGTATGCAGTCGCCGTATTTGGCAACGGCATCAACGCCGTGTTCGTCCATAGCTTCGGTAACGATATTCAGCCCAAATCGTTCACGCACCTCTGCCAGCATTTTTAGCCCTTCGACACCTAAACCCTGAAAAGCATACGGTGAGGTGCGCGGCTTGAAAGCTCCGCCGCGAAAGAATTTTGCGCCGCTTGCGGCTACTGTCTCGGCCGTGGCGAAAACCTGAGCATGATCTTCGAGAGCACACGGACCCGCAATGATCGCGAGCTGGCCGCCGCCGATCTCAGCGGTGCCGATCCTAACGACCGATCTCTCGGGCCGCAGGTCGCGGGAGATCAATTTGTACGGTTGAGTGACGCGGATCGCCTGAGCGACGCCGGGAAGATTCTCAAAGTGAGCGGGATCGATCGAGCCCTGGTTTCCCGTAATTCCAATAGCCGTGCGATTCTCACCCGGCATTGCGTGGCCCCTAAATCCCAACGCCCCAATAGTTTCGAGTACTCTTTCGACATCCTCCGCTTTTGCGTCGGATCGCATAACGATCAGCATAGTCTGTTTTTCCCAAGTAAAGCCAAAATTACAACTCTAGTTTTCGGTGCCGGTTTTTGCAACTTTCGGAAGAAGAGCATTTACGAACAGCTCGACAGCTTCGACCGTATTCGAACGGTGCTTTTCGATCTCTGAGACGATCGCAGACCCGACGACCGCGGCATCGGCGTATCGCCAAACATCGGCGATCTGCTCGCGCGTTGAAATGCCGAATCCGACCGCGATCGGGAGGTCGGTGAATTTACGGGCTCTTTCGACCAGTATCTCGGCGGTCCCGCTCACGGTGTCGCGAGCACCGGTTACGCCGGCTCGCGAAACGGCGTAGATAAATCCTCGCGAATTTTCGCAGATCGTTCTAAGCCGTCCATCTGTCGTTGTTGGAGCGATAAGCGAGATCAGATCGATAGAATTCGCGGCAAATCTTTCAGCGACACTCCTCGCTTCATCCTCGATGACATCTGTGAATAAGACGCCGTCAATGCCGGCATCGGCAGCGGCTTCTGCAAATCGATCGACCCCGTAACGCAGGATCGGATTAAAGTAGCTGAAAATAACGAGCGGAGTTTCCGAAAGGCGCCGAAATTCAGCGGCAAGCTCTATAACGTCCGGCAAACTGGTGCCGCATTGAAGACCACGGTGTGACGAGCGTTGGATCGTCGGACCGTCTGCCATCGGATCGCTAAAAGGTACGCCGAGTTCGATAACGTCGGCACCCAATTCCGAAAGTTTAAGAATTATCGACAGGGAAGTCTCAAGATCAGGGTCGCCCGCGGTGATGAATGGGATAAAACCCTTTCGCCCATGCGAACGTAGATCTTCGAATTGTCTCGTGATATTACTCATCTTAGCTCTGCGGACAGAAGATCAGCGGTCAGCTATTGTTCGAGTGTCTCCTGCACCGTATTAATGTCCTTATCGCCCCTGCCCGACAGATTTAGGATCACTACGGCGTCACGGCTCATTTCCGGAGCGATCTTGATCGCGTGAGCGACGGCGTGTGATGATTCGAGGGCCGGAATGATACCTTCGGTCTCGGAAAGCGTCTTAAATGCGGCGAGAGCGTCGGCGTCCGATACTGAAACATACTCAACCCGGTCGCAGTCGTGAAGATACGCGTGCTCGGGCCCTATCGAGGCGTAATCGAGTCCGGCGGAGACCGAATGCGTTAATGCGATCTGCCCGTCATCGTTCTGTAGAAGATAGCTTTTTGTGCCCTGCAGGACTCCGACGGAGCCGCCGTCCATAAAGCGTGCTGCGTGTTCACCAAGAGTTGTACCGCGACCGCCGGCCTCGACACCGATCATTCGAACATCATCGTTCAGGAATGGATGAAAGAGGCCGATCGAATTCGACCCGCCACCGACGCAGGCGATAAGAACATCAGGCAGCCGGCCTTCCTTATCGAATATCTGCTCGCGTGCCTCGCTGCCGATAATTGTCTGAAAATCACGGACCATCAGTGGATAAGGATGCGGGCCCAGTGCCGAGCCGAGTAGGTAATAGGTCGTATCCACGTTGGTGACCCAATCGCGAAGTGCTTCGTTGATCGCGTCCTTTAAGGTTCGAGACCCCGAATCTACACCTCGCACCTCAGCGCCCAGGAGTCTCATTCGAAACACATTCAATTCCTGCCGGCGCATGTCCTCGGTGCCCATATAGACGACGCACTCGAGGCCGAATAGCGCACAAACTGTCGCGGTTGCTACGCCGTGCTGGCCGGCCCCAGTTTCCGCGATTATGCGTTGCTTACCCATTCGCCGAGCCAATAGCACTTGCCCGATACAGTTATTTATCTTGTGAGCACCGGTATGATTCAGATCTTCGCGTTTTAGATAGATCCTCGCCCCGCCGAGTGTTTCGGTCAATCGCTTTGCGAAGTACAAGGGGGAAGGTCGGCCGACGTAATTCGTCAGAAGATCGTGAAACTCCGACTGAAAATCCGGATCGTCACGCAAGGCAAAATATCCGTTCGTAAGTTCGTCAAGCGGAGCGACGAGCGTTTCCGGCACAAATCGTCCTCCGTACTCGCCCCAATAGCCTTTTTCATTCGGTTCGTAATTCATGATCGAAAACAGTTAAAGACTGCAAGCTAATTGCTGAAAGCTGTAGTTTTTACCGCCCTGATGAACTCTTCTACCCTCGCCGGGTCCTTTTTGCCGGGCGACGATTCGACACCGCTGGCAACATCTACAGCATAAGGATTCACGGTCTGGATAGCCTCACTGACATTCTCCGGTGTCAGGCCGCCCGCCAGATAAACCCGTTCAACGAGTCCGGCGATCGCCCCTGCGATCTCCCAGTCAAATGTCCGTCCGCTTCCGCCGTATTCTCCGGCAAAATAGCTGTCAATCAGTATCGCGTTCGCGTCAAATTTCACAGCGTCATCGACCTCAAGGTCCGGCTTCGCCCTCATCGCCTTGATGATCAGTTTGTCGGTCAGCGAGCGAAGGTGTCGGACAAAGCCCGGTTCCTCGTCACCGTGGATCTGGATCGAATCCAGGCCTGCAATGGCGACTATTTCGAGTATGCTCTCCGCCGAGGCGTTGACGAAAACGCCTACCTTGGCGATCTCGCTCGACAATCCGGCGATGATCTCTGCCGCCATATCCGGTGCAATGTATCTAGGGCTGTTTTCATAGAAATTGAAGCCCAGTTCATCCGCTCCGAGGAATTGTGCCTTCAGAGCGTCCTCAATATTTGTAATGCCGCAGATCTTGACCCGAGTCATGTAGATACCTCAGAAGTAAGTCTGCTTAGGTCACTGACTACATTTCCGCTTCGCATCAGAGATTCGCCGATAAGGAATCCGTCGAAACCGAGCCTATACAGTCCGTCGATCTCACTGCGGTTTGAAATGCCGCTCTCTGCGATCATTATGCATCCGTCGGGCCGCTGATCTATCAGGCGGCGTGATACCTCGAGCGAAACTTCGAAGGTATGAAGATCACGATTATTCACACCAATAATATCGGCCCCGATATGGGCCGCGAGCTCTAGTTCTTCAGCCGAGTGGACCTCTACGATAACGTCAATGCCGAGTTCGTCGCGTCCGATCCGGAGGAATTGTCCAAGATTGTCAGCGTTCAATGCGGCCACGATCAGCAGGACAGCGTCCGCTCCTGCCGCTGCGGACTCGTATACCTGAAATTCGTCGATGACAAAATCCTTTCGCAAAACAGGGAGATCTGCGGCGGCTTTTACCGCGACCAGATCGGCGAGCTCGCCGCTAAAGAAATTCTCCTCGGTCAGGACCGAGATAGCTGCCGCACCACCGTTTTGATATTCCCGGGCGGCAGCCGCGACATCGATGTTCTCATTTATAATGCCTTTTGAAGGTGAAGCACGTTTTATCTCAGCAATAATATTCATGCGGTCACGACGTGCCATCGCCGAACGGAGTCGGTGCGTCTCCGCCGCGGAACGCACCGTATACGCCTTTTCACGTATCTGTGGCGAGTTTGGCTCGAGCTTTTGCCTCGCGACCTTTTCCTGTTTTGCAGAAATGATCTTGTCCAGAACTGTCCTGTTCATATATGTGAAGCGACCGCCAATGCGATCAGTTTTTCCAGAGCCGCACCGCTACGCACGCTTTCTCTTGCTGATCGGAACGCATCGATCAAGTCAGTAGCCTCACCGGCGACCAGGATCGCGGCCGCGGCGTTCATAAGGACGAGCGTTTCGGCGTCGTCGCCCATTAACTCATTCCTTAGCACCGCTAATATTATCGCCGAGCTTTCCTCTGCAGAGCATTTCGCGGGGAGCGTGCCGGTCGTCGAAGAGACGCCGAAGTCGGCCGCAGAGATCTGGAAGCTCCGAGGTGATCCGTCGCCGATCTCGATGACCTGTGTTTTACCGTTCAATGCGATCTCATCGAGGCCGTTGTTGCCGTGGACGATCCACGACCGTTTCGCACCAAGGCGTGAGAGAACATTCGCGGTCTTCTCGAGCATATCCTCATGCCAGACCCCGATCACGTGATGCGGAGCTTCTGCCGGATTGCAGAGCGGCCCGAGATTGTTGAAGATCGTCGGATTGTGCAGAGTGCGTCGGGCCGCTGCCAGAGACGACGAGAGCGAATGAAACCGCGGTGCGAACATAAAGCAAAGCCCATGTTCGTTAAAGATAGCCTCCGTCATGGCTGGTTCGATGTCGATCTCGATCCCCAGGTCCGTCAAAACGTCGGCGCTGCCGGATCGACTCGTCGCCGAACGGTTGCCATGCTTTGCGACAGGGATGGAGGCCCCCGCGATCACGAACGCCGCGGCCGTAGAGACGTTGAACGTCTTAAAGCTGCTGCCGCCGGTTCCGACCGTGTCCACGAATGTCTGATATTTTGACGTGATTCGTTTCATCCTGCTACGCATGATAGATGCGAACGTGAACAACTCTTCCTCAGTTGATCCCTTCTCATTCCACGCGGCCAGTAAGGCGGCCAATCTCGGCACGTCGCCGCTAGCGATCAATTCGTCGAGCAGAGTCTCGGCATCGCCCGGGTCAACGTCTCGGTTACGGTGAAACTCTCTAACGTAGTGGTCCAGGATCATTTCGCTCATCTATACGGCTCCGCTTTCCGCTATCTCGACGGCTCGCAGCAGCACTTTTGCTTTGTTGACCGTTTCCTCAAATTCGAGTTCAGGTACGGAATCCGCGACAATGCCTGCACCCGCCTGAACTTTCGCGACACCATTCTGCAGCACGAGCGTACGGATCGCGATGCAAGTGTCCATATTGCCCGAATAGTCGAAGTAGCCGACCGCACCTGCATAAACTCCCCGTTTTGTCGGCTCTAATTCGCGAATGATCTCGATCGAGCGCACCTTTGGAGCACCTGATACGGTGCCGGCCGGGAAGCAGGCCGCGAGTGCGTCGAAACGGTCGAGTCCATTTCTCAATTTCGCTGAAAGGGAACTGACCAGATGCTGAACGTGCGAGTATTTCTCGACATGCATCAACGAATCGACCCTCACGCTGCCGTACTCGGCAACACGGCCGAGGTCATTGCGGCCCAGATCGACCAGCATCAGATGCTCGGCGACCTCTTTTCGATCCCGCCGCATGTCGTCGGCCAGGGACTCGTCTTCGTCGGGTGTCGAGCCGCGTTTTCGGGTTCCGGCGATCGGCCTGTATTCGAGGTGATCGCCTTTGCAGCGTACCAGAAGTTCGGGTGATGCGCCGATAATCTGCCGATCGCCGAAATTAAGGAGGAACATGTACGGCGACGGGTTGAGTGACCTTAACGCCCGATAGATCGAGACGGAGGAAGCGGAGGTAGGCCGTGTAAAGCATTGCGAAAGAACGGTTTGGTAGCACTCACCGGCGTTGATCAACTCTTTGATCTCGATGACCGCAGCCTCGAAATCCTCTCGTTTCCAATTTGATGTTGGTACAGTTGTGTCGGAATCTACTGAATTGGCGTGAGGCACGCAAGGAGATATGAGGGCCTCTAATCGGGACCGAAGAACTATATTTCGCTCCTGTGCCGTCGCAGGCGACTCCGGAAGGTCAACTGAGATGATCTTGATCACCTGCCGCGCATGGTCGAATGCAACGATAGAATCAAAATACATCATCGCAAATTCCGGCTCGCCGCCATCGAGTTTAGGCTCGAACCATTCGCAGCAATCGAATCCGAGATATCCGATCGCTCCGCCGATAAACACAGGCAATTCACTGTCGTTCTCGGCAATATTCTCTGCAAAATGTTGCCGCAGTTCGTCAAACTCCTGCTTGCCGCCGGCCTGGACCCGTCTCGGGCCCGCACCGATAAACGAATAGCGGGCCAGGCTTTTGCCGCCCTCGACTGACTCAAGCAGGAACGAAAGTTGGCCCGCTTCCGAAAGCCGCAGATAAACCGCCAGCGGCGTCAAAAGGTCCGCCGGCATTGTGTCGACCACTGGGATCACTTTATTTAGTGCCATTTGTTTACTTCCGTTGCTGATAGACAAATCAAAAACGCCGCCTGAGTTCATCTCAAGCGGCGTCGTATGCAAAACGTCTTCCGAAGGCCCGTCAGGTCAAGCGCACACGACACCCGATCTGCCACCACCAGCAAGCTGACACAAAATTCGGTTTATTGCCGTCCAAATTCATTGCAAACATTAAAACTGAATTACAAGACGTATGTCAACTACATCTTTTGCGGAACTTCAATGCCAAGAGTGTCCAGGGCGTCCGTCAAAGCACGCCTCGCCATGTCTGCGACAACGACGAGCACGGACCGCTTGATCACGTCTGCCTCAGCGATGATCTTGTTGTTGTGATAAAAAAGGTTGAACGCCTTAGCCAGGTTGAACGTGTATTTCGCCAATATTGCTGGTTCGTTTGCGTTCGCGGCTTGATTTACTGCCTCCTCGATGCGGGAAGCGAGTACCGCCATCGCCCATATATCGTCCCCTGCGGCGGACGCGAAAACTTCCGCGATCTTTGATCTATCCGTGAGGTTACCGAGACAGGTCTCGACAGTCTCTCCCTTTTCAGCGAGTTTTCTGAAGATCGAGTTAGCCCGGACGGCAGAATATTGGCAAAAACAGCCTGTTTCGCCGTCGAATGAAAGTGCTTCCTTGAAATCGAATGTGATCACCGTATTCTTGGTGAATTTGAGCAAGAAATATCGCAATGCGCCGACCGCGATCTGATGCGCGATGTGTCGCTTTTCGTCGCTGTCGGCGTCGGGATGACGTTTCTCGACCTCGGCGAGAGCGTCGGCCTCGAGACGGTCAATAAGGTCGTCAGCCTTAACACCAAGGCCTTTGCGTCCGCTCATTTCGATAAAAGTACGCTTTTTATCGTCTTCGGTGAGTTCGAAGCCTAGTTCTTCAGCTGCCGCCGGTGACAATGCGACCATCTCGTACGCAAGATGAACGCTCGCCTTTTCGCCGCGTTCCGGCGAGATCGCTGCAACTCCTTTTTTTACAACCTCTTGCGGATACGATTGGCGCGTGTCGATGACGTTGTAGATGGTCTCTCCGCCGCCGAAGGAAGGAGCGTCGATACTATTGTCCGCATCTTTTCCCACTGTGATCCAAACCTCCTTCCCGTCACCGTAGGTTTGAAACGATCGATAGTTGAAATCGAGCCCGAGAATGCCCAGCTTCCACATCTGATAGGCGATATCCTTGCCCGTGTAAGTCACTGTTCCGTTTGATCTTACAAGGATCTTGTCGGCCTCGTGGTCGTCGCTGCCTTCGTGCGATTCCCACGGCATTACCCAGCATCCGGCGTGAGCACCTTCCGACTCGTAATGGATCACGCCGAGCCGTTTCATTTCCTCGAATGCCTTATCCCAAAAGTGAAGATGCAGGATCTCTGATTCACGAGGCAGCAGGTCGTAACGTATTCCAAGCCGTTCCATCGTTGCGAGAATGCACTCGACGTTGCGGGTGGCGACATAGTCGGCAAGCTCGGCGGTAGGATTGTTTCCTTCCTCGATGAGGTGCAGTACCTCGGGCCGCTTTGCCTTTAGTGCGTCGTCGGTAAGGTATGCCTGGCCGACCTTTGCATAAAGGTCCCAACAGTAATAATCAAACGATTTACCTGTTGCGGCAAGTTCTTTATCAAGAGCGGTTATGTCATCCAATGTCATGTGTTGGATGAACATAAAACCGACCACCACATCCGCAACCTGAACGCCCGTATTGTCGATATAATTCTGTATCTCGACGATCTTTCCTGTAGCTGTCAGTATCCGCTGAAATGTGTCGCCGAGGACCGAATTTCTAACGTGGCCGATGTGGGCCGCCTTGTTAGGATTGACGGAGGTGTGTTCGACGCATACTTTTACCCCTTTGGTTCCGCGAGACGGCAGCGGTTCAGCCGAGGCATTCTCCAACAAAAAAGCGGATCGATCGAAGAAAACGTTGAGATATCCGGCTCCTGCTACTTCGACATGGCCGACAAAATCGAATTGTTCGAGTGCCGCTCGCAGGACCTCTGCTATTTCACGCGGATTACGCTTTTCGCCTGTGGCCTGTTTTATCTGTTTGGCAAGCTCGAACGCGACAGGGAAGGCAAGGTCGCCAAGCTCTATCTTTGGTGGGGTTTCGGCAGCGATAGTGCCGATCTCAACCCCGAATTCTGATGCAGCGGTAGCTCGAACAGCGTTTCGAAGCAGGTGATGTATCTCGGTAATGGTCATGGTAACTCAAACGCCCCTGAGGCGAACGGTAATTATAGTGTCTAGCATTGGAATTACCAACATTCCGCGCGCATCGCCATCGCTATCGGCGTTTTCTTTTGCATGCAAAACAGATAAACTCGAAACTTTAGGAAAAAGGTTTGTATGGCAAAAAAGATCAAGAAAAAGGTCGATCTCGCTAAGATCGCGGCCGGTGTTCGGCTGATGCTCGAAGGGATCGGTGAAGATCCCGACCGCGACGGGCTTAAGAAAACACCGGACCGCGTCGCCGAGTTTTATGCCGAGTTGACCGAAGGAATGTGGGACGACCCGAGGCAGCACATAGTGCCTCTCCCGGGCGATAGCCACGACGAAATGGTTCTGGTAAAGGACATTTCGATCGCGTCGGTCTGCGAGCATCACCTCGCTCCGTTCGTCGGCAAATGCCACATTGCATATATTCCACAGGGCGGCCGTATCGTGGGTCTGTCAAAGCTTGCACGTATCGCGGAAACCTTCTCGCGGCGGTTGCAGGTCCAGGAGCGTCTGACCCAGCAGATTGCTCAGACTCTTTACGACAATCTTCAGCCGATAGGCGTAATGGTGGTAGTAGAGGCAGAACATACGTGTATGACGCTTCGCGGTGTAAAGAAGCCGGGTGCGATCACGATAACGTCGGCGGTTTTGGGCGGTTTCAGAAAAGACTCTCGGACGCGAGCCGAGGCTATGGCATTGATCAAGGGATAAAATATGAAAAGAACTGTGGTTTTGTTGGGGATCTTATCGTTGCTGTCCGGCTTTGCCCTGGCCCAGGATTGGTCAGGTAAATTCAGCGAAGCTAAGATGCGAGAACGAGTAAGACACCTGTCGGCCGATGATTTTGAAGGCCGTGGGCCCGGGACAGACGGCGGCAGACGTGCGGCACAATACATCGCCGATCAGATGAAAGCCGCTGGTGTGCAGCCGGGAAGCGGTAAGAGTTACTTTCAGAATGTTAAGCTCGTCGGTGTCAAGGCCGATCCTGCAACGCAGCTTAGAACGAATATCACAAAGGGCCCGACGAGTGCATATTTCAAATTCGGCGATGATTTTGTAGCAACGACAGGTGCTCAAAGAGCTTCTGTTTCTGTCAATTCCGACGTCATCTTTGTCGGGTACGGTATCGATTCGCCACTATATAAATGGAACGACTACAAGGGCGATCCGGAACAGTACAAGGGTAAGATCTTGATGATCCTGGTCAATGACCCACCGGCGACCGCTGCCGAGCCGGACCTTTTTGGCGGCAGGGCATTAACATATTATGGACGTTGGACTTACAAGTACGAGGAGGCCGCTCGTAAAGGTGCGGCCGGCGTCATTTTGGTGCACACGACCGAGTCCGCGGGGTACGGTTGGAATGTGGTTCGTACGTCAAATGGCAACTGGCGATACGAGATAGCTCGCAGTTCCGCAGACAAAACACCGTTTCTGCAGTTTCGGGTGTGGATGACCAACGATGCGGCTATTAAGCTCGCGAACCTTGGCCATGTTGACCTGGAGCAGCTCAAGCAACGGGCGAAGAGCCGCGATTTCATGCCGGTCAACCTGGGTGTGACAGCTGATCTGAACCTGAACAGCGAGCTAAAGACATTCGACTCGCCAAACGTCGTTGGAAAGATCGCCGGCAATGATGTAAAACTTCGGAGCGAGTACGTCGTTTACTCGGGCCACTGGGACCATTTGGGTATCGGTGAGGCAGATGCTTCTGGCGATAAGATCTATAACGGGGCTTACGACAACGCTTCCGGGATCTCAGCTATTCTCGGTATCGCAGATGTGATCACGAACCTGCCAAAGGACCAGCGCCCCAAGCGTTCGATATTTTTCCTTTTTCCGACCGCGGAAGAGCAAGGTTTGCTTGGAGCCGAGTATTTCTCACGATTTCCGCTGGTACCGTTAAACAAGATAGCTGCGAATGTGAACATTGACGGAGTGAATTTCTTCGGCAAGACGCGGGATTTCGCCGCACTGGGATCCGAGCGCTCGTCTTTGGGGGATATTGTCCGGGCGGTTGCGACCGAACGGGGACTTACTCTTGAGGGCGATATGTCGCCTGAGCAAGGATTTTTCTTCCGATCCGATCATTTTCCGTTCGCGAAGGTTGGGGTTCCTGCGGTTTCGCTGAGGCACGGTGATGATTTTGTGACACCGCTGACAGGTGAGCCGCTAAATTTCTTTCAGAATTATAATTCGAAGTATTATCACCAACCATCCGACCAATACTATCACTGGTGGAACGCCGCGGCGATGGTACAGAATGCCGAGATCGGCCTCGCTATCGGTATGAAGGCCGCAAATTCGTCTGTGATGCCAAGATACAAGGACAGTGACGAGTTTTCGGCCGTCGATAAGAAGCGATTCGGCAAATAGCCTGACCTCTGATAGACCGGTGTAGCGTGTGGATAAAATCACCTCCACACGCTACACTTTTCTTTTTGCTCATGCAAGAGACCTTTTACATTACGACGCCTATTTATTACGCAAACAGTTTGCCACATCTCGGGCATCTGTACACGACGATAGTTGCGGACGCAGTCAGGCGGCACAAGCGTCAGCGCGGATACGACACGTATTTCCTGACCGGAACCGACGAACACGGCATCAATATCCAGCGGGCAGCAGAGAAGGCGGGCCGGACACCAAAGGAACAGGTAGACTACATTTCGGGCGAGTTGAAGCGTATGTTTGCCGATTTCGGGCTTGATCTGGAGCACGGCGGCTACGACGTGTTCATGCGCACGAGCGAGCCCTTTCATTACGAAGGCTCACAGCACCTGTGGCGTGAGATCGCCAAAAACAAGACCCCGAAAGGGAACGCGTGCGTCTATAAGGGCTTTTACGAGGGATGGTTTTGCGCTCCGTGTGCGGAATTCAAGACCGAGGAGCAATATTACGTTCCTGACGGTTCTGAAGTGCCGCATTGCCCGATCCACGAGCGTCCGCTCGACAAGATCGCCGAGGAAAGCTACTTTTTCCGACTTTCGGATTACGATGAATTTCTGATGGAGGTGATCGAGAGTACGCCCGGCCTGCTGCGTCCTGATGCTCGAAAAAATGAGGTTTTGTCCTTCGTTCGCGGCGGTTTGCAGGATCTTTCGATCAGCCGGCAAAAGTCGGCGGTTTCGTGGGGCGTGCCGGTTCCGGACGATCCGGAACACGTAATGTACGTCTGGATGGACGCACTTTCGAACTACATCACCGCACTCGGTTACGGCAATGCTGAAAAGGCCGCGGTCGGGTTCGAAAAGTACTGGCAAAATGTAGTTCATCTGGTCGGAAAGGACATTCTGAGGTTTCATACTGTCTATTGGTTCTCGTTTCTGGAGGCGGCGGGACTCCCATTGCCTGCATCTGTTTTTGCCCACGGTATGTGGCTCGACGCCGACGGCCGAAAGATGGGCAAGACAATGGGTAACGTCATCGAAGTTGATGTATTACATGAGCATTTTCAGGTTGATGCGTTGCGTTATTTCGTGCTTCGCGACATGGTCTTTGGCCAGGACGGGAAGTTCGGATACGAGAATCTGATCGACCGAGCTAATGCCGACCTTGCGAGCGGACTTGGCAACCTTGCCAGCCGAACATTCTCAATGATCTCGAAGTACCGCGAAGGCCTGATCCCCAGCGGCAAGATCGCAGAGGAAAACTACATTCACGCACGACGAGCTGGTGTTGATCCCGACGGCGGCGAGATCGTAACAGTCGTGACGCACGCGAGGGATGAATTCCTGCGGCGAATGGACAATTTTGAGTTTAGCCTGGCTCTTGAGACGCTTTGGTCAGTGATCGCCCGCATTGACAAGATGATCTCGGACGCCAAGCCCTGGGAACTCGTCAAAGATCCGCAGCAGGCGGAAACGCTGAACGCCGTGCTTTACCGTGCGACTGAGACGCTTCGCTGGCTAAGTGTGATGCTTTATCCGGTGATGCCCGACGCGTCGAGAAATATTTACAGCCAGATCGGGCTTAGCGAAGATATTTCGTCGTTAGATCCAGCGAGTTTGAATTGGGGATACCTGGCTGCGGGAACCGCGATCGGCGAGACCGTTGGGGTTTTTCCGAGAATTGATAAGAACAAAGTTATGAGTGAAATAGAAGAAAAGTCAGAAACCAGAAGTCAGAAGCCAGGAGAAGCGGCGACCGTGTCAGAACCGGGTGCGATAGCGACTGGGTCGCCCGTCGCGGTTGACCAGGCTGAGCCCGAAATAGACAACTTCATTACGATCGATGATTTCCTAAAGGTCGAGCTCCGCGTCGGCGAGGTCAAGGTCTGTGAGCGCATCCCGAACGCCGACAAACTGCTGCGATTCGAGATCGATCTGGGCGAAGAGCAGCCACGTCAGATACTTGCCGGCCTGGCTGAATACTACGAACCCGAAACGCTGATCGGCCGCAAGGTCGTCGTCGTCGCCAACCTAAAACCGCGTAAAATGCGTGGCTTGGAGTCGCAGGGTATGATCTGTGCGGCCAGTTTAGAAGACGGGACGGGAGAAAAGCCTGCATTGGCAGCATTCATTGAGAATGTTGATATCGGCGCTCGACTCAAATGATTCTAATTGACTCCCATTGCCACATTGACGGTGAGCAATTTGACGAGGACCGCGACGAGATCGTTCAGCGTGCAAAAGACGCTGGCGTTTCGGCGATGCTCAATGTCGGCACCGGCGATCCGCACACGGACGATTTTCGGCGAGCGGTGGCGGTTGCAGAAAGATACGACAACGTTTTCGCCAGCGTCGGCGTGCATCCGCACGATGCAAAGCTCTACGACGACAAAGCGGAAGAACAACTCATCGAACTTACAAAGAGCGACAAGGTCATTGCCTGGGGCGAGATCGGGCTCGACTATTATTACGATCACAGTCCGCGAGATGTGCAGCGGGATGTTTTTCGGCGCCAGATCCGGACCGCCAGAAAATTGAACCTGCCGATAATTGTTCACAGCCGTGACGCGGATGATGAGACGGTTGAGATATTGACCGAAGAATGCTCGTACGAAGGATTTCGCGGGATCATGCATTGTTTTGGCGGAACCGCTCAGATGGCTGAGGCATTGTTGCCGTTAGGGTTTCTGATCTCATTTGCGGGGAATGTAACCTTTAAGAAGGCAGAGAATCTGCGTGATGCCGCTCGCGTCGTGCCCCTCGATAAGCTGCTTGTCGAGACAGATTGTCCGTTTCTCACGCCGGTCCCGTTTCGCGGTAAACGCAACGAGCCGAGCTTTGTCGTTCACACGGCGAAGTTTCTATCGGAGTTTTACGGGGTCAGCACTGAGACTCTGGCTGAGGCGACAACGGCCAATTTCCTTGATTTCTTCAAGATTGATCTAGTAACAGAGTGCACAGAGGTCACTGAGGAATAACTTCACAAAAGTCCGCTCTGGGAACTCTGTGTTCTCTGTGGCAGAATCATCCCTATGGCGAAAGAAAATTCATTCGATATAGTCTCCAAGACCGATTACGCTGAGGTCACAAACGCGATCAATCAGACGACGAAGGAGATCTCACAGCGGTTTGATTTCAAGGGCAGCAAGGCAACCGTCGAGTTCCAAGCAAAGGACCTGATGCTCTCGGCCGAAGACGAGACCAAGCTGCGAAATATGAACGACATTCTGCAGTCAAAGCTCTTGAAACGTGGCGTTTCGCTCAAGGCACTTGATTATCAAAAGATCGAGCCCGCGGCCGGCGGCACAGTTCGGCAATTAGTAAAGGTACAGCAGGGAATTCCGACTGAAAAAGCTAAAGAGGTCGTTCGATTCATTAAGGACGGCAAATACAAGGTACAAGCATCGATCCAGGGCGAGACCGTTCGAGTATCAGGCAAGGATCGCGATACTCTGCAGGAAGTGATCGCGGCCCTTAAAGCAAAGGATTTTGGAATCGATATGCAGTTCGATAACTACCGTTCCAACTAGATGCAAAAATTCGCACCCGCTAGAAAAGTAGCATCGACCGCACTTTCCGCTAGGGCGGCGCTCGACATCATTAGCAACGAACTCGAGTTGGTAGAGGCCGAATTCGAGCGACAGGCCGCCTCGAATATACAGGTCATCAACTATCTTGGCGACTATCTTCGGGCATCGGGCGGCAAGCGGGTTCGTCCGGCGTTGCTTGTACTCGCGAACTATGCGGTTGGCGGCAACGCAAAGCAGTCAAACGTCATTAGGCTTGCGACCGTTATGGAAATGCTCCATACGGCTACGCTCGTGCATGACGACATCATCGACAACGCCGACATTCGTCGAAACAGATCGTCGATCAACGCACGATTCGGCAATCAATCCGCCGTTCTCATGGGCGATTGGCTCTATATGTCGGCATTTGAGACGACCGTTGCCGAACGCTCGCTTGAGATCATTGATATTCTCACACGTTTGACCCGTAAGATGACCGAGGGCGAGTTGATACAGCTTACGCGGATCGGCAGGCTTGATATTACCGAGGACGAGTATTTTGATATCCTGCGACGAAAAACTGCATACCTTTTTTCGGCATGCTGCGAGATCGGGGCGATTCTCGGGAATGCTACGCAAAAACGCCGCGAGGCACTGCGCAAGTATGGGATGGACCTCGGAATCGCATTCCAACTCGCCGACGACATTCTCGATCTGACTGCCGACAGCAAAGTGCTCGGTAAGGCGGCCGGCTCTGACCTCCTTGAAGGGAAGCTGACCCTGCCGCTTATCTGCCTTCTCGAAATGCAGCCTGAATTCAAGTCAAAGCTTGAAAAGATAATGTTCGACGGTATTTATGAGGCGATCTCGAGGGAAGAGTTGATGACCCATCTGCTCGATCTGGGTATCGTGAGTGAAATCAAACGGCGGGCCGCCGATCACGCTGAGGCTGCGAGAAAAAGTCTTGATGTTTTGCCCGAATCGGAGTATCGTACTTCTCTAGAAGACGTTTTGACATTTGTCACCGAAAGGAACAAGTAAAGACGGAACATCCATACTGACTCAGCATCGTCCCGCATAAATATCACAAGAAGAGCATGTTAGACGAAAATCTTATAGTAACACTTGAGCAAAGTCTCGATCAGACACGGAATGCCCAGCGGCGCCTCACGTCCAGATTGCGAGAGGCGGAAGCCGAGGTCGAGCATTTGAGATTGGAGATAAATGCTCTTGAGAATAGTGCGGCCCAGACCGAAAAGGCGATCCACAGCCTGCTCGTCGCAACACGCTCGGGTTCTCGGCCTATGAACTTTGGCAAGTCTGTGAAGATCGAAGATTCGTCCGATCAGGCCGATATTGACGAGATGGACGGTTCAGGCCCGGCCGAACTTCCGTACGTGCCCCGACGTGAGGGCTCGATAGCATATATTGGTCAGGCACGGCACATTCCGTCGATCAACAGTAATTATGAGCCGGTCAGCAAGCGATTTAGCGACCGAACGATCACACAGGCGTGCACGCTTTTGCTTCGAGAGGCAGGCGGTCCGCTTCACGTCAACGAATTGTATAATTTGCTGATCGCCGGCGGAATGAAGTTCAAGGGCAATAACCCAACCATTTCCGTCGCGGTTTCGCTCAGCCGCAATCGCCGATTCAAGAAAGTAGATCCAGGCACTTTTGACCTTGTTATGCGCGAGGCGAACAGAGCAGCATCGTAAATTCCGGCTTTATCCCGAGAGTTCTAATTTGGCAGTCAACGCACTTGCGGATGCAGGTGTGTTTGATTTGTCGTACGAATATCGTCAGAATAGTACGACGATATCGAACAAAGCGGGGTGAAAGGATGGATCTGGCGCGAAAGATGTTCCTCAGGTATTTAATTGGCTTATCCGTACTTATCTCCTGTGTGCTGATATCTTCGGCCGACGCGGTCGCCCAAAAGGTCAGACTTCGTTCCCAGATCACGCCAAACTGCACAGTTGCCAGCGGAAGTTCAGGCCTTAAATTTGCCGATATCTTTGCGGACGGCAACATTGCCGTGCAGGGAACTTACAATTGTCGGGGCGTCTTTATCTACGACATTTCGAACCCCGACGCCCCGATCCTCGCGAGCGTTTACAACCCTTCACCAAATCAAGCATTTCTTGAAGCCATAGTGGTAGGCAATCGAGGATATTTTGGCAGCGGCGGCCCTTTTCCCAGTGGAGCTCCCTCGACAGGAGACGGCGTGCATATCGTGGACCTTTCAAATCCGTATTTCCCTGTTCTCCTTGGCAAGGTAAAGGCAGACAGCGGCAACGGTTTTAACGGGATCCATGAAATGGTAGTTGCGGGCAACTTCCTGATAGAGAACTACAACAGCACCTCGAACAAGACGCTGAAGATCATCGATATCAGCAATCCTGCCAATCCTGTCTTTAAGTGGGACCTAAGCCCGATCGATTCGCTTTGGGTACATGCCGTACACGTTCGCGGCAACAGGATGTATACGTCCGGCTGGAATGGCAGGATCGAGATCTACGACATCTCGAACCTTGCTTCACAGCCGCCGCAGCTTCTGGGGTCGATCAACGGAAACAGCACGAATCACAGCACCTGGACGAGCGAGGACGGCAGGTATCTATTTTCCTGTCGCGAGACTCTCGACGGCGACCTGCGTGTTTACGATGTCCAGAATCCAGCCGTGCCTTTGTTGATCCGAACGATCCGGACGACCGACCTTGGTATCAACGCGATCAGTCCGCACAATCCCGTTGTCCTTGGTAATTATCTTTACATTTCATGGTATCAGGCTGGTGTACAAGTTTTTGATATCTCAAATCCCCGAGAGCCGACTCGCGTTGCTCAGTACGACACGTACCAACAAACATTCGCGCCGCCTGAGGGCGAATTAGAAAAGTTGCAGACCGCGGATCCATGGGACATGGTCTGTGGAGCCGCTAACAGGCAAAACGCACTTCCGAATAGCTTTGAGGGCAACTGGGCGGTTTTTCCGATAGGCCAAAACAAGGTCCTCGCCGGCGATATGGCCAATGGCCTATTGGTCCTCGATGCCAGTGCTGTCGCCGCACCGTTAAAGAATCGCGTGTCTGATTTTGACGGTGACGGACGTACCGACCTTTCGGTATTTAGGCCATCAACGGGTGAATGGAATATTGAGTACAGCTCGAATGCGTCTAACATAGACCGCAATTTTGGGCTTAACGGCGATGTATTGACACCGGGCGATTATGACGGTGATGGGGCCGTCGAACTTGCTATTTTCAGGCCCGCGACCGGTGTTTGGTGGTTCCGCCGAAATGACGGTAGTTTCGGTGCGGTCCAGTTCGGACAGTTCAGCGACATACCGGTACCGGCAGACTACGATGCTGACGGCAAGACCGATATCGCGGTTTTTAGGCCTTCAAATGGTGTCTGGTACATTCTGCAAAGCTCGCTTGGATTGAAGATAATTTCATGGGGCCTTAACGGCGACAAACCGCTTGCAGGCGACTTCGAAGGCGACGGCAAGGCGGATATTGCCGTCTGGCGCCCGTCTAACGGTGTATGGTACGTTCTGCAGAGTTCGTCGTCGATACCGCTCTACGCGTCTTGGGGTATGAACGGAGATAAGCCTGTGACCGCTGATTTTGACGGTAACGGGCGCACGGATTATGCCGTCTATCGGCCTTCAACCGGCGTTTGGTATATTCTCGATCCCGCAGCGACGCCGAGTTTCAGGGCCTATTCATGGGGCCTGGCGGAGGATATCCCGATCCCTGCCGATTATGATGGCGATTCAAAGGGGGACGTGACCATCTTTCGGCCTAGTACGAATCAGTGGTACAGGATCAACAGCTCTAACGGCGCTTTTGATGTCCGGGTATTTGGTATCGCAGGTGATCAGCCGTCGCCTGCATCGGTCCAGCCAAGGTAAACTTCAGAGATAGATCTCGACAAGTCCAAAGTCAGCTAATTTCGCTTGACTTTGGGCTTTTTGCTCCTATGATTGCAGTATGAAACTGCAGCTAACTATCGGCGGCGGCTCGCTTGCGGGCCAGGTTTTCGAACTTCAGACCGGCTTCGTTTCGATAGGCCGAAGCGAGACCTGCAGTATTCGCTTCGACCCACTGTCGGAGCGTATCGCTTCAAAGCAGCATGCTTTTATCGAAGCGCGTGCCGACGGTTTTTACATCACCGACAATCAGAGCACCAACGGCACGCTTGTCAACGGCCAAAAGGTCAATTCGGCAAAGCTCAACGATGGAGACCAGGTCCAGTTCGGCTCGAACGGGGTGACGGCAACCGTCCGCATCGATGGCAGTCAGATCGCATCCGCTGCCGAGACCAATTTCCGCGAACAGCAGGTTGAGCAGTTCAATCGGCTGTCTGAGCAGGGGCCCGTGAATCTGCAGGCGTCGCTGCAGAATTTTGCGCTTCCGAGCATGGCGGCGGTCAAGACGGAATCGTCCAGCACAGGGCGTTACATCGGCATTGCTCTGACGATATTTGCGGTCGTCTTTTTGTCGCTGATCGTGATGATGCTGATGTTTGCGAGCGTCGGCATCGTTCCGGCGGTGATCGCCGCCGTGGTCGCATTTCTGCCGGCAATGCTATATCTCTTGCCTCTTATCTGGCTGGACCGATATGATCCTGAGCCGCTCTGGCTGCTCTCGCTTGCCTTTGCCTGGGGAGCACTGGTAGCGGTTATCGTCTCGTTCATTGTTAACACCGTCGTAAGTCTTGTCGTTAGCATCGGTGTTTCGCCGGACGCCGGCCAGATCGTAGGTGCGGTCGTCTCGGCTCCAATATTTGAAGAGGCTTCGAAGGGCATAGGCCTTGTTTTGCTGCTTGTCTTCTTTCGCCGTTACTTTGACGATATTCTCGACGGGATCGTGTTTGCGGGCGTGATCGCCCTCGGTTTCGCGACGGTCGAGAATGTGCTCTATTACGGCCGCGCGGTCGGCGCGGGAGGCGTTGGCGGGTTGGCGATACTCTTTGTGATGCGGGGCATCATGTCACCATTTGCCCATGTCACCTTTACTGCAATGACGGGTATTGGCTGTGGTATCGCCCGAGAATCGCACAAGATGCCCGTAAGGATATTAATGCCGGTCGTCGGTTATATATTCGCGGTAACCCTGCACGCGATCTGGAACGGCATGGCTGTTATCGGTGGACTCGAGGGCTTTGTCATCGGCTATATCATCCTTGAGATACCATTCTTCTTGATATTGCTTGGTTTTTCGCTCTACATCATGAGGCGTCAGAATAAGATCCTCAACGAAATGCTCGCTATCGACATTGCCAGAGGTCTCATTCCTCAGGAGCATGCGAAAACGGCAACCTCGGCATTCAGCAGCTCTGCATGGATAATCGGCGGGCTCTTCAATGGAAAATTCAGGGCACGAACACGATATGTGAGGGCGATCGGCAAGCTCGGCCTGAGCTATTGGCACATTCAGCGGGCGACCGCCGCTCAAGGGCAGACAGGGAGTTTCCAACAGAATCCTATCCTGCGTGACGAAGTCTTGAAATGGAGAGATCAGGTATGAACGAAGAAACGGGCCCGAAAGGGCCCGTTTCTTTTTTGTTAATGGTAGGCCGAGCAGGGATCGAACCTGCGACCCACGGATTAAGAGTCCGTTGCTCTACC
>CAZJFB010000039.1:21178-30612 GCA_964545145.1 uncultured Chloracidobacterium sp. | reverse complement strand
TCTTGCGGGCGATAGCGGTTTGACGGTTGCAATGGTGGTTTTGGGGCTCACGCTGAGCGCCGGGGGCTTCGGGGGCTTTGGCAGACAGAGCTGGGCGAAAATTGGCTTTTTTGTCCCGGAACGGATGGTGAAAAACCGGTGACACAACTGCCTGTTTCCGGTGACACAACTACCGTTTTGCGGTGACACAACTACCAACTTGCGGCTGTCTGTTCCCGGGAACCAGAGAGGCCGGATTCGATAGATCTAAAAAAGAAAAGGGCCGCGTTCCGACTTCGCGGCCCTTCTTTTCGTGATGGCGATCTCGGCCGATCACCAGCGACGAAATAGGTTGAATCCGATGACCAGGTCCTTTGGCTTCAGGACGAGGTTGCTCGAATTGTAGCGGCTTGTCGTTGTCGTTTGGGTGTTGGACAACGTGAGGGTGAACGAGTGTTTGCCCCTGAGATATTGCAGCCCGATGCCCATTTCAGGATGCGAAATGCTCTCAAAGCCGGTCACGTTAAAATCCGGGTCAAAGATCGGCTGGACCTGGCCCAGCTTGAATCCGGTGCGGGGCGTAAACTCGAAGATCCCGGATACTGACGGTGTGATCCTGACATTTATGCCCGTTCCGAACGAGAACGTATGCGCAGGCTGCTTAAATGCGAGCGCCGGTTCGGGCGGCGTGAAATTGGCCGGATCCGGATCGAACCGCCGCTGGCCGTTGGAATTGATGTGAACGGCTGGGGCAAAGTGTAGGAAAACACGCTTGCCGAATCGCCGCGAGAGCATCGCCTGAATGTTGTAAGTGTACTGTTTGGTGAAGTTGTCGTTCCCCTCGACACTGCCGTAGATCGACACCGCGAGCGGGGACCGCTCATCCTGATCCGTGAAATGATATCCGGCCCCGATCTCGATCGTCCTGCACAGCGACCGCTGACAAACCGGCGAGCGATAGGCGTTCACGTAGAATTTGTTCGTGATGCCGTACATGATCCCAAATGAAGACATCGACATGCTGTCAAAGCCTAGCAACGCCTGGCCGCTCTCGCTGAACGGGCGAATAGGCTGAGAGAACCTGTGCGTGAATGACATGTTCCAAGTGCCCTTGGGCACCTTTTTCGCGGTCGGGACGTTTACTAGTCTGTAGTCGAAGGGCTCGTCGCCCGTCTCGTAGGCATAGTAATCCTCCGCGTCGTCCTGCTTCGCGGCCGGCGGAGCGGCCAGGGCGGTTTGTGCCGTCGGCGGGGCCGCCGCCGGTTCGGCCGGGACGAGTTCCATCGTGTGCGTGACCGTGTTGACCTTGTAGCGTTTCCCGTTCGCCTCAAAGTAGATGATGCCGGCCTCCTTAGGGTCGAACGTGACTTTGACCTCGTCACCGGCCTTTGCGGGGAAGTTCGGGCCGCTCCCGGGCAGCGTTGGCGGCTGATAAACACTCTGGGCGGCGGTAAATTGCACCGCCCCAAGAACCGCGGCGAGGGCTGTCAGTCCGTGCCGGAAAAACACTGTATTCTTCATAAAACCTCCATGTTCCGTGCATAAATGGCCGAGCACGGTACGGTCACTTGACATAAGAGTTCTGCACCGGAGCGTCCGATGAGAGTCCAAAGTTGGCAACGAGAACGGTGCTGGTAAAGCTCTTTCGGATCCACCATTCGCCGTTGCGGTAAACCGCCACGTCCGTTTTGCCGTCCGCGTCGTAATCGCCCGGTACAGGCGTGTCGGAGAACGTGCCCCATTGATAGTAAATGCCTTGGCCGGTTGAGCTTTGCTTGATGTACCAGACGCCGGAGCGGAATACTGCGAGGTCAGTTCTGCCGTCGCCGTCATAATCTGCCTGGACGAACTTGTCCGTCGGTAATCCCCAGGAATCGTAGGCGACCGATCCCGTAGAACTCATGTAGAAGTACCAACGCTGGTTCGATGGACGATATATCGCGAGATCGCTCTTTTGATCTCCGTCAAAATCACCGCGCATGCCCTTGTCGCCGGTCATTCCCCACGGCATATACGTGATGTCGCGTCCAGGATTGTTGAGCGATCCGCGGTAGAAGAAGTAGCTCTGTTGGCCGAATGCCGAGTCTCTGTAAACCGAGGGGTCAGCCTTGCCGTCACCGTCCCAGTCGCCAACGACGGTCGGGTCGTCGCCCGTCTGGCCGAAGTGTTCGATGCGGACAGTACCCGTCGTACTCTCGAGGATATAGAAGGCCGCCTGGGTCGCTACGTCCTCACGCCAGACGGCTATATCCGTCTTGTCGTCGCCATCAAAATCTGCCGGCACGGGCTTGTCCGTCGGAAGGCCCCACTGTATGCTTAGCGGCCCGCCGTTCGAGCGATTGATGTACCACCTGCCCTCTGACGCACGGAATACGGCAGGGTCAGCCTTGCCGTCACCGTCAAAGTCCGAGAAGCCGTGGTGAATAACCACCGTCGGCGTTGGCTCGACAGTCGGAGTCGCTGTCGGGGTAGCCGTTGGGGTAGCCGTTGGTGTCGCAGTCGGGGTGTTAGTCGGCGTGGCCGTCGGAGTATTGGTCGGGGTGGCCGTTGGAGTAGCTGTTGGAGTATTGGTCGGAGTAGCCGTAGGGGTATTTGTCGGAGTCGCGGTTGGAGTCGCCGTCGGGGTTGGCGTTACGGCACCCGGCTGGACGACGACGTTTGTCGTGTAGGTCTGGTCACCGCTCTCACTACCATTATTGTTAGCCTGTAGTCCGGCAGCGTAGAAGGTAACCGGTCCGACGTTTGAAGCGGGCGCAGTCCAGTTGAATGTCCATGTAGCCCCTCCGGTCTGGTTTTGAAAAGTTCCGGCGCTTGTTTGCTCAATGTATCTTCGGCTGCCGCCGGTTATCGTCTTTGTATTTGTATTCTGGTTGGCAAAAGTGCCGGCAGCGGTTGTCCCGGCTAGGGCCGTCAGTTCAAAGCCCCAACGTCGTCTCGTTGTATCTGTCGTCACGTGACGGACCTGGATCGAGTATGTTTGCCCCGGAGTATAATTTGGAGGTGCCGTGATCGTGAATTGGCCGATTCCGGTATTCGGATTGTGACAATCTGTACACGTCAATTCGCCCGGAGCACCGGTCTTGCCGGCATCAGGTCCTCCGATCGCGGCATGGGTCGGGCTGGAATTGCCTCTCCCAAACATGAAAGCCAAAATGGCCAATGCGCCGAAGCCGCACAATAGTGTGATCTTTATCCTGTAAACGTTAGTCTTCATGACCGGCACCTCTCATTATTTTTACTTGTAAGCCCCTCGATCGATCGTGTATCTTGAATGTGCTTCAGCGTCTAAATCCCCGTACATATGCCATAACTCCCTTGATCTGTTCGGGACTCATGTTGCCTTTGAATGCAGGCATCTCGCCGCTGCCATTTGTGATCATACGAACACCCTTTGCGTCGCTGATCGAGCTCTTTGTCAGGTCGCCTGCGTGCGTTTGGCGGCCCTTCGCGGTTTGGCCGCGGCCGTCATTTCCATGGCATCTGGCACAGTTCGTCGCATAGTCTGAACCAGCGTCGGAGAGAGTCTCTACAGCACTCGCCGAGGGGCTTGACGCCATGTTGGCCCTCGGGCTGGCGAATACCGATAGCGTGATCGCCGCGGCGGCCAGCGAAATAATCGCGGTAAGCTTTATCTGTGAATTTCTGGTTACTTTCATTTTGATTGTTATCTCCTTGTTTAGTTTGGTCTTTCGTCCATTCGAGCGGTTTGTACCGGGACGTTTCCTGTTTCAGGTGACAGCGATCTGATCCACGTAACAAGTTCCTGCTTTTGGTCGTCGCTAAGTTTGTTCTTGTAGGCGGGCATCTTTGAGCTGCGGCCGACCTTTTTGGGGTCATCGATGATAGCCAGGATCAATTCCGGCGTGAGCTGGTCCTCTTCGCGCGTAGTCAGGTTCACAAGTTCGGGGAATTTCTCAGTCCCCTCGCCGCTTGCGCCATGACACTTCGCGCAGTTGACCGCGTACGACGAAGGAATAGAGATGGGCTGAGCTTTCACGGAAGCAGTCTCGATCAAGCTGGTGCCGGTCGGGCTAGACTCGATCGGCTTATTCGTTTGTCGAAACTGGGGTTCGAACTTGGACGCACGGAACTTTGCTTCATCCGCTTCCTGCCTTACAAGTTGAGCCGAGATCTTGGGATCAGCTCCATCTTGATAAAGTGCGACCCCTGTCAAAGCGGCCACTGAGCCAAATCCGATCACAAAGAACATGCCTGCAGCTGCCTTCATGGTCGTAAGTTGGTCGCGTAGCAGGAGCGGGGTGACGAGCAGGCCGCCTATCATGATCCCGGGGAATCCAAGTGCCAGCATCGCCGCGAAAAATCCGTCGGTGTATTTCTGGAGTTCGAATAGCCAGAGGAATTGTGGCCCGGGCCTGGGTAAGTAGGTCGAGGCTTCCGCCGCCTGCGGTCCGAAGGGGGCGGGATAAGCCGTTGAAAAGACCGCAAGTCCAATGAAGACAAGGCCCATTACTACCGCATTTCGGGCGAACTGCTTTCTTGCCCAATCCTGCGTTTCCTGTCCCGAAACGCCATGCTTTTTACCAAATATGAATAGCCTCGCAACTACCGAGAGGATGATCAGAAGCGGGATCGCCCAAACGTGAAGCGCATAAAATCTCGATAGGGTCAGTGTCGATATGACTTCTCCGTCAACGAGCCATCCACGGGCCGCGGCCCCGATTAGCGGCAAATTCCCCGTAAGGCTTGCTGCTATGCTCACGCCATTCAGCGCCCGGGCGTCCCACGGCAAGGCGTATCCGGTGGCTCCGGCAGCGAGTGCCAGACAAAGTATGCCTATGCCGAAGAACCATGCTGTTTTATTTGAGGCAAGCGCCCCGCGGACGAGCATCTGAAGGAGATGAAGTACTAGTGCCGCGGGCAACAGTACCGACGAGTGATAATGAAGCGATCTTAACCAAGCACCGTCACGGACGGCGAGTTCCAGATATGCGACCGTAGTGTAAGCGTCGTTTGCCGAGGGCACATAGTGGAACGCCATTAGGATGCCTGTCACAAACTGCAGAACGAGCAGTAGGGCGACTATCCAGCTCGACGTTCGGGCCCAGGCGGCAAGCCCGCTTGCCGGTTCGTCGGAAAGTCGGCCGACGAGCCAACTCACCTCAGTCTCTCGCGAAAGCCAATCGCCGAATCTCGGCCTTTTTTCAATTATTTCAGCTGCCATCGTAACGTCCTCTAGATCTTGATCTGGAGCTTTCCATCCTCGATGCGAGTCTCGAATTCGGTGAGATCTTTCGCTGCGGGCCCGGTAAGACGCTCGCCGGAATCACTGAAGTAGCTGTCGTGGCAAGGGCAGAGAAACTTGCCCGACTCGCCTTCCCATACGATCGGACAGCCCTCGTGCGGGCATACGGACGACAGCACCTTGGTATCGTGCTTTGGCAACACAAATACCGTCTTGTCCTCGACCGTCTTTTGCCAGCCCGACCGACACGTCACGGCGATGGTCTTTTCTATGGGTTCGTCGCCGGCCAGCTCTGCCACGGCATCCAGAGTCGTCCAGTTTGCTGAAGCAGCCTCCTGAGCTACCGGATCCAGAGAATGTTTGGCGGCAAGTGCCATCGACGCTCCTACCAGGCCAAGTACACCGACCGGCAGGATCGATAGGAATGTTCGACGATCTTCCTTTATAACCTCAGTTTCTTTGTTGTCCATAGCTTTTGTTCGGCAGGTGTGAGAGGTGCCTGTATTTACGTAGTCCCGGACCTGTTTGAAAAAATACAACTGTGCCAAACAAAATTTCTCAAAAAAGAAAGCGGCCGCGATGGCCGCTTCAGTTGGCTGGATATTTTGAAGGAAATTAGGGTGCTTTCTCTCGAGGAGCTCGCTATGACCGGAGCCAGTGGCCGCCGGTTCTCATTGACGGAGGGGAACCTTCTTGATCGTCAATTCACGCTCGGAACTTTTGATGATAAGGTCGTACATTCCGGGCTCGACTGACTCGAATTCGAATTCGCCAAATTCATTCATTGGATTCGAAAGAGAACAGTTGACAGATGACAGAGTTATCATTGCTCCTTCGATACCGGGCAGGATCTGGCCCGTCAGACGGCAATATTGGGCAACGAATTCGATCCGCAGATCGATATCAAACTCATCAATACGATATAGCAATTGGCGAGAGTCGATCCCCGAATACCTCTCATTTAGAGCCGTTGCCCATTCGTCGAAGACGAGGAAGCCAAGTCCGGCAGCTTTTTTGACTGCCTCAGGCTTAGGCGCCGGGCGTCGTTGATAAATGTTTAGGATGCGAGCGGTGGTTGCCTGAGGGACGTCTTCGTCAATACCGGTCGTAACGTACTCGAAAAAGTTTGCGAGCCTCCGATACTCAGCCGAACACGAAACGCACTCAACCAAGTGATCCGCAACCTCTGCGGAGATCGGCCCGGCAACTCCCCTCTCAAAATTGTCTACGAGTCTTTCAAACTCAATATGTTTCATACGATCATCCGGCGAAATTACCGGTCTCAATAGTTAAGTCATTTTGACCGCAACTAAAATACATCTCTCGAGTGTTATTCCGGAATATGTTTCAGTAATTTTTGCAGACACCGAGCTCGCGTCGGGCCAATGCTGCCCAGCGGAATGTCCAAAGTCTCTGCTATTTCTGCGTACGGCACCTTGTCACCGCTCAGATATAACCTCATGAGCAACTGGCGGCACCGTTCATCGATCTCGGTGAAGGCGTTCTCGATCTGGGCGGCACGCTCGAGCCTAATAAGAGCGTCATCCGCAAGCGGAGCAGTGTCAGCTATCTCAAACGCCGGATCATTCTCGTTGTCATCTATCGAACGAGGGCGGCCGCGCGTTTCTTTAGAGATAAGATGAATCGTTTTGTGTTTAGTAGTGGTGATGAGCCAGGCTCGAAGAAACTCAGGTTTCTCGAGCTGGTCGAGCTTCACGTAAAGGGTGGTAAATACTTCCTGAAGGACGTCCGATGCGAGGTCGCGTCCAAGCCCCGCTCGCCTCGGGATCGAGAACAGAAGCTTCTGATATTTGTAGGTGATCGCTTCCCAGGCAGATTCGTCGCCGTTACGACAGTCTCTGACCAATTCTTCGTCGGAACGCTTCATCAACTTTCCATGGACTCTCGGTTGCCTACGGAGCTGTGGTAACGGCCCGAGCGGCATCGACGCGTCGATCGATCGCTCCGGAACACGACACAGACGTCCTTCGGATGTGCTCAAAGATCGCCTTAGCTTTAAGGCTTGGAAATCGAGAGTGAACAAGGGCGGCAATTCCTGAAACGATCGGGGCCGACATCGACGTACCTCGCCAGGTACCGTAACGGCCGCCCGGGACGGCGCTTACGATCCTGTCCCCGGGAGCCATCAGTTCTACCCATTCACCTCGTGTCGAGAATGCAGCAACGGTATCGCTGGCTGTGCTGGCGCCGACCGCAACAAGACCGTTAACGTCATGTTCGGCAGCCGGATAGATCTTGGTGCCATTGCCGGTGTTTCCCGCAGAGGCCACTACCAGTATGCCTGGATGGCCGATCTCGGGATAATCCGGATCGTCGGGAACAGTCCCGTCATTAGTTTCAGCAGCAATGAGTTTGCGAAGCAGCGATGTTTTTTCGGTAGTGCCGATACTGAGATTGATGATATCGACTCCGTCGTCAGTGCCGGGGTCACCATCGGGATTCGCTGCATACATCAAGGCACGGGCAAGGCGCCACACGTCACATAGGCCGTTGGGATCGAGGACCCGGATCGGCATGATCTTGGCTTCTGGTGCAACCATCGCTATAATGCCCGCCACATGCGTTCCGTGACCAAAGGGGCCGATGAACGCAGTGCCGACCTCGGCCGGGTCGTTGTCGTTGTCGACAAAGTCGTAACCCGGAATAAGCTTGCCGGCGAAAATTGGGTGCTGAGCATCGATACCAGTATCGATGACCGCGATCTTAACATTCTGGCCTCGGTTGATGGCATGTGCTGCATCAAGATCTATCTTGCCCTTCATCCATTGGACCTTGTAACCCTTTACGCTAGATCCGATGCTCCAGGAACCGCCAATGCTCCAGGAGCCGCCAAGGCTCCAAGGCAAGCTCCCGGCGACCGGGGTCCCGACGAGGTAATTTGGTTCGGCCATCGCGACCCTATTCAATGCGTCGCCCTGAAGAAGTGCCGCAACCTGAACTGCGTTGACATTGCCCGGGATCCGAAGCCGAAAGATCGGTTTTGTACCCATTTGGGCAAGCGGTGTCGGATGAAGCCCGTACTGCTGAGCGACCGCGGCGAGATCGCTAGGGTTGTTGAGCTTAAGAATGATCTCGTTTCCAACATACGACATGGCGGACTCCTGTCCGGCAATATTTGCGGAAAACGCAGCTGTGATCATTACGACCGCTAACAACAGTACCTTTGTGGATAGAAGTTTCATCGCGTTGCACCTCGCTCGGGAGTTCGTAGAAACGGGCAAAAGATATCCTTATTACTTAAGTCCGTCGGAACGCCAAAAAAATACAGGGAGCCTGAAATTTTTTTTCAACCGCGACCGGCAACGATGAAGGGAGACCAGAAATACGGATGAGAACCACGCTTGATAAGTCGCCTTTGAACGGCCGAGAGAGCTTCGGCAACCCCGACACCGGTAACCAGTTCCTCGTAAAATCCGGTCATCATTTCGACCGTAGAGGCATCGTTCACCCGCCAGAGGCTTAAGACCAAGGTGCTCGCACCGGCGGCAAAAAATGCACTCGTTAACCCGACGAGTTCTTCTCCCCGGACGACGTCATTCAAACCGCTCTCACAAGCGCTGATGACTATTATACTCTTTGCGAGCGGCAAATTGTATATATCATTTACAGTCAATTCCTCCGCCTTGAATGAGAGCGATGAGAAGCCCGGATTGTCCGGCCGAAACCTGCCGTGGCAGGCCAAATGAATGATCCCGCGACCTCCGGAATGCTGTTTGAGGGCCTCGATCGTTAGATCGTCATCAATCAACAACTGTCCATCTTTGAAGAATCCGGCAACGGCTTCGACCTCAGCCCGCACCATGGGTGTGGTTATGTCCTCTACACCGGCGATCAGAGCATGTTCAAGGTTGGCGGGAGCAAGTTTCAAACATCTGGCCAGGACGGCCGCACTTGGTGCGTACGAGATTATAGAGCGTTCGGCGAGGTAGTGTTTACGGTCACTTAATGCATGGAAAGGTAGGTAGTGCAGTAATCCGGCGGGAGCAACGATCAGTCGCCCACGGCCGATCGAACTGCCCAACGGTTTTAGGAGTAAGTCGTGCAGCCGCTGGCCATGGGCCTGCAGCCTTTCCAACGCTGCCGGTCGGTTACTTTCTGCCAGCCGGTCAAAGAGCCGGCCCGATTTGATCTGGAAAATAAAGCGTTTCAGCTCTTCGTTGACCTCGCTTTCGTCGACATATCCGGGGAAAGCACAAAGCTCGTTCCTCGTGACAACAAACCCGGTATACCG
>CAZJFB010000039.1:0-21078 GCA_964545145.1 uncultured Chloracidobacterium sp. | reverse complement strand
AGCTTCTCGTCCTCTTCCGACGGAAACATCGACGATTGGAGCCTGTCGACAAGGACCCGGGATCGGGCCTTCTCGTGCCATACGAATGCTCTTTCAAATTGTCCCCGGCCTAGCTTTAGCCTGACCAACTCATCGTACGCACCTACACGCGATGCGAAGTAGGTGGTCCTGAGTTCTTCAGAAGCAAGAGCCGCCCTCGAAGTTTCGACGAGTTGGATCGCCTCTTTGAGGTGGTTCTCGCTTCCGGTCAGGCGGCCTAAAGAAAGGTGACATAAATAGCGGATCTCTAATGAAAGGCCCGAATGGGATCCGAGCAGGTCAGAAAGCTGTTTCGAAGCATCGCCAATATTGCCGTCCGCGGCCAATATCTCAGCACGCAGCCATCGGGTAAATATCTCGAGCCTCGGATTCTCCCCATTTCTAAATGCCGTTAACGCAGCATTGGCTTGATCGTCCGCCTCTTCCAATTTGCCCTTTTTGAATAGCATTTGGGCCCTTGCCAGTTGAACCGAACCAACCGCGATCTTATTACTTTCCAGGCGGAACAGAGTCTCAGCCCGGTCCAGCAACGGCGCGGCCTCGGCCGGCTGCTCCTGTCGCAAGCGGGCACGTGCGTGGCTCAGAGTGGCCCGAGCGAGTTCTGCCTGCATGCCCAGGGCCGCAAATCGTTCTGCTGCCGTTTCGTACAAACCGATCGCCTCGGGCAGCAGGTCGAGCTCGAGATAGATATCACCTATCTCGAGCTCGCAAAGAGCCGATTGATTGGGCATTTCAAGCTGCTCATATCGCCTGCGAGCAAGTTCGAGAAACTTGAGAGCCTGATCGAAACGGCCTTCAAAAAGATAAAGGTTGCTCAATCCGATCTCGATCTCGGCCTGTGTAACGTTGAGATCGTGCGACCGGGCTCGTGCAAGTGCCGTTTGATAGATCACCTCGGCCTCGCGAAAACGGTTTTGCAGAGTCAGGACGAATGCCTGGCAATTCTCGACCATCGCGAGCTGTCGTTGGTCATCGATCGCGCTGAAGCGCTCATGGGCCGAGCTGAGATAGGGTTCAGCTTCACTGTAGAGATCACGCCTCCAGTACAGGTTTCCTATGTTGTGCTCGATCTTGCCTGCGGAATACTGATCGTTATATTTGACGAATACCTCGCGAGCAGCAATTCCCGCCGCTACCGCTTCGTCATAGCGGCCGAGCAGAGCAAGGGCATACACCTTACTTGGTTGGGTCTTAGCGGCGAGATGCAGTTCATCGATCGCAAGAAAACCGGCTTCGGATCGGTCGAGCCATTCAATACATTTTGTGAGTTCGCCGCCGACAAGGCATTCGATCGCATTTGTCCAATCGGCATAAGCCCGGACTTTCTGATCGCCGCTTAAGTGTGCGATCAGCTCGTTTGTTTCCGCGATCGCAGCAACCTTCTGCGGATCACCGGTCCAGACCTCGAAGCAAAGATCTTGTAGAGATCTGGCTAAATGGACCAATGAAACCGACGGATTTTCGCGAACGATCTGGAGACGTTCGGTCGGCGAACTTTCAACGAGAAGATGTGCAAGGCCCTGGGCGTCCATCCGTTGGCGACAATTATGGACGAAACTTAGATCGACCGCCAATGACGTGTATCACAACCCGAGATCTGTCAGATGTTTTCGAGCAGCGTTTTGCCACGCCATGGTAAGAGCTTCGCCGGCGGTTTCCGCGTCTGCGTTGGCCAGTAATATCTGCGTCGCCCCGCCCTCGCCCCATTTGCCGGAAGCCGGGCGAAAGACTTTGGGCGAACGTTCAATGAGTTCCTGCTGCTGATCGCGGGTTAGCTTTGCCATGCCCCAGGTTTCGTCGGGCCCGATCGTCGCGAATATCTTGCCTCCAATCCGAAAATCAGGATGCTGCATATGCGATCTCTCTTCGGTTTCAGGAAAACTGAGTGCAATCGAGCGGAATTCGTCGGGCGTGATCATAAGTCAATCCTAGTTTGGCAATGATCTGAAGTAAAGAAAAAGGGCGGTGGGATCCTTGATCCCACCGCCGAGATTGAACGCGGGAGCGTCAGTAAGAGCCTAGAGCTTGAATCCTCCGCGTGTGAGCAACGTCTCAAAGCCGGTCTTATCGACGGCCTTGATGTATGCATCTCTCGGTTCTACCGCGCCGCTCTCGACGTGTGCGTAAAGTGCGTCGTTGAGCATGACCATACCGTGATTCTTACCGGTCTGCATCGCGGACGGTATCTGGAATGTCTTGCCCTCTCGGATCAAATTACTGATCGCGGGCGTGACTATCAGGACCTCGAGTGCCGCAACGCGTCCGCCGCCTTTCTTCGGCAGCAAGGTCTGTGCGATCACTCCCTTAAGCGATTCCGAAAGCATTACGCGGATCTGCTGCTGGCGGTCGGCGGGGAATTGGTCAATGATGCGATCGACCGTCGAGGCCGCCGTCGTCGTATGCAGCGTGCCGAAAACGAGGTGGCCGGTCTCCGCCGTTTCGATGGCGATCGAGATGGTCTCGAGGTCGCGCATTTCGCCGACCAGCAGGATGTCGGGATCCTCGCGAAGCGCCGCACGAAGTGCGTCCTTAAAGCTATCGGTGTGATTGTGAACCTCGCGCTGATTGACGAGGCATTTCTTGTTGTCGTGGACGAACTCTATCGGGTCCTCGATGGTGATGATATGGTCGTCACGATTCTTGTTGATCGAATCGACCATAGCACAGAGCGTCGTAGATTTGCCCGAGCCGGTTGGCCCGGTCACGACCACGAGACCCTTGGATAGCGAGCAAAGGTCCATGATAGCCTTCGAAAGCCCGAGCTGCTCGGCGGTCAGGATCTTGGTTGGGATGATCCTGAATACCGCGCCCATGCCCTTGCGGTCCATAAAAATGTTGCATCGAAACCGGGCCAGGCCCGGGATCTCGTATGCAAAGTCCGTGTCGTTCCGCTTTGCAAATTCCTCCTGGTTCTTTGCCGGCATTATCGAGGTAAGCAATTCACGCATGACCTCGGCTGTCAGCGGCGTATCACCCTCGGCGAGCGGCATTATCTTGCCATCCTTACGCACCATAGGCGGCATCGATACCGAAAGGTGCAGGTCCGAGGCTCCGAGATCGGCCATCAGGTTGAAATAATCGTCCATCTGCTGGCTCATCGCCGGGTTCGAAGGTGCGGGGACAAAGCCTGCCTCGACTGGAGCAGGGACATAGGCGACCGGGGCGGCCGGAGGCGGCATGTAGGCCGGCTCAGGGGCCGCTGGGACATATTGCTGAACGTGTTCCACGGCCTGAGCGGGCGCAAGTGGGGCCGGAATGTCAGGGGGCGGGGTGTACTCGCCCCGGGAGAAATCGTCACGGCGGCTGCCGGCTAAGTCGGGAGCACTGTCTGAGAAGATCGTCTGATACTCAGGGTCATTCACCGAAACGACCTCAACCTCGGGGCCATTTGACGGGACATACTCGGGTGCGGATTCTTTTTCTTCGAAGATAAGTTCCTGGACCGTAGCTGTCGGCGTCGGCAAAGAGGCTGTTGTGTCCGAGGCGGATGACGAACTCTCAAGGTCGTAGGCGATCTGCTCGTAACTTGGAACAGGGGCATCTGGCGGTGCCGGTTCAAACGCGGGCGGCGGTTCGGGCACGGGGACGAATTCAGGTGACGAGTATGCGGTCGCAACCTCTTGCGGCGGTGCCTCGAGCATCGTTGACGACATCGGCGGGTACGAAGGCGCAACATCGGGAAGTGGTGTCGGGACGGATATCGTACTTCCTGACTCGCTCAGCACCGGACGGACCGTCACTATGAACCCTGACGGCGACTTTTGAACGTGAAAATTGAAGTTACCCAGTGCGTGCGGCAGCGTGAATTCGATCTCGCTGCTGTGCGGCAGTGCCGATTTGGCGTCAGGTGGGATGAGCGGGAACACCATCGTGCTGATCTGCGTGCCCTTAAGCGGAGTATGAGAGACGTCTGTAGTCCGGTTTTCGGCGACAAGGTACGGGTTCTTGTCGGGCTCGAACCGGAGTTCATCGCTGCAGGAAGACAATAGCTGTTTAAGGTAAGTATTGAGGATATCCATGTTGGTCTCGGGGCTGGAAGGGATGTGGTTGCGGATCGGGAGCGAAGTAGAAGCCAGCAGACAGGGAAGATCCGCTAACTCGCCTAGAGTACCACAAAAAACATTGTTTGTCACTAAAGATTTGCTGAGATCGAGTGGCTGAGATCGCAGGCCGAAACACCTGCCTATCGATAGATCATTGGCGGGAAATACGTTTTATCGGTGATCTGAAGTCGAGGGCCGATCTTGGCTCACCTCTACATTCTTACGTCCATCACTTTCTTTGTCTTCCGGCTTTTTTCCGCCATAAAGCCCATAATATGACTTTCGATCGACTGATCTATCGTAGACGTCAAAAGTGACGGGTCCTTCTTTGAGATCGCAAGAAGCCAGTCATTTACCAGACGCCAATCGCCGCCGCCGTGTCCGTCTGTCTGCTGTTTCCATTCGGTCTTTTTGCCGGTCAAAAAATCTGTATGGACCATTGAGGTCATGTCGCCGACGATGTCGCCTAGCGTGCCCATTACGCGGGTCCGTCTGCCGTCGTACGAGGTGAACGCCTCCATTGAGAATGAAGCTGTTACATTATCCTCGAACAAGATATTGGTCGTGTAATGGTCAGGCTGATCGTTCTCCATCCGATAAACGCATCTGCCGTAATTAGTGGTTTTTAGCTGATCCAAGATGAAATCGCCCTGTGCGTCCTTGTTTTCGGGAAGGTCGAAGACGTAAGTCCATGTCCGCTTACGGTAATAGATGTTCAACGCCGAATATGGGCATGAACTCTCGACCTTACAGCCGTCGGTGCATCGGGCGGTGCTGCCCGCCGGTGCGTTCACCTGTGTAAACCAGCTCAGATCGCCAAACGCCTGGATGCTCCGGCACGGTTTACCCAGCATCCAGCGGAGAATATCGAGGTCATGACAGGACTTTGCCAGTATGATCGGCGTGGTCTGCTTGCTGTTGTGCCAGTTTCCCCGAACATAGGAATGGCTCATATGGATGTGTTGGATAGGCTCAATGTGTTGAATTGAAACGACCTTTCCCAAGATGCCGCTTTGGATCATCTCGCGCAGCTTGATGAAGTAGGGCGCGTATCGCAGCACGTGACAGACGGCGACGATCCGGCCGTTCTTTTTTGCGAGCTTCAAGATGTCCCTGCATTCTCTCTCGCTCGGCGAGATCGGTTTTTCCAGCAAAACGTCGTAGCCCATTTCGAGGGCTTTCATGCACGGCGCGTAATGAAGGTTGTCAGGGGTCGAAATGATCACCGCGTCCGCGAACTTCGGACGTTCGAAGACGCGTTCCCAAGTATCGAAGCGGTTGGTATCAGGGATATTGTGCTTTTTCGTGTATCTCTCGTTACGGATCTTGATCGGTTCCGCGACACCGACAATATCCAGATTCTTTGGATAGCTCACCGCGTAATTGCCGTAAACATTTCCCCTGGCTCCGGCCCCAAGAGTTATCGCCGTTATCGGTTTATCAAGCTCAAGATCCGACCGGAATGATGATTCAAGCTCCTCAGTTAGCTCATTTTCGGAATGGACGGCACCGGGCAATGCAAGTCCAGAAACAAGCGATAGTCCAAGTGTTTTGATCAGGTCACGGCGATTGACTTTTGACATAGTTTGGATGTGCGGACGTTGAAATAATTACGGTGAAGTAACTATACATCTTAACGACGAAAATTAGAAAGAAATGGTGGGCTGATAGAGGAGTTTCACCCTGGGGCAGGACAAAGAATGTTCTTTACGAAGAACGCCGGTTTGTTCAGAGCGTGACCGATTCGCGGTACTCGCCCCAGACTTTTCTGAGCGTGTTGCTGATCTCGCCGACGGTGACATGAGCTTCGACGGCGGTGAGTATCAAGGGCATCAGATTTTGTGTTCCGGTTGCCGCGGATTCGATCGTTTTAAGAGCCGCTTCAGCCGCCGCGGCGTCACGCCGTGCACGAACCGCCTGGAGCCGGGCGACCTGATCGAGCTCGATCTGTTCGTCGATACGAAGGATGGGAATAGCGGCTTCTTCGGCCTGAAATGCGTTCACGCCAACGACGATCGCCTCACCGTGCTCGACGGCCAATTGATACTGATACGCGGCCTCCTGGATCTCGCTCTGGACGTAGCCGGTCTCGATCGCACGCAGCATTCCGCCCATGTTATCGATCTTTTCGATGTAATCTACGGCTGCTTTTTCGAGCTGTGTGGTCATTTCTTCGATGGCGTAACTGCCGGCGAACGGATCGACAGTATCGGCAACGCCCGATTCGTTGGCGATCACTTGCTGAGTGCGAAGAGCGATGCGCGCAGCGTGCTCGGTCGGAAGGCCGAGAGCTTCGTCGAGCGAATTAGTGTGCAAGCTCTGCGTGCCGCCGAGAACCGCGGCCAATGCCTGGATCGTCGTGCGGACGACATTGACCTCAGGCTGCTGTGCCGTAAGAGTTGAACCGGCAGTCTGAGTATGAAACCGCAGCATAAGCGATTTCGGGTCTTTCGCACCGAATCGGTCACGCATAATTCTAGCCCAAAGACGGCGTGCGGCACGGAATTTCGCGATCTCCTCAATCAAATTGTTGTGCGAGTTAAAGAAGAACGATAACCGCGGGCCGAAATCGTCAACATTCAGCCCGACGTCGATCGCGGCCTGCACGTAACAGATCCCGTCAGCGAGCGTGAACGCGATCTCCTGTGCGGCGGTCGAGCCTGCTTCGCGGATGTGATAGCCCGAGATCGAGATCGTGTTCCAATTCGGCACCTCAGCGGCACAGTACGCGAAGGTGTCAGTGATCAGTCGCAGGCTAGGTTTCGGCGGATAAATGTAGGTGCCGCGGGCGATGTATTCCTTGAGAATGTCGTTCTGGATCGTGCCGCCGACCTTGTCGAAGCCGACATTCTGCCTCTTCGCGACCGCCAGGTATAGTGCCAAAAGCGTTGACGCCGTTGCGTTTATCGTCATCGAGGTCGTGACCTGGTCGAGCGGAATTCCGTCAAAAAGCGTCAACATGTCGTCGAGGCTGTCGATGGCAACGCCGACCTTGCCGACCTCACCGGCCGAAAGCGGATCGTCGCTGTCGAGCCCGATCTGAGTCGGCAGGTCAAACGCGACGCTCAAACCTGTTGTGCCCTGAGAGAGAAGATATTTGTATCGTTCGTTGGATTCAGCCGCGGTGGCAAAGCCCGCGTACTGTCGCATCGTCCAAAATCGACCCCGATACATGTTCGAACGAACACCGCGTGTGTAGGGGTATTTGCCCGGAGCACCAAGATCCCGATCGTAATCGACGGGCTGTGTATTCTCGGGGTTGAAGTCCGTCGGCAATTCAATGCCCGACGATGTCTTAAACGATTCGCGACGCTCTGCCATTGCGGGAATAGATTAGCATACGAGCCCTTTTCGTACCCAGAACGTGACCGTTTTGACTATTAAGCTGCCCTCAACTAGCATCTCTTCTAGCGTGACTATCGGACTGAATTACTTCAACTATTTCACCGAGATCGAAGACACTTTTGTCCGCCGGCGGGGCAAGCATTTGTTTCTGAGCCCGCTCGACTGGGCGTTGATCGAGGTATGGCAGGAGCGGGGAATTCCGCTGCATATCGTGCTGCGGTCGATAGAGTCGGTCTTTGACGTATTCGACAAGCAGCCCGCGGGAACGCGAACGATCAAATCACTCTTCTACTGTCGCGAAGAGATCGAGGCTCAGTATCAAGAATGGCTCAGGTCGCAGGCCGGCAAGTCCAAGACGGAGGATGACGAAGGTACCGATGCCGGATTCTCGACCGATGCGATCGGCGAGCATATTGCCGGCGCTGTCGAAAAGCTGCGTGCCGTGCCATTCGCCGACATGGCCGAGGACGTTTCGCGGGCGATCGGCCGTCTCGAACAGCTTCGGGAAGATCTAGCGACGAATTTTGAGACGATCGACGGCTCGCTCAGCGATATCGAGAAACTGCTCGACCGCTCGATGCTAACGAATTGGGACCGCGAGCATCTAAAGCTATTAGAGAAAGAGATAGCGGGGCAGCTAAAGGCGTATAAAGCCGAAATGGACGCCGACAGCTACAAGAATACCTTTGACCTGATGCTATTGAAACGGCTTCGCGAGGAAGCTGGCATTCCCCGTCTCGGCCTTTATTATCTATGAGATACGTCGCCACCTTGCCTGCCTTTGTTCTTCTATTCTCGATCGCGTCAATTGCTCAGATAAACACAAGGCCGAAGCCGGTAGCCAAGCCCCAAACCAAGCCCGCCTCGACAGCTGCCAAAAAACCTGCGGTTGATATGGGATCGGTCTCGGGACGAACTTACGCCAATAGGTCGTTCGGATTTGAGGTGACATTCCCCGACACTTGGCTTATTCCGGGCAGTGATTTCGAGGCGTATATGAAGAAACAGGGCTTCGATCTTACGCTCAAAGCCCCCGACTCACTTCCGCCCGCGTCGAAAGCAAAGGTGAATTCCGCACTCAAGCGCGTCCACATTCTGCTCACCGCATATCGTTCGATGCCGGGCTCGACCGATAACGCGATCGTTCGGATCTCGGTCGAGGACCTTGCAGCGAACCCGCAGATCAAAGACGCGGTCGATTATTTCGACGCCGTGCGGGCGATGTATAAGACGATGAAGCTGCCTGCCGATCTCAAATACGGCGAGACTGAGGCCGAAAAGCTGGGAACGATGCAGTTCGGTTATTTGGACACTTCCTCAAAGGCGGGTAAAAAACGAATGTACGCGACGGTCCGCCGCGGCTTTGCGGTAATGTTCACGCTCTCGTACACGAACGACGCCGACCTCGAAACGCTTCGCACCGTGCTTTCGACGGGCAATTTTGCCCTCAAATAGCAAACCATCCGATTTGGCTGTATCCTGAGGACGTAACAGCGGTTCCTAAATACAACTCGGGAGCGGAGAAATGAGTAAACTAAGGATCAAGAAACTCGGCGTTATGTCCGTGGCAAAGATGTACTGCGTGATGATGTTCGTGATCAGCCTGATCATCGCAATTCCGTACGGACTGATCATCATTCTGTACTCACTGCTGGGGGCCGGTGTCGTGGGCGGCAACGAGGCCCTGGCCATCGGCGGAGGAGGTGTCGTCATTGGCATCCTGGTCATGGTCGGCCTTCCGATCTTGTACGCGATCATCGGATTTATCGGAGGTGCGATCGCGGCACTGATCTACAACATTTTTGCGGGATTGGTCGGCGGTATCGAGATCGAAGTGGAGAGCGTCGCTTGAGCAGTAAATATAGTATTGGCGACGTCATTGAGGTCAAGATAGAGAAGATCGTTCCCCGCGGTCTAGGGCTCGGTTTTGCTGAGAAGCTTACCGTTTTTGCGCCTCTTACCGCACCGCAGGATGTGGTCAAGGTCCGGATCCGCGATATCAAAAAACGAACCGCGTTTGCTGATGTTGTAGAGATCGTGCGACCCGGCCCGGATCGCGTCGACCCGCCGTGCAAATATTACGGCAGATGCGGCGGATGCGACTTTCAGCACCTCGACTATGAGGCTCAGCTCGTCGCCAAGGTGGGCATCATCCGCGACTGCCTATACCGCATAGGTAAGATCGATGATGCTCCGGAGATCACTGTAATTCCCAGCCCGGAGCAATTCGGTTACCGGTCACGTGCCCGCTGGCACGTCGAGGCTCCGACGAAAAAGATCGGCTATTACCGCCGAGATTCCAACGAGATAGTCGATATCGATTCGTGCCCGATACTCACGCCGGGCGTCAATGCCGGGCTTGCAAAGCTGCGCAGTGATGAGGAATGGGGCACGTACTGGAGTGACACGGCCGAGATCGAGCTGGCAGAGGGCGATGGCGGCAGCGCATCCATAGTCTGTACCGAACGGCCCGACGCACCGGCAGAGATCGTTTCATCGGTCGCGGGCGAGAGGTTTTCGTACACTGCCGAGTCATTCTTTCAGGCAAACCGACCCTTAGCAGAGAAATTGGTCGAAGCCGCGATCGGAGACACTTCGGGCGAAACGGCTCTCGATCTCTACTGCGGTGTCGGGCTTTTTGCACTTCCGCTGGCGAGGCGATTCGCAAAGGTCGTTGGTGTCGAGGAAAACTCCGTCGCTGTTCAGCTTGCGAAAACCAATGCGGCAAATGCCGAACTGGCGAATGTAGAGTTCGTCAGCCGCGGCGTCGCGAGCTATCTTGCATCTGTAAAAGACGCGGCTGCCGATCTGGTGCTGCTTGACCCGCCCCGTTCGGGTCCCGAGCCTCAGACCATACCGTCGATCATCGCACTTCGGCCAAAGCAGATCTCGTACGTTTCGTGCGAACCGTCGATACTCGCCCGAGACCTGCGGATCTTGCTCGACGGAGGCTACAAGATCGATTCCATAACGGCGATAGACCTGTTTCCGCAGACGCATCATGTGGAGACGGTTGTGAGGCTGTCTAGATGAATTACCACTAGCTTCAGCTAGCGGTTAAAGTAACTGATTGAGTCCTCGGCTTTAGCCGAACATTCTCATCATATGCTCGTATTATCAAGTGTTCATTAAGCCGGCAAAGTCCGAAGGGTGTTCTAAATGCCATACTTCCACTAGCTAAAGCTAGTGGCAATTCATAAAATTACACTATGCCAAGAAAGAAATCAGACGGCGATGAGCCGCAGCCGCCCATGAAGAGCCACTCAGTGACCTGCCGCTTTTGCGGGCAGAAGAATGCCGTAAAGGAAGACTACGAGAACCGGACCGCGAACTGCGGCAAGTGCAAGCTGCCGTTATCGAACGAGCCGCACAAGAAATTCACGGGACTTCACAAGAACGACTACGTGCATCCGCTCGACAAAACGGCCCTCGCGGCGGTCAAAGCCATTCCGGGGGTCGACAGCGCTCTCAAAAAACTGCTCGAATGGACGGGCGAATCCGCGATCCGCGTTATGTTCATGGCCAGTGCGGTAAAGGTCACGCCACATCAGTGCCCCGACCTTTACGCCAAGCTCGAGATCGCCTGCAATACCTTGGGCGTGGAAAAGCCGGACCTCTACGTCCAGCAAAATCCGGTCGTTAACGCATTTACGGGCGGCGTCGAAAAGCCGATCATCGTCCTTCACTCGGCGCTCATCGAACGCCTCAACGACGAAGAAACTCTCGCCGTCATTGCCCACGAGGTCGGCCATATTCATGCTGAACACGTACTCTATCTCACGGCCGCACGGCTGATCGAGGCGTTGATCAATGTTTCCGTCGCACGTCTGATCCCGGGTTCCGAGATCATAAAACTCATTATCTCGATGGGCATTGCGAGCGCACTGCTCTCGTGGGCACGCCGGGCAGAACTGTCGTGCGACCGTGCCGCTTTGCTTGTGATGCAGGACCCACACGTCATCGGACGTACGATGATGAAACTCGCCGGCGGCACCTTTGCCTCAAAGATCGACTACGACCTTTTCCTCGAACAGGGCCGCGAATTCAAGAAGAAGTACGACGAAAGCCGCCTCGACCGCTTTTGGGCGGACGTGATGAACTCCGGCCTCTCGCATCCGTTCCCGATCTGGCGAGTCGCTGAGATCCTCGAATACGTCGAGACCGGCGAGTATCAGACGTTGATGGAGAAAGACTAGAAACAACCCTTTATTTGTTATAATTGCGTTGCGGAGGAATTAGTTTATCAGCAACGTTCACGGGTTTACCCGCGGCCTAAAACACAATCAGCTTCGGCGTATCGAAAAGCTCGGTACTCGCCGCGTCTCTCAGGATCAGATCGTCTCGCCTGAGCTTGCCCGGCAGATGTCCGAGCTTTCGCACGAGACCGGACGCCAGATCGGCGTGCTTCTCAACCGCAAGGGGCAGGTCGAATATGTCATGGTCGGCACGGCGAAGCAGATCGAGCTGCCGGATTTCGGCCGTGCCCGTGTGTCGGAGGACCGGTTTCGCGGCCTGCGATGTGTGCACACGCATCTTCTCGGCGAAAAGCTGACGCAGGACGACCTCACCGACCTCGCTTTGCTTCGGCTCGACCTGATGTCGATCATCCAGGTTGACCGTAAGGACGGTCTGCCGGGACTGGTCTATTCCGCCCATCTTGTGCCGACGAACGCCGAGAGCCTCGAGGCCGAGGCACAATCGCTTCCGTACGAATATCTCGAGCCAAATATTCCGTCGCAGCTAGATACCGATTTCATTTCGCTGATCAATTCGCTCGAGGACGAAATGGCACGCAACCGGCTGACCGCTCGGACGCGCCATACGGGCCGCGACAGGGCGATCCTCGTCGGCGTGACGACCGGCGACCTCGACGAAGAGGCCGAGTCGCTTGCCGAGCTGAAGGAACTCGCCGAGTCGGCCGATGTCGTCATTCTCGACACCATCATTCAACGTCGTCCGCAGATAGATCCCAAGACCGTGCTCGGAAAGGGTAAGCTCGATGATCTGTTGATCCGCTCGATGCGTTTGGGTGCGGACCTTTTGGTCTTTGATACGGAATTGAGCCCGGCGCAGGTGCGTTCGCTGTCGGACGCGACGGAGCTGAAGGTAATCGACCGGCCGCAGCTGATCCTAGACATCTTTGCCCAGCGTGCCCAGAGCAGGGAAGGCAAGCTGCAAGTCGAGCTTGCCCAGCTCAAATACCTTTTGCCGCGTCTCGTTATCGGCCAGAATTCGGCATTTTCGCGCCTTGCCGGCGGCATCGGCGGACGCGGTCCGGGAGAAACGAAGCTCGAGACCGACCGCCGCCGTGTTCGCGACCGTATCGCTCAACTCGAACGCCAGGTTGACGATCTCGGCCACCAGCGACAGGAACGCCGGAAGAAGCGCGTCGAGAAACATCTGCCCATCATCTCTCTCGTCGGCTATACGAATGCCGGCAAATCGACGCTTCTTAACGCGTTGACCCAATCGGATGTTTATGCCGAGAAGAAGATGTTCGCGACTCTCGACCCGACATCTCGGCGCCTGAGACTGCCGTACGACCAGGAAGTAATAATCAACGACACGGTCGGCTTTATTCGTGATTTGCCTGAGGCGCTCGTTTCCGCGTTTCGTGCCACGCTCGAAGAGATCGCCGATAGCGACCTGCTCGTCCATGTCGTCGATGCGTCGAATCCGCGTGTCATGCAGCAGATCGCCTCGGTCGGCAAGATCATCGGCGATCTCCATTTCGGAGATATCCCGCAATTGATTGTCTTGAATAAGACCGACCTGCTCGATGTCGAAACTGTCGAGGGACTCGCCCGGCAAATAAAGCTTGACACGGCCAGTGAATGCGTGGCAATTTCAGCTATCCGGCGTGAATCGCTCAGGCCGATGGTTGAGATGATCGGCGAGGCCATTGGACGCGAGACGTCGATGGACGCCCAGTTTGCGATCGCACGATGAGTAAACGGATCAGAGATCTCAGATCACCCGTGACCGAGTGGCGCAAATGGCTGTTCGACCTTGCGGCGCGTCCTTTCTCGAGGCTCTCGGATAACCAGCGTTTTTGGCTAGGATTCTCATTCCTCTGCATTGTCACGACAATACTGATCCACAACCCGTTTTGGCAGGGCGGCAGCCAGCAGGACTACAAAGAGGGCGACGTCGCCCGCGAGAGCATTATCTCGCCGGCGGATATCTACTTTGTCGATCCCCAGGAATCTGAACGGCTCAAGAACGAAGCGAAAGACGCGATCAAGCCGATCTTTCGTTTTGAATCGAACAAGGCCGATCAGGCTGTGCAGGGATTTCTTTCAGCTTGGGAAAAGCTCCAGCGTAGCCGCGAGCCGGGTGCAAAGAACACGAACGCCGATCAAAAAGCTGACGCACGCTGGACCGGAGCCGGCGGCCCCGAGGTAGGCAAGGTCTTTACCGCTCGGACATTCAGCCGTAACGAGCTTGACGCCGTTCAGAGTGCTCTCCGCGAGAGTGCATCAGGCTACATTTACGACGACACTGAGAAGCAGTATTTCCAGAACGAGGTCTTTGTATTCGACCGGTCGAAGCCGAATCTCAGGACCACGGTGTCGATGCCCGAGAGCAACTGGATCGCCCTGTCCGTCGCTCGCGACAAGCTGAAAGCTCGGCTCGATGGCATTAAAAGCCTTTCGCCGAAAGAGATCGACGCATTTTTTGCCGCCGCTCAGATACTTGTCGAACCGAGCATCTCGTACGACAGCGTAGCGACCGAGACCGCCAAGCAATCGGCCATCGAGAACACGCAGTCACGAATGATCTCGCTGAAGCGCGGGCAAAAGATCGTCGATGAAGGCGGCATCATCACTTCAGACGTGCTGACCAGGATCGCCGCGATCGGCAACTACGCTTCGTCGTCGCGAACGATCAACCGCTTCATCGGCGTGCTGCTGCTTATCACAGCGTTGTTCTGGGTGTCGTGGAAGTTCATCCAGCACAGAGGTATACTGCCTCGACTTGCTCTCTCGGCGCCCAAGACGTTTGCGCTGCTGGGCTTTGTCGTGGTCGTTCAGACCTCGATCGCTGCCATATTCTTCAAGCTTGCCGACTTTACGGCGCTGCAGAATATCAAGGCGCCGATGAATGACCCGATGCTATGGGGTTTTGCTATACCTTTCGCGACCGGCAGCCTGCTGATGACGCTGCTTGCCGACAGGCCGACGGCGCTCGTGACCGGCCTGATCAATGCCCTGATCGCCGGGTTTCTTGCCCCTCGCGGGCTTGAGTTTGCGGTGTTTGCGGCGCTCGTCGCATCGACCGCAGTTTACGGGATCGGGCAGTACCGCAGCCGGCAGACCGTGACATTGGCGGGCGGCTTGATCGGCGTTTCAAGCTCGTTGCTGGCGGTTGCGATCATTGCGTTCACGCAGCAGCCTTTTATCCTGAATACCGTGTTGCTCGCCGTGGCGTGCGGCCTCGCGGGCGGGATAATCACTGCCGCGGTAACCGCGGTCCTGCTGCCCGTATGCGAGACGCTTTTCGGCATTTTGACCGACGTGAAACTGCTCGAGCTGTCGAACGCTGATCTTCCTGTGCTCGGCCAGTTGGCTCTTCGTGCCCCGGGCACGAACCAGCATTCTCATGCGGTCGGCCAGCTTGCCGAGGAAGCCTGCCGTGTCGTGGGCGGCAACGGACTTCTCGCCCGCATCGGTGCTCTCTATCACGATATCGGCAAGACCGCTGCACCCGAGCATTTTGTCGAGAATCAACAGAACAAGAATCCGCACGACCGGCTCAAGCCGACACAAAGCGCCAAGATCATCATCAGCCATGTAACTTACGGGACGAAGCTCGCCCGCGAGATGGGGCTGCCGCAGAGGATCATTGACTTTATCCCTCAGCATCACGGCACGCGTACACTGCATTACTTCCTCAAGAAGGCACAGGCCGAGGCACGGCCCGACGAGACCGTGTCTGAGAACGACTTTCGATATCCGGGGCCGAAGCCGCAATTCAAAGAGGCCGCGATAATGATGATCGCCGACTCGTGCGAGGCCGCCGCCCGCAGCCTTGCCGAGCCGACGCCCGAGAACATTCGCTTTATCGTTACTAAGATCATCGACGCGATCCTGACCGACGACCAACTCGACGAGTGCGACCTGACGTTAAGAGAACTGACGCAGATCCGCGAATCGATGATCAAATCGCTCGTCGCGATCTATCATTCGAGAGTAGATTATCCTGGTTATGTGCCGCCGGCGTCGGGGCAATTCAGGATCTCAGATCCGGGCATTGTGATTCAGGAGCGGGGCTTCAAATACGTCGATCCGAAGGATATTCCCGTCTCGCCGGGCGGCGAGATCGAGGACGAGGCACTTGACCGGTCACGCGATCCGGGATTCGCTGACGCTAACTCGGCGAAATAAGGTCTGCTGGATATGTTGAAACGCTACACATTTTGGCTATCGGCTGCGGTTCTGTTCATGCTGATCACCGCGGTCCTCCATTCACTCAGCTTGTTCGTCTCGCCTGCGCCGGAGAACGATACCGAGCGACAGATGCTGAGCCTGATCACGACCTACAAAATGGACGCGGGAGCGGGCTTTCAACCAACTTACAGCAACCTCTTCACAGCCTTGAGTTCTTGTTTTTCCTTTGTCTGTTTGCTCGGCGGGCTGACGCTCGGTTATCTCATGATCAAACACACCGAGCCAAAGCTGATGAAGGGCGTGATCGGGATAAATACCGTGATATTCGGAGCGATCTTTGTCGTAATGGCGGTCTTTACGTTCCTCCCGCCGATCGTGTGTACCGGGCTGATCTTCATCAACCTTCTTCTGGCATACCTCGTTGTCCCAAAGATCGAATCAGCAGTTTGATCAGAATTTACCGCGGAGCTTTTGGTAGGTCGCGGGCAAGGTCTCGGGAATGGTCCTGGTCTGGCCGACAGCGGTCATGAAGTTGACGTCGCCGACCCATCTCGGCAAAAGGTGCATGTGATAGTGGTTTGCGACCCCGGCCCCGGCCGCCTTGCCGAGGTTCATCCCGATGTTGATGCCGTCCGGTCGGTAAACCTCATTGACCGCAGCTTCGGCTCGCTTTATTAGATCCATCATTTCATCGGTCGCCGCCTTGGAGGCATGGTCAAGCGAATCGATGTGGTCGTACGGCACGACCATCAGATGGCCCGACGTATAAGGATAGATATTGAGGATGACAAAATTAAACTCGGCCCGCTTGAGGATGAAACTTTCCTCATCGCTGACCGAGTTATTCAGAATGTCGCAGAACACGCAGCCTGTCGTCGAGACGGTGCTGCTAGCTGTTATGTAATCGTATCGCCAAGGACTCCACAGTACATCCACGACAATTGGTCCTTTGCTAGGCTTCGTTGATCAGTTCTTTCAGTTCCTTGCCGGGCTTGAAGTACGCGACCCGCTTGGCCGGAATGTTTACTGAAGCACCGGTCTTCGGGTTACGGCCCTTACGTGAATTACGCTGGCGAACCCGAAAGCTGCCAAATCCACGAAGCTCGATCTTCTCGCCCTTATTCAAAGTATCGGTAATACTGTCAAAGATGATCTCTACTAACTGCTCAGCATCTTTCTTGGTCATATCGGCTTCCTGAGCCACCCTTTCAACCAGATCAGCTTTTGTCATTTTGTTATCGTCGCTCCCCGCGAAATTTCCCCTATTTCCCTTAAAATACAGTAAAACCGAACTTATGCCGACTGCGTTTCAGACTCTTCACCCGAAGCGTCGCCTTCTGCGGCTGACGCCTCCGCCGCAGGTTCGTCTGCGGCAACTTCCTCTGCGACGGCAGCCTCTGCGGCCGGAGCTACTTCGGCTACGGCCTCAGCAGCCGGTTCTTCCGAAGCGGCTTCAGGAGCTTCTTCTGCAGCGGTCTCAGCCGCAGGTTCGGCCTCCGTCTCGGCGGGAGTTTCTTCAGCAGCAGCCGATACTTCTTCCGCCGGTGCTTCCTCGGCGGCCGGTTCAGCTTCTGCCGGAGCCGTCTCGGCGACGACCTCCTCAGCAGCCGGTTTCGCCTCTTCAGGAGCCTCAGCGGCCTTTGCGGCAGCCTTTGATTTCTTGCTTTCTTTAGGTGCTTCTTCGGCTGCGGGTGCCGGCTCAGGAGCATTGCCGAACTTCAGATTCGCCAATTCACCGAGCGATGCCATGCCGCCCTTGGCCTCGGTCGTATAGATACGTGTATCGACGACCGGCTCGTCATCCTTGCCGACTGCACGATGCGAAAGGCCGATCTTCTGATCTGTAGGCTCGATGCGGAGGATCTTGAAATCCATCTCCTGGCCAAGCTGAGCTACATCCTCGGCTCGTTCGACACGCTCGTCCGAAAGCTCCGAGATGTGGCAGAGGCCCTCGAGGCCCTCGCCGAGTTCGACGAAGATACCAAAGTTGGTAAATCGCGAGACCTTGCCCTTAACTACATCGCCCGGGCGGTGGGTCGCGACGAAGCCTTCCCACGCACTAGGCGTGAGGTCCTTCATCGAGAGCGACAGCCGCTGGCCGCGCTTGTCGATGCTTGTAACGATAGCCTCGACCTCCTGGTCCTTCTTAAGAACATCCTTGGGATGCTTGATCTTCTTGGCCCAGGTAATATCCGAAACGTGGACAAGCCCGTCGATGCCTTCTTCGAGTTCGATGAACGCGCCAAAGTCGGTCAGGTTCCTGACCTTGCCCTGCACGCGCGAACCGACCGGGAACTTGATGTCCACCATGTCCCACGGATTTTCGAGGAACTGCTTCATGCCGAGGCTGATCCGCTTTTCGACGGTATCGACGCCGAGCACCTGGACCTCGACCTCCTGTCCCTTCTGGAACATACGCTTGGGGCTCTGGGCACGACGCGACCACGAGATCTCCGAAACGTGCACGAGGCCTTCAACGCCCGGTTCGAGTTCAACGAAGACACCGTACTCGGTGACCGACGAGACAATACCCTTGAGCTTTGCATTGACCGGATAAACTTCCAGGACGGTTGACCACGGATCAGGCAGAAGCTGCTTGTAACCAAGCGAGATCTTATCTTTTTCACGGTCGAGCTTGAGGATCTTGACCTGGATCGTGTCTCCGACCTTGAACTGGTCGCCCGGGTGGTGAATGCGGCCCCACGACATGTCCGTAACGTGCAGCAGCCCGTCGATGCCGCCGATATCGACGAATGCACCGTATTCCGTAAGATTTTTGATCGTGCCGTCGATGACAAACCCGACATCGATCTTGGACATCGTCTCTGCCTTCTGAGCGTTCACGACCTCGTCGGTCAGAACCTTTCGCGACAGTACGATGTTGTTGCGGCGGCGGCTGAACTTAATGACGCGTGCCTCGATCTCTTCACCGATGTAAGTGTCGAGCCCGCGGATAGGCCGCGAATCGATCTGCGAGCCGGGCAGGAATGCCTCGATGCCGTTAAGATCGATCTTGAGGCCGCCCTTCGTCTTGTCAACGACCTTTCCGACCACCGGCGTTTCCGAGTTGTATGCCGCCTCGATCTCGTCCCACACCTTGCGGCCGAGAGCATCCATCCGCGAAAGCTGCGGAGCACCGTCGCCCGAGTGAATGCTGCGGATGACGACATCTACTGCATCGCCGACCTTTGCGAGCATCTCGCCCTCGGGGCTGGTAAATTCTTCGAGAGGAACAAATCCCTCGGACTTGAAGCCAAAATCGACAAGTACGCCGCGGTCGGTAATGCCGACCACCGTTCCGGCAACCAGTTCGCCCGAGTGGAACACGGTCTGCTCCTGCTCGAACTGCTCGAGGATCGCGCCAAAGTCGATCTCGTTCGATGCCTGAGTTTCTTCGGCAGCGGCCGGTTCGGCAGGGGCCGAAACAGCCGCGGGCGTAGCCACAGCAACAGGTTCGGCCGGAGCCGGCTCTGCTGCGGCGGGTTCGGCGACGGCAGGTTCAGCCGCAGCGGCCTCCGCCGGGGCAGCGGCTGCCTCGACCGGTTCGCTGGTTGCGGCCGATTCTTCGCTGGCCGTAGCCGGGGTTTCGGGAGTTGTAGCTTCAGCTGCTGCCGTCTCTGCGGCTGCGGCCTCGGCCGTCGATTCTGTTTGTTCAATCGCTGTTTTCTCGATCGTTGCCGATTCTTCAGCGTCCAAGGTTTCCTCGTTTGTCATTTACGCGTGTTAAACTTCCTTACTAAAATTGCTCTCTAAAAGCCTTACCATCCCATGCAAAAGCGGCTAAACCGACGTTCGAAGCCCGACCTTGCTATCCCGAAAGCAGATGCAATACGTGGCAACGATGCTCGCTCGGTTTACCGGAACTTCCGCTCGAAGTGGTAAACATAAAAAATACACGCCCAAGTGCTTTAATGTCAAGACTTGGGCGCGGAAAATGCTTGAAAAATCGATGTTTGTGGGATTTTCGCCCGGATCAGCCTGCGCGGCTGATGACCTCGGTGACCGTTCCGACACCGCTCGACTTCTCCATTTCCTCTCGCGACGAAGCAGTGGTGTTCTGAATACCCGCCAGACGCAGGCGAAATTCGTCGGGATTGGTCGAGCCGCGAAGCGCCTCGTCGAGTTTGATCAGGCCGGCCTGGTACAGGTAGAAGAGGGACTGGTCAAAGGTCTGCATGCCGTACTGAGACGTGCCGGCGGCGATCGCGTCACGGATCGAGGCCGTCTTATCCTCATGCAGGATATAGTCGCGAATGAGAGGTGTTGACCTGAGCACCTCGACCGCGGGGATGCGGCTGTTGCCCTTGGCCGATTTCATCAGTCTCTGCGAGACGACCGCCTTGAGCAGACCGGCGATCTGGATACGGATGGATTTTTGCTGATAAGGCGGAAATGCAGAAATAATTCTGGTTAGCGTCTCGCTTGCGTCGAGCGTGTGCAATGTGGAAAGTACGAGATGGCCCGTCTCGGCCGCAACCAGAGCGGTCTCGATCGTCTCAAGATCTCGCATTTCACCGACGAGGATCACGTCGGGGTCCTGGCGCAGGCTGCCGCGAAGTGCCTCGGCAAAATTCCGTGTATCAACATCGACCTCACGCTGCGTGATGAACGATTTTTTGTCCTTGTGGAGGAATTCGATCGGGTCTTCGATCGTAACAATATGACAATTTCGGGTCTGGTTGATGTGATCGACGACCGCGGCAAGTGTGGTAGATTTGCCCGAACCGGTTGTTCCCGTGACCAGAATGAGGCCGCGGTTCTCCTCGGCGATGTTGTTCAGTATCGGGGGCAGGCCAAGCTCGGCGAACGGCTTGATCGTGTCAGAGATAACGCGGGCGACGATCCCGATAGAATTTCGCTGCTGAAAGATATTCACGCGAAAGCGTCCCAAACCGGTCACGCCGTAGCCGATGTCAACCTCGTAAGCCTCCTTGAAATGCTGCTTTTGGCGATTCGACATCATCGAGAATGCCATTTCAAGCGTCTCGTCCTGCGTCAGCCGGCTCACGCCTGAGAGCGGTTTTAGTTCGCCCGTGACCCTGATGACGGGGTACGAACCGGCCCGCAGGTGCAGGTCGGAGGCGCCGAAGCTCATCGCCATTCGCAGCAGATCGTCAATTCGGGTGGACATACTCGTTGTTGATAAGGGGCTCTCGGCCGTGTAAGGCTAAACCTGACTCAGGTGTCGCGGCCAATAACTGACTCTTGCAAGTTTAACGTGTATTAACGCACGGGGTCAATGATTTTTTCAAACCGCCTGG
>CAZJFB010000038.1:27388-30929 GCA_964545145.1 uncultured Chloracidobacterium sp. | reverse complement strand
TTCGTAATCGAAAGGTCGTCGGTTCAAATCCGACGGGTGGCTCCACAGAATCGGCACGGGCATCCTTTCGATGTCCGTTGTTGTTTTCCGCACATTGTTCTCAAGATCAAGAGGCTACTAGCACAACGCTAAAGATCTTAGTCGAAGCGGTTCGGCGTATTAGTCTCACTCAAAGTTCACTACGCCGGATGCAAGTAATAAACGTGCATACAAGAAAGGGTTGGATCTTCGTCTGGGAACGTCTCGGATATGGACATTCTGGTCACCCGAAATGGTAGCCTGGTCATCGAAAATGAAAAGTCGGGTCACACTATTATCACCGTTCATTCCGGCGCGAAACGGCTGGAATCCGGTCGAGCTGCCTTCCGAAACTCCCGAGACGCCCACTGTTTTCCATAAACCCCACAACCTCAGTGTCGAGGGCCAAATCGCTATCGGCGACGAATTCCTTCAGCGACGCAAAGCCGCAAAGATCACTCGACACGTAATGCCGAATAATCGCGGCAGATACTGTAAACTCATCAGAGCCACCACGGTAGTTTATGACAGTTGTTACAGCAAACCCCGTAACGCGCCCTATCGGATCACACTACTCGAACAAAGGTTCGAAGAAGACGAGGCTGTTGGCTGTCGACATTCTTTCAGTTAGCGGGGCCTCTGCCAGGGACACTGACCTGCCGTCAGGTGTTTCAACATAGATCGGCAGGCGGGCCCCCGAGAGGTCCGAAGCAACTGTCCGGAACGTATCATCAAACCTCACGAGTGCATGAATCTTTGATACTTGATCAAATGTGATGATCACTAGCCTCGCATTCGCGTCGGGCGTTGCGAGAACACGGGCGGAATCGATGAGTATCATTATCCTGCCCTTCTCTACAGTATTGGCCGTAATCGACGTGCCGGGGCTATTGCCATTGCTTACTTGCGGGTCCGAGAGAGCTTTCGGATCATACGTCAGTGCAAATGACACTGCGGCCTCGTCACCATAAGAACTCATATCGACCGCAAATGAAACGCGTCCGTTATCGTTCGATGATATCGGAAAGACCCTAAGCTTCCGACCTTTGGCGGGGCCAGGGCTGGCCGCGGCGACCGGTGAAAAGGCTGAGGTGGGGCCGCCCGCGAGCTGCAAAGGATCAAGTGCGGTCGCAAATCGCCGGGCCTTGATGATGTCAGTCGCGTCCAGGAAGCCATCGCCTCTCGATGCTCCTGGGGACGTGTCGGCACGCTGGAATTCGTTTGAGAGCAGGTCAATAGATTCAAGGCCGACGGCCAGCCGGCGAAGTTTGATGACATCGTTTGCCTGAACTGTTCCGTCCCCGCTGCTGCATGGGGTACTGCACGCTACATCTCCCTCCTTGCCCTGCACGAAGATGACATATCCGTCCGAGTAGGCCGTCTGCAGCAGGTTGTTGCCGCTGTCCCTGACCGCTCTACCGACAGGCTGGTCCCCAAAGACCACTCGCGTATTCTGCAGCGAGGTCGGGACGCTCGGGAAGTTTATCCGGGCGATTTGCTTTTGCCCCGTTGACAGCGGCTGCGGCAGGTTCATTGATATTCCCACCTTTCCGGCCGAGGAGGTATTCACGCTAATAACACAGCCGATGGTATCAGATCCGCATTCGGCTGTCGGGACACTGAGCGGATTGGTGTCGTAACTCAGGCTGAACGCAAGTGACGACTCCCCACCGCGAGCAGCGAGAACGACGGGTACCGAGGCATTCTCGCCCGGAACGACGTAGGTGTTCACTACATTCATACTGCGTCCAATGCCCGACGGCCCGAATGCCGTAAAGTCACCGTTCGAAACATTTGCAGTGAGGTTGCTGTAGCTTCTGCTCGCGGGGTCAAAGACTCTTCCTGCCATCGATGGAGTTATGGTGTAATTCCCGCCGGCCGGGACCGACAACGAGAATCGGCCTGACGCATTCGTAGTCACCGAGCCGGTAGATGAGCCGGAAACCGTGACGTTAACCCCCGCGAGGCCGGCGCCGGTACCGCTATCCGCAAACTCTCTAACGATACCAACGATCTCCAGATTGACTGTCGCCGCGGTCGACGCACTGCTTGGGAGGAAGTTTTGGTCGCCGGAGTAGCTGGCCGAAATGGTCTTCGGCCCGGGCGTCACGAAGGTGATGCTGCACGTACCGGCACTGACCGGAGCACTGCAGTTGGCTGTTCCATCCGAGACGGTGACGGTCCCCGTAGTAATGCCGACGCCAGGAGGTGTGACGGCAACGTTCCAGTTCACGGGGACCGTCTGGCCCGCCGTCACCGGCGTATTGAACACCACGGTGTTAGTGATCACCGTCGTCGTGTTCGCTTTGCTGACCGTCTGTCCGCCTGTGAGTGTGCCGGCACTGCTGTTGAAGTTGGCATCTCCGCCGTAAATGGTAACTGCATTACGGCTGCCTCCGCCAAGTGCCGGAAGCCCGGCGAGCGTGCACTGTGCCTGTCCGGAACCGTTGAGCGGTGTATTCACACAATACAGATTCCCGTCGATATTGAACGTCACCGTTCCCGTAGGTATCCCTGATCCGGGAGACACCGCACTTACCGCCGCTGTAAACGTCACACTCTGCCCGAAAACGGACGGATTTAACGATGATGCGATAGATGCCTGGCTGTTCGCCTTGGTTACGGTTTGCACCATGTTGCCGGTGCTCGGCAGGAACGTCGGCGATCCGCTGTAGTTCGCCGTTATCGTATGTGCACCTAGCGAGAGGGCACCCACCGCACACGCCGCAATGCCCGAAGCATTCAGGACGACATTCTGGCAGGAGGTGATCGCATTTGCACCGTCAAAGAAGCTCACGCTCCCGGCCGGCACGCCGAACGGAGGCGGCCCGGTCACCGTTGCAGTGAATGTCACGCTCTGTCCGAATACAGAAGGATTCGCGGAGGATGCAACCGCAGTAACACTTGCCGGCGTCGGCGTCGTTGTGGGGGTAGCCGTCGGTGTATTGGTCGGCGTTGCCGTGGGTGTGTTCGTCGGCGTCGCTGTTGGCGTCGCAGTCGGTGTGTCGGTTGGGGTCGCCGTCGGTGTGTTCGTTGGCGTTACCGTTGGGGTCGCTGTGGGTGTGTTCGTAGGCGTCGCTGTTGGAGCGTCGTCGTCATTGATTATCGTGCCGAGGCCGTCCGCGTCGGTGAACGCACCGTTGTCCGTGCTCACGAGATGAAGCGTAAAAATCTCGTCTGTCTCGAAGTTGAGGTCGCCGTTGACCAGTATGGTGACCTGCTTTTCCGTATCAAAAGGGGCGAAAACTACAGAATTCGGCTGGACCGTATCGGGACGCAGCGGTCCGCCGATCGATTCGATGACACCGCCAGTCAGTGTAGGGGCACCGATCGGCTGATAGTCATTGTCAGCGGCCGTCGCCGTCCCGTCCTGTGTTGCGAAGTAGACGGTCGAACCAAGCTCGTTGTTGCCCGCTTTAGTGATCGTAAACACGAACGCGGTAGTGCCGGCGTTCCCTTCGGAAAGAGACAAATCGTTGACGGCAAAGACCGGTGTCGGAGCAACTGTTGGTGTCGCTGTCGG
>CAZJFB010000038.1:0-27288 GCA_964545145.1 uncultured Chloracidobacterium sp. | reverse complement strand
GGTGTCGCTGTCGGTGTGTTCGTAGGCGTCGCCGTGGGTGTATTTGTTGGCGTCGCCGTAGGCGTAACTGTCGGCGTCGCCGTTGGGCTATCAGTAGGTGTAGCTGTTGGCGTTCCGCTTGGCGTGCCGGTAGGCGTCGCCGTTGGTGTCGGAGTTGGCTCAAGTCCGGTAGCGTAAAATTCGGATGTATTGCCGTCGGCGTCAGTGGCAGTAGCCGTTATCTGATCGGTCGCGGTTATTCCCAAGTTGTTTGCATTACCAAGATAGTAATTTCGAAAGTCGCCATTATTGTAATCATCAGCGGTCCAGTCGACGGATGTGAGGTAAAGCTGTCCTTGTCCAAAAATGTCAGCTTTGTAGAACTCGATCTTCAGCCCATTCTGACCGTAGTTTTGATTTTGCGGATCGGAATCGACCCAAACGTCGATTGAAACATCGTCAGTGGGCGAAATTTCAAAATTACGGAGTACAGGATGATTCTGGCCCCTGTTCGCTCCCTCATCGGGATCACCACTATCGTTCGGGTCCCTTCCCGGGTTTCCAATGTCAATTCCAAGAGATCCGTTGGCCAAAATACTGTTGCCTTTCACTGAATTGCTTACAGTCGGAGGCGGTACGCCGCTCGGACGCTGTTGCCCGTCGTCACCTTCATCGATCAACACTCCGTTGCCGCCGTTTCCAAAGATAGTGTTACCGTGATCAGGATTCTCGTCGCCGATGACATTGTTACTTGCCCCGAACATCACATGAACACCATTCAGTGCATTTCCGAAACCGGGCGAATTGATCGCGTCGACGGCTCCGATCAGATTCTTTTTCACCTGGTTAGAGATCGACTGGCTCCCTTTGACAAGTACTCCATTCAGGCCGTTTCCTGAGACGGTATTTGTATACAACGGTGCGAGGCCGCCGATCGCGTTATTCGCAGCGTTCTGGATCATGATTCCGTTACCTGCATTTCCCAGTTTTGTTACGATCCCGGACCGCTTGATGACGCCGACAAGGTTGCCGAACAGGTTGTTATGATGTGCGTCTGGGCCATTGACCGAAATTCCGTTTCCGTTGTTTCCTGCGATCATATTGCCTCGCAGTGAATCGCTCGGGTCACCAATGACGTTATCGGGCGAATCAATTATCTTTACGCCATCTCCGCCGTTGCCAATTCCGGTTGTCCCCTTTTCGTCGGTGCCGATTATTGAATTACTGACTCTGTTCCCGGTCGAATCAACACCTTCTATGACTACGCCGGGACCGCTATTGCCACTGATTACATTCTTTGGCGCATCTGTATCCTCGCTTCCTACCAGAAAGCTCGAAATATTCAAGAGCTTAATTCCGGCAAACGCGTTCGGGACCGCCTGTATCGTTTCCGCGTCGATCTTGATCGCTCCAACAATATTTCCTGTTGCTTTACCCAGCCAACCGCCGCCTTCGGGGCGCCGTCGCATTACTGGTGGTTCGCCTTCCGTGGGAGTGCCGTCCACTAATATCCCGTTTCCGGCGTTTCCGCCGATTGTATTGCCAGTGAGTGAATTTTCGGGAGCATTCGTGATCTGTAGCCCGTCCAGCCCATTCCCTATGGTGGTACCGTCCGGTGATACTCCTATGAAGTTGTAATTAACCTGATTTCTGTTTGCGTCACCACCGCTAAGCAAAATTCCCGGTCCCGCATTTCCTCCAATAATGTTCCCGAAATCAGCTGGATCGCAAGAGTCCTGAGGTGTGCACGAATCGAGATCTGCTCCGATTATATTACTATTGCTGTGCCTGACCTTTATCCCGATGGTATTTCCCAGCGGAGTGTAGGTCGACTGTCTTATACCGATACGATTGCCTTGAACCTTGTTGCCCGAAGGTTGGTTTGCGGCAGAAAAACTGCCGCTGAATGTCCCGATACCGATCCCGAAGCCAAAACTCTGATCGTTTCCGGAGATCACGTTCCCTTCAAATTCGCTTCGTTGTCCCCCAATAATGTTGCTATTCGCCGCTACCGCCAGAAATACACCGATCTGTCCATTTGGAATCGAACTTAATCCTCCCGGGCTTGTTCCTATCATATTTCCCTGGATCAAGTTATTCGTGGTTGGCGGGATCGCATCGCCCTCCGGAATACGTCCGATCAACTTGCCAAGTTCCTCGTTGATCGACGCACTGGTGCCTCCGCCGCCAAGCTGCAACCCAACAGTTGTATTGCCTGAGATAGTGTTCTTCTTGACCAGATTACCGCTGGCGTTGAAAAGCAGAATTCCCACCTCGTTAGGAACGGCATTGTTCCCGTTCTTATCCGTGCCAATGCGATTTTCTTGGACCGTACAGTTTGACGGACCGGCATTGACATCACCCATCAATATCCCGCGTTCTCGATTTCCGGAGATGACATTCTGTGCGATCTGAGAGTTAGTTACCTGCCCCATGAAGAGTACGCCCGTGGTATTGGGAAGAGGGCCATTTCCGGTTGCATCGGTCCCGATCAGGTTACCGCTCACCGTAACGTTGCTTACGCTCGCATTGATCGAGCCAACGACGACGCCTACCTCATTGCCGGAGATGACATTTGGCAAATTTGGATCCCCCCCGATACTCTGCGTCGTGTCCAGCACCGTGATGCCCCAAACATTTGGTATCGCAGCATTACCGTCCTTATTTGTACCAATAAAATTTCCGTAGATGCTGTTTTCGCCAGCCCCATTTGTAATAGTGATACCGGATGCGTTACCAGTGTTGAATCCCGCAATTATGTTCCTCCCTTCGGCATTACCGCCAACTATGTTCTGGTTAGAATTTGAGCCGATCACGATACCAAGGCTACCGTTTGGTAATGCGGCACTACCGTCGGCGTTCGTTCCGATCAGGTTCCCTGAAATGCGATTCTTTTTTGATGACTGTAAGATCGTTATACACACTTCAGCGCATCCTGAGATCTGGTTGCCGTCCTCACCGAGGACGCCACCGATCTGATTTGATTCGGCACCAGAAGACAGTGCAATGCCCATGTTGTTTCCGATCGTAGCCGTTCCGGACTTATTAGTGCCGATCTTGTTGTTGGAGATCGTGTTGTTTTTCGCACCACTCCCAATGAGAATTCCGGTGCCATTATTACCGATCACATTGCCGCCTGTTGAATACGCCCCGCCGATCCTATTGTCCGAGCTCGAACTTCCGGTGATCCCGATACCAAGGATCTGAACAAAATCTGTCGGGGTTTCACCATCGGGATTTATTCCGATGTAACAGTTCTCAATAGTATTGTTACTGCCTATGATCCCGATCCCGAGATTGAACCGATTAATAACCAACCCACTTATCGTCACACGGCTTGCCTGAATGGTGATTCCGGTTACTGCCGTTCCACTTCCAGAGAGTTGAATATTTGGCGGCCCGGTGTAATTGCCTGATTGTGAATTTCCTATGATCGCAACTTCCTGATTGATCGTCGGCAGATCGGTAGATACGGTGATCGTCTGGACACCGCTACCCGGTATCTCAAATACGATGACATCTGGGCCGCTTCGAGCATTTGCCTCTTGAATCGCCGCACGAAGGCTGCACTGTAGTCCCGTTGTATTCGTATCGACGTCGCAGACGCCGTCGCTGGTATTCGCATCATTCTCATCGGTAGTAACCGTTACAATGATCGGAGAACTGCATTCGGTGAGCGGGGCACGGTCTATAGCCTCCTGGAGAGTGCCGGAGTTGCAAACACCTGCGGCGCAGGAGAACTCGGATGTGTTTCCATACTGGTCCGTAGCTGTAGCGGTGATCGTCGTCTGCCCCGGGATGACCGGGTTTGGCGAAGTGAAAGTGAATCCAGCAAATCCGTTTCCGTCGGTCTGTACATTGATCGACCCAATATAGTTCGAGCCCTCACCGTAATTTGTCGGATCTGTGGCCGGACTTTGATAAAAGTCAATGGTGTAGGCATTCGCGGGTTTGCTGCGAAGCGTACCGGGAACTGTAACCGTCTCATTGCCATTAAATGTGGGTGCGAGCAGATCTGGGAAATTCTGATATCCATTTGCACCTTCATCTGCATCGAAGCAATCATTTGGGGTTACGCCATACGGGTTGGTATTCGCGGGAGTGGCAACCATCAGGTCGATGCCAAGACCGCCATTTATCGCGATGCCGTTTCCTCTTATTGTGGTGTTTCGTGCAGGAGTTATACCATTGCTTTCGAATTGACTGACCGAAACTCCGGCTCTTCCGTTTCCAATTATGAAATTGCCTTCGTTGTAACCAAGCCCGCCGATCCTTGTCCTACCGTCGCCCGCGACCGAGATCCCGTCGCCTGAGTTCGGGAGCAATTCGCCGTTCTTATTCAAGCCGACGAAGTTATTGTTCACGGTGACCTGCCCGCCAAAATTGTTAACGATAATGCCGGTGCCTCGGGATCCGCCGCCGATCAGATCGCTAACCTGTCCAGACGCAATGTTTCTATCGAACTGTCCCGTGCCGCCAACCTGGATCGCGGTCGTTGGTAACGCGTTGGCCAGAATGCCCCACGCGCTGCTACCACCGATCCCATTCCCGACGCCGCTTAATCCGTCTGCTGAGGTCCCAACCAGATTTCCCTTGATCTCATACACACCGCCCGGCTCGGTGGCCCTAACAGACATACCAAGCGCATAATTACCCGAAACCAGATTGCCCCCATCGATCTGACCTCCCATTCCGTCATTTAGCGGACCGCCGATGATGGTGCTGCCGCCGTATGTGACGATCCCGTTAAAATTAGGCAACGCGGACGTACCAGCCTTATTTGTCCCGATAGTATTGTTTGTGATCAATACCATTCCTAAACCCGAACGGTAAATGCCGCCGCCTCCAAGATCGTTCGGACTATAATTTCCTGACACAAGATTGCAGAATCCCGTACATGCCCCTCCAAGGGTCGTGTTCCCGGGTGCACCGATGAACACGAAGTCTAGATCGCTTGGCGTGGCCCAGACCGTATCGGTAATTATCTGAAAGCCGCCCGGGCTATTCCGTCGGTTATTGGGAATCGCTATGTTTCCACTTACGTCAGTACCTATGTTATTGCCGGCGATAAAGCAATAACCGCTCAATCGATTGAACGCGATGCCCGCGTAGCCGCACCACAAACCGTCATAGCCATTATCCGAAATGGTATTTCGCCCATTTTCTACATTCGATCCGATGATCGAGTTGATATTTGCGATCGACGAAATTCCGGCAGAGCAATTACCCAGCGGAGAGTTGCCATTAGCGGTCGTTCCGATCCTATTGCCGCTAACGATGTTGTCATGAGTCACCAGTTCGCCGTTAGACAGGTCGATCAGCGCGGTTAGCGTTACACCGCCGCCGGTGCATTGGCCGAATGAATTTGGGTCAGATCCGTTGCCAGAGATCACGTTGCCCGTGCCAGCTTGCCAACCACCGAGTTCGTTGTTGATCCCGGTGAAAAACATTCCGTAGGAATTGCCTAGGTTCTGGTTTCCGAGAACATTTGTCCCGATAAAATTGCCCCAGATCAGATTGTTGTTGCCTCCGGTAATCGCAAGACCGACCCCCGTCTTATTTTCGGATTGATTCCCGTTGCCGGAAAGGATATTTCGAGCTGCTGGAACGGTCCCTCCGATCACGTTTTGGTCGGCATCGAAAATATGAACTCCATTGGCATCATTTCCTTTCTTTACTGAACCGCTCGCATCCACTCCGAGAAAATTGCCCTCAATGATCACGTTCGTAACATTTTGAAATGTCGAAGTACTGAGTATAGTTATCCCGCTCCCGCCGATCTGGGAGCCGTCAACCTCAATGCTCGAAATATGGTTTATTGCAAGGCCGCGAACCACAACATTCGATCGCTTAATTTTTAGGCCTTCGTGGGAGCCGGTCATGAGGTCGCCTTCTATCTCGATCAGGGGCGTTCCCGCGAATCCCGGCTGAGTTGTACCGTCGATGACCACCTCGCGGGAAATGTCGGGGAAATTAGACGTCGGGTGAATGGTATGCACTCCCGCACCTGGGATGCTAAAGGCTATCTGTGTGGTGCCGCTGTTCTGATTTGCGAGGAAGATCGCTCGTCGCAATGCACATGGAGTGTTGGCTGTCACGCAATCACCGCCGCTGTCGTTATCCGTCGTGTTTACAGTCAGTACCGAGGACGGGAGTGACATCAGGACGGCGAGCGGTTGCTCGCTCAAAATGACCAGGTCATTGAGAGCATCCCCGTTCAGCCTCATCGGCACAACGTCGGCCGGCCGGCCGGCGGCTTGGATCGATACTAAGGTTAAATTCTTACCACCGGTGTTCTCGGGACCGAGTTTCCCGGTGATCAATAGCTCATTTGAGTTACTATCGATCACTAGCAGATCGTCACGGCCCGAATCACTGAATCTTCCTCTCACTAGAGATCTGGCACCTGTAGTGTTCGCCGCGGCCGCTAAGCGAGCATCAGAGACTAGAGTCTCTGACCTGAACCGTGCAAGCGGAATGGGCCTCGGCGCAAGTGTGGCCTCAAATGCCGATTTCCTACGGGTCTTTGTGGCTTCAGTTTGCTCGACCCTTTCAGCAGTGATTCGAGTCCGCTCAGCCGGAGGAAGATCGGTGAGCTTTTTTATCAGAGTATCGGCCTTGTCGGACATGACCTTTGTTCTATCAGCTCGCAGATCGTCGGTATTGGCTAGGATCTGGCGTCTCTCATCTGCCTCAGCCTCGGTTTTGGGGGTTTCTTGCTTAATGAGTCCGTAGTTTGAAGATCCCGATTCGGACGGACGCATCTCCATGCGTCCCGTACGGCTGACCTCACTGGGATCGAGCCTGTTCGACGAGGCAGCCGCTTGGCTTGCTTTCGGCTCAAGGACAACGATCCGGCCGTCAGTTGCAAGCAGAGCGACGCTATCCAGGCGCTCGTCACCAAACCTTCCTACCGCAATGTCGGCGATCTGAAAGTCCATTTGCCTCGACTGCACAACGGCCTCCGGCCGTTTAACGTCCGAATCGTTCCGCAATTCAAGCGGATAAGCCCGGCCTCGGCCATGGACGATCGTCAACGTGTTTCCGGACGCCGCTGCAACATCCCCGTAAGCATCCTTGTCCAAATTTCCGATCGACAATGATATTGCGGGGGAAATCAGCCGGATCATCTCCGGTGTCCTTGCAAAGGAGCCTTCGGGATGTTCAAAGATCAAGAGATTCGCCCCATTCACATTCGTAACTGCGACGGCGATGTCCTGCTGCAGATCCTTCCGTCCTATCTCTCCTGTTGAGAGTGCAGTGATCGAGCCTCCAACGCCGATCGGCCGTGGTTGAGAAAAGCCGCCGTTGCCATTTCCCGGTATCAGTAGGAGAGAGTCACCGCCATTCTGTGCGACCAGGAGGTCCGGATGACCGTCCGCGTCGAAATCTCCTGCTTCGAGATAGTCGGGATCAAAACCGAGCATGAGCTGAGATTCCGCTAGAGAAAATGGGGAGGCCTCGCCGCGCCGGGCACGTCGAAGTCTTGCCTCGGGTGAATTCGGATACCTTGTGTCGGGATCGCCCTTGAACAATCGGATCATGCCGCTGCTGTCCGCCGTAATGAGATCCTGTACACCGTCGGAGTCAAGATCGGCCTGCGCCCCTAACTTCGAACCGGTTAGGCGGTTTGCCCCCTCACCTGCGACAGCACTTAAAGGATCACTGTAATTGACATGTGGATATCCGGGCTTTGCAGGATCTGCCTTGCTCTGTATCAGAGGAGCGGTTTCCCCGGGCGTCGGCTGTTGACTGGCACCTGCGAACGCCTTGGAAAACGGCCGAAAAAGTTGCGGGAATGCGATCAAAGCCGTTACAGCAACGAAAAATATACTAGCCAGCAAAAGTATCCGCTTCATCACCAAACCTCACAAAATGGTCTTTCTGGTGAATAGGGCGAGAAAAGTTGCCGAATGCGCTAATTTTTTCCGTAACTTTTTGAGGTTTGATATAATCCGGCTGAAGCCAAACAATAATGAGCTCAGACAGGTCAGCGGACGTGACATTACTGCTCCATCAAATGAGTGATGGCAGCGATACGGCGCCTGGCCGGTTGCTTGAGCTTGTGTACGAGGACCTTCGCCACCTTGCCGCGGCGTATATGAGAAACGAGCGTGCCGACCACACGTTGCAGGCAACGGCATTGGTCCACGAAGCTTATATGCGGATGGTTGACTGGAAAAACGTATCGTGGGAGAACCGTGCACAGTTTTTCTCAGTCGCCGCAAAGGTGATGCGTCGTGTACTGATCGATCATGCACGTTCGCAAGGTGCGAAAAAGCGGAATCGTCACAAGCTCGTTCTGGATGAAGCGATCAGCCTCCCGGACAATCAGCAGATCGACCTCATCGCCTTGGATGAGGCGCTGCAGAAACTTGAGAATTTGGATCCTCGGCAGGCCCGTATAGTCGAAATGAGGTTTTTCGGCGGGCTTACAATAGAGGAGACCGCTCATGTGCTTGACGTTAGTGACGCGACCGTAAGACGTGAATGGACATTTGCAAAGGCTTGGTTCCAACGCGAGCTGGCGAAGTGATCCGTGATTAAGTGACATGGACCAAGACGATTGGGAGCAGATCAAGGACCTATTTGCGGAGGCGATCGAACTTCCGCCCGATTCCCGCCTTCAGTTTGTAAAGGAAAGAACAAATGGCAAAGATGACTTGTTTAGTGAGGTCGCGTCCCTTCTCAACGCTTCTGCCGAGCCGGATAATCTTATAGAAAGAAATGCGATCGATCTTTCGTCAAAGATCGGTACGACCCTCCCGGATTACACCGAACGCCATTTCGGAAATTACCGCATAATTCGTGAATTAGGCACTGGCGGAATGGGCTCCGTCTTTCTTGCCGAGCGCGACGACGGCGAATTCAAGATGCTCGTCGCGCTGAAGATCGTTAAGCAGTCAGTCGCGGATACAGAGATCATTGCCCGATTTAGGCGGGAACGCCAGATCCTTGCTGATCTAAAACACCCAAATATCGCGGTTCTGTACGATGGAGGTATTAGCGAAAAAGGTGAGCCTTTTCTCGCGATGGAGTATGTCGACGGGCAGACCTTCATTGAGTATTGCGATTCTCAGAGACTCTCAACGGAAGAGAGGCTCAGGCTTTTTATTAAAGTGTGTTCAGCAGTAGCGTATGCTCATCGAAATCTTGTTGTCCATCGCGATATAAAACCGTCGAACATCCTGGTCAACGCCGACGGCGAACCGAAGCTTCTTGATTTCGGTTTAGCTAAAGCATTCGAATCCGATTCTTCGACTACTCAGACCGCACTTCGGGCATTCACCCCCGCATATGCTTCTCCTGAACAGATCATGGGAAAACCGGTGGCGACTGCATCGGATCAGTATTCGCTCGGTGTCGTGCTGTTTGAATTGCTTTCGGGTTCAAAGCCGTTTGCGTTCGAAGGAAAAGGCATTGACGAGATCATAAAGACGATCGGTTCCTCAGAAGCTCCAATACCGTCCGTCGTAGCCAGTTCCCGGAAATTTGATGGACACGATTCGTCGATTCTGTTCTCAGTCGCAAAGGACCTAGACAACATAACCCTGAAAGCTCTGCGCAAAGAACCTGAACGACGGTACCCATCCGTAGATGCGTTTGCTGAAGACATCGAACGCTATCTCAACGGACTTCCGGTTTCCGCACGGCCTGCGACTCTCGGCTACCTTGCGTCGCGCTTTATTCAAAGAAATAAGATCACTGTGGCCGCCGCCGCAATTGTCCTGATCGCGGTCGTTGCAGGGCTCGCCGTTTCAATATGGCAGGGCAGCGTTGCTCGGCGTGAACGCGACCGTGCTGAACGGCGGTTCCAAGAGGTCCGCCAACTTTCGAATTCGCTGCTCTTCGAAATTGCACCAAAGATAGAACGGCTGCCAGGCTCCACAGAGGCTCGTGAATTACTCGTCATCAGAGCGTTAAGCTATCTCGACAACCTTGCGAACGAAAGCCGGAACGATCCTTCAATACTAGCTGAACTTGCGTCGGCCTACGAGAAGATCGGCGATCTTCAGGGAAATATCGATAAGCCGAATCTGAGCGACTATTCAGGTGCCATTTCGAGTTTTGAGAAGGCCCGGACAATCCGTGAATCGCTGCCCGCCGATGCTGAAAATCAGTTACGACTTGCTCAGGGCTTACGCGTGGCCAGTTCCATTCGAAACAGGCAAAATGACGTTAAGGGAGCACTCGGCGATGCTGATCGTGCCAATATGATCTACAAAGGGCTCCTTGCCGAAACACCTGATTCTTCTGCCGTCAGAATGGCGTCGATCCAAGCAGAGATCGAGCATGGACAAATATTCGCGGCAAATAACCAATTTGGTGAATCGATCCCGCGGTTTCAGAGCGCGATAAATGAGCTAAAGAATTTAGATCAACGGGAACGCTCAACGCGAATTCTGTCCGCTAAAAGCTTCGCCTACTTGGGAAACGCCCTGTCTTGGGATGGGCAGCAACCCGAGGCTGAGTCTGAAATGGCGAAAGCGATCGCCTCGGCAGACTCACTAATATCCGAACTGCCGGGAGATTCTGAAATTCAAGCGGCAGTCTGGCAGGTGTATACGCTTGCGAGCAGCATTTATGAAGATTCGCAAGATCAGCATTCGTTGGAATTAGCACAACACGCACTTCTTATAGCACAGAAGGCGTCAAATGCCGACAACGCCGATTCACAGGCACGATATAATCTCGCTCGAGCATTCTCCAGGGTCGGAATAATGTTTGCCAAACTAAACCGTCTGCCCGAGGCGGACACGAATCTGCAAAGTTCACAGACGATTTTTGACGAGCTTATCCAACGTGAACCCCGAAACATTATCTATCAGCGCGACCTTGCGAAGCTGCATGTTCGAATGGGTGACACGAGCGAAAAGCGGCGTAACATGAATGACGCTCTTGCTCATTTTCAACGTTCCGCCGCTATATTCGAATCTCTGGCCGCGGGTGACAAGTTAAATACCCTGGCCCAGCGCGATTTGGCTCAATCGCTCAAAAGCGTCGCCAAAATGCAGATCGCGCTTTCTCAAAAGTTAGTCGCTGTTGAGACGCTTCGCCGCGCACGATCGATCCTCGAGAAACTAAAGCAGCAGAATGCTCTGGGAAAATACGACCAGCAGTTAGTGGACGATGTAGAGAAAACCTTGGCATCGATCAGCTAGTTCGAAGGGCCTTGAGGTGGCCAGGTTATCTGACCCATCATAATTGATCTTCGAAGATAACGCCTATGAATTCCGACTAGGCGGAGATCCTGGTTGACTCCGTTCGTACGGTTCCTCTTGTGTTCATTTGCCATGGAACAAGATCTTTTTCCGCGCTCCCTTGGTATACAGTGAAAATTCCCGCGTAGCTTTGCGTCAACTTACGTCAAATCGTATGAACTTCACACCGTTCGGAAGGTTGATCGCGAAATTTCCTTTGATGCGGGCGATTGCTGCATTCATCATCAAGCGATGAGGCAGCATACGACGTCGGTTTCTTGAGGATCCGAACGATCATAAGACCCGTATCCACACCGGCCGAAAGGTGAGTGTTAAGGCCTTTTGTAAACATCTTCTCGCTTTTGAAAGCCGTCATTTATTACAAGATCAACGTTATTCTTATCTATCGAGATAGGCTCGACGAGGATCGACGGGACGTCGATCTTTCCGTTGTTGACGGTGCGTGTGGTGTTGAGTTTCTCTTTTTTGGCCAGAGCAATGGCGGCTTCGACGGCTGCCGGGGCGAGCCTTGAGATCGGCTTATAGACGGTCATCGTCTGCGTTCCGGCGACGACTCGTTGGAGTGCTCCGAGCTCGGCGTCTTGTCCTGAGACGAGAACTTTGCCAGCGAGCCCCTGGGTCTTGAGGGCCTCGATCGCTCCACCGGCGGTGCCGTCATTCGAGACGACCATAGCGACCACATTATTGTCGTTCTGCGTGAGCGCGTTTTCCGCGTGCTTCAAAGCTTCCTCGGCGAGCCACTCTTTCGCCCATTGATCCGCAACGATCTTGATGGCACCGCTGTCGATGGCCGGCTGCAGGATGTTTAGCTGCCCTTTTCGCAGGAGAAGCGAATTGTTGTCGGTAGGAGCACCGCCGATAAGTACATAATTTCCCGTAGGAGCCTTTTCGAATAGGTATTTGGCCTGAAGCTCACCGACGCGTTCATTGTCGAACGAAACATAAAGGTCGGGCGCGCTGTTTTTAACCAACCTGTCGTATGAAACGACCGGAACGCCCTGTTTTCTGGCCATTTCGACCATCGCTCCTGCAACTTCGGCGTTGTGCGGCACGATCACCAGCACATCAATGCCCTGAGTCAGAAGGCTCTCGACCTGCTTCATCTGTGCTTCGTCGCTGCCGTCGGCGGTCTGCAAGATGACCTCAGCCCCGAGCTCGGCGGCACGCTTCAGAAAAAGATCGCGGTCCTTTTGCCATCGCTCCTGCTTCAGGGCGTCCATAGCAAAACCGATCCTTACCTTTCCTGATGGCTGAACGTTTGCTGCCGCGTTGTTTGAGACCGGTTTCTGCATGCATGCTCCGAAGATCAATGCGAAGGTGCAAAAGACAAGGATTTTAAGTGATTGTTTCATACGCGATGTGAGTGCGGTCATTTCTTGGGAAATAGCGGAAAGACTTTTTCAAACAGATAGTTCTTGAGTTCGGCATCCAGCCGGTCGGTATTGGCCTTTGGATCGGCAGAAGTGCCGTCACGCCAGGTGTTAAACGCAATTATGTAGGCCGCCCGTGCCGTCGGGCTGTAGTAAAAATGTAGAGCAAAGTTATTCTGATGTCCGCTGTGGCCGATGAACCGTTGGCCGAAATTGTCCTCGACAAAGAATGACCGGCCTATCTGGTCGCGGCGGCCGCTGCCATCTTTCGGCTCGTCGAGAATCTCCATTACCGGGACGAACATTTCTTCGAGGCTCGAACGTTTCAGGATAACGTCATATTCGGTTTGGCGCTTCGGATCGCCTATCAGGAACTTTAGATACTTCGCCATGTCGGTCAGGGGTGCGTTAAGTCCGCCATTCGAAACGGTAATGCCGGTATCCATGTCGAAGCGTCCCTCTGTCATCTTGCCATCGCGCGAGATCGAATAGCTATGAGAGCGATGCTTCAAGAGGTGATAAGGCGTAGTGTCGTAATAGCTACTGCGCATGTCTAGCGGACGGAGCACATTCTTTTCCATGTATACCTCAAAGTCCTCTCCTGACAAACGCTCAATGACTTTACCAAGGTAAACTATTCCCGGATTTGAATAACTGTACCTACTGCCCGGCTTGAAGAGTATTTCGGTGTACGGCATCATCGCTACAAGCTGCGACCATTTGGTCGGTTCCGCCGGATGCCAATCTTTGTCGCCGCCAAATGGCCAAGTGCCGCCGCGAAAGCCCGCCGTATGTGACATCAGCATGCCGATAGTGATCTCATCCATCGAGCCGAATGGGTTATGCACCTCGCGCAGTTCCGGAACATGTTTTGTTATCGGATCGCCTAGCTTCAGCCGCCCTCGGTCGCGAAGCTGCATGATCGCAATTCCAGTAAGCGTCTTAGTGATCGACGCCCAATGGAAGATGGTGTCAGCATCCACCGCGTACTTGTTTGCGATATGAGCCATTCCAAAGGTGCGATGATCGATGATCTGATCTTCATGCACCATAAGGAACGCGCCGCCTACGATCTCATAGTCCTTCATGCCCTTTTGGTAGAGGGCGTCGAAGCGTTTGAGTTCGTCTTTTACCTTATCCATCGATTGCGAATGAGCTGAATTGTTCATCGCGAAAATAAAAAGGGCCGCGATCAATGATAACCGTTTCATAGACGTTCACCATCCGAGGTGTATTTGCCATCTGTCCGCGATCTTATCGCCTTCCAGCACATTGTAGTGCGAATGCTGCGCCGCCGTAAGGCATGAATGATTGGCAAGTATCCTCACACGGGAGCCGACAGTGAGCTTGTCAAAAACAGTATCATCCTCGACTTGCATCTCGCCGTGTTCCTGCGACAGCGAGTTCAGGCGAAGGCCGAGGTCGTTCCCCTCGAGATCAAGTACTCTGCCATATCCGCATGAGGCGTCAAGATCGATCGCCCCACGATCTTTAGAGATCGCGATCGCCCCGGCGTCAATAACGACCTTTTTGTGTGTACGGCTGACGTGCGTCACCGCAGAAAGTACGGACAGCGCGCAGTCTGCAAATCCGCAACTGCCCAATGTGGCCTGCGTCGTATCAAAAAAGACGTAGTTTCCGGGCCGTATCTCATCTATTCCGCGAAGGTGGTCGATATGGGTGATCGTCGGCGTCGAACCGATGCTCACCGTCGGCACATCGATATCGGTGCCTCGAAGCAACGTAGCAAATTGCGACATCACATCCCGTTCTCGAGCGGCGATCGAAGCGATCTCTTCCTTTGAGCCACCGTGGTATGAGTGTCCCGCGTGAGTCAGGATGCCGGCGAAACGCAGATTGCGAGCGTCCGCGAGAGCCCGCGAGATCTCGAGTGCGGCGGGATCGTGCGGTTCAACGCCGCAACGGTGATAACCTGAGTCCACCTTAAGAAAGACATCGAATTCCACATCGGAATTCCAGGCGGCGTCATCGAGTAGCCTGACGGTCTCGAGATCGTCGGTGATCAGGTTGAGTTTGACGCCGCGTCTTACTATCTCGACGGTTTCCAGGAATTTACCGATCTCAATAGGCACCGCGTATGTAATGTCGTTGAATCCGTTCGCAGCAAATGCCCGCACCTCGGCAAGCGTCGATGCGGTGATGCCGCCGAAATGGCCTTCGGTCTGGATGCGTGCGACCTCCACGCACTTATGGGTCTTTATGTGCGGCCTCAGATCAACGCCGTTACCCGCAGCGATATTGCTTATGCGTCTGGCATTGCGTCGAACACGATCTGCATCAAGCACGAGCGAGGGCGTTTTGAGTGAATAGAGATCTTCCATTGTCTCGGGGCGTGTAGTGTAAGATAGTGTAACTAACATCGTTATATCGCAAAAGCGTCGGATGTATATTGGCGTGTCTCGGTCCGCATTGATAATGAAGATAGACGCGGATCGTGCATTTGGATCACAGAAGTATGATCTCGGTAAAGCGGTTGCCTGAATGAAGTTCTTGGGTCTAGACATCGGAACGGGCGGTTCGAGAGCGGTCGTGATCGACGAGAAGGGAAGTCCATGTGCCTCGGCAACCGTCGAGCACGAACCGTTTGCGTCGCCGCAAATGGGCTGGGCCGAACAGAGTCCCGATGATTGGTGGCGTGCCTCTGCATCCGCGGTCCGAGAGGTACTTGCGTCTGGAATATCGTCGGATGAGATCAGTGCGGTGAGCTTTTCCGGGCAGATGCACGGTTCCGTCTTTGTTGATGCCGCTGATAAGGCCATTCGTCCGGCCCTGCTTTGGTGCGATCAGCGAACAGAAGATCAATGTCTTGAAATAACGGAAAGGATCGGAGCCGAACGGCTTATTGACCTTGTCTGCAATCCTGCTATAACTGGCTTCACGCTGCCAAAGGTGCTTTGGCTTCAGGAGAATGAGCCCGAGAATTGGTCGAATGTGCGAAGCATTCTGCTTCCAAAGGACTACATTCGCCTGCGGCTGACAGGCGACAAGGCAAGCGATGTCGCAGACTCGTCGGGGACGCTGATGTTTGACGTGAAACGCCGCAAGTGGTGCGATGTGGTGCTCGATGAATTCGGCATAAGTCGATCTCAGCTGCCTGAGGTGTTTGAATCGGCGGAGATCACAGGCAAAGTATCGCGTGCCGGGGCCGAGGCGACCGGACTGAAGGAAGGCACTGCGGTCGTTGCCGGAGCAGGCGATAACGCGGCAGACGCGATAGGCATGGGCATCGTGCGGGCGGGGATGATGAGCGTCACCATCGGTACGTCAGGCGTCGTATTTGTAGTAACCGACTCGCCGAAACTTGATCTGAGGGGCCGTGTTCACACACTATGTCATGCAATACCGAGCCGATGGCACATGACCGGCGTTACGCTCGCCGCCGGGCTAAGCCTTAACTGGTTCCGCGAGAGATTTGCGAGCGATGTCTCGTTTTCGGAGCTTGATGCCGAAGCTTCTGCAGTTCCCCCTGGTTCCGGCGGGGTGCTCTGGCTGCCCTACTTGATGGGCGAGCGGACGCCGCACCTTGATCCGAACGCCAGGGCCGCGTTCGTCGGGCTTACGGCCAGCCATGATCGCGGACATCTCACACGCTCGGTCATGGAGGGCGTCGCATTCAGCCTGCGGGATGCCGTCGAGATCTTTCGTGGGCTTGGGACCCAAATAGATTCGGTCCGTCTCGGCGGGGGCGGTTCACATTCGCGGCTTTGGCGGCAGATTCAGGCGGACGTATTTGGATTGCCTGTAGAGACGATCGAGGCCGATGAAGGCGCGGCATTTGGAGCGGCGATCCTCGCTGGCGTCGGAGCCGGTGCGTGGCCTACGGTTGATGCAGCCTGTGCCACCATCAGGACAAAGGACGTAATCGAACCCAATGTTGCAGCGATCGAGGTTCTGGAAAGGAATTACCAGAAGTATCGCGGATTGTATGGGGCACTAAAGAACCGGGCCTAAGAGGCCCTCATTTCTACCTGAGATCATGACTGACAAATATTCTCCGAAGCCGGAGCATAAATTTACATTCGGACTATGGACCGTCGGGAATCGCGGACGCGATTCGTTTGGTGATGCGGTACGAGAGACTCTTTCGCCTGTTGATGCGGTTAAATTGCTTGCCGAGGTTGGTGCCTATGGCGTGAATTTTCACGACAATGATCTGGTACCGATCGATGCGACCGTTGCCGAACGCGACCGGATCGTAGTTGAATTTCGACAGGCGTGCGAGGCGAACAATATCAAGGTACCGATGGCGACGGTCAATCTGTTTTACGAACCGGTATTTCGCGACGGTGCGTTTACTGCAAATGACGCCAATGTGCGGGCGTACGCCATTCAAAAGACGATGCGGGCGATGGAACTCGGGGCCGAGTTCGGTGCGGAGACCTTCGTGCTTTGGGGCGGCCGCGAAGGCGTCGAGACAGACGCCTGCCGCAGTGTGCCCGATGCGATCAAGCGTTTTCGGGAGGCACTCAATTACCTGTGTGAGTACAACATATCGCAACGATTCGGCTACCGCTTTGCGCTCGAGGCAAAACCTAACGAGCCCCGTGCAGACATCTATTTCGCGACGACCGGAGCGTACCTGGCTTTCATCGAGACGCTCGACCACAAAGAAATGGTTGGTGTGAATCCCGAGGTCGCCCACGAGACGATGTCGGGGCTCAACATGATGCATGCAGTTGCTCAGGCATGGGAGGCAGGAAAGCTATTTCATATAGATCTGAACGATCAAGTTCCGGGTAGATACGACCAGGACCTGCGTTTCGGTTCGGCAAATCCGAAAGGGGCATTCTGGCTGGTGAAATTCCTGGAAGATGTTGGTTATTCCGGACCACGGCATTTCGATGCTCACGCATACCGGACGGAGGACTTTGAGGGAGTCAAAGATTTCGCGAGCGGGTGCATGAGAACATACCTAATACTTAAGGAGAAGGCTCGTCGTTGGAACCAGCACGCCGGTATTCGCGAGATACTGGACGAGATCGTCGCGACAGACCGCATTTCGGGGCTCGGCGGATTTACCGAGGTTCTCTCGAAGCACTTTGATCGAAAGGCATTGGCGTCCAAAGGGCTGAAATACGAACGGCTCGATCAATTAACGATGGATATCCTGCTTGGGGTAGACTGACCGCAGAGGTCATCCTAGGCGGTTACTGAGGACCTTTTCGAATGAGGCGGAGCGAAATTCATCGAGCGAGAGCCCGGTTAGCTGAGCCGCTTCTTCTTCTGCCATCGCCCCACAATTCACTGCTCGGAGGAAAAAGTTGAGCAGTCCTTGCCCTGTCGCGGCATCATCAAATATGTCGCCGATGAGAGTGGATCGTGCAGCAGCGTCAATGAAGTTCTTGAGCCGGTCGGTCGAGGCTTCGAGTCCTTCAAAAAAGAACGAATAGATGGCCGCATACCTCGTCGGTAACTGTGCCGGATGAAGGTCCCAACCCTGATAAAACCCACTCGCTAGCGAATGCCGACAATGGCCGTAATGCAGCTTCCATGCTCGATGAACGACGGTGGAGTTTTCGGTGATCTGTTCGGCTGTAAGCTCGTTACCGCGATGCGGGCCGAGGGGCATTATGTTCGTCGCACCGTCGGCGAGCCAAATGCCTGTGCCGCTCAGCGAGACCTGCATCATGTTCCTGGCAAAGTCGCATGCCGGATGCAGCATGTCTTGAAAGGCCGACGTAATACCGCATGCTGCCGTGTAATCATAGGTACCGAAATGAGCGCCTCTGACCCGGCCCTTTCCGGCATGAATGATGGCCGGCAATGTGGCTTTTCCATCGGGCCCGATAAGGGACTGCGGCGTTTCGATCATCACCTCGATCCTGATCGAGTTCTGGGCAAGCCCGAGGCAGGATTCGAGCTTGGCCAGAGCGTTCGAGATCAGCGAAACCTGTCTCGGCGAAGTGACCTTTGGGATGGTTGTCACGAAATTTGACGGCAAGCGGCTGTCGGTTTCCCGACATAACGACGAGACATAGATATCGAGAGTGCGAAGGGCCCTTCGCCCCTGCTCGCCCGAGAGCGGCTTTATCCGAATGCCGAAAAATGCAGGCAGACCGCCGTTCAAGAGAGCAGCGGCAGTCGCTGACGCGGCTCGTTCGGCGTCACTGTCCTCTTCACTATCGGAGCGAATGCCATAGCCGTCCTCGAAATCTATCCTGTAGTCTTCGATAGCTCCAGAGGCCAACTTTTCTTCGACCCGCGTAAAGACAATTTCCCGCAGAGCAGCCGGAATCTCCAAGAGGCGACCAAACGACTCGGCATCGCAGGCGTATTTTCTAAATGAGTTAAGGGCAAGCGATCCGAGCTTTGCGACCGTATCCGAGCGGAATAGGTTTGCACCGCCGTAAACGGAATGAACTGGTTGTCGAAGTCCGCCCTGATACGGATATCTAATGGAAAAGTCCTCGGTGATGGATGCCACCTCAACCAGATATCCGTCGAGATCGTCCCTGGAAAAGGTGGTGAGCATGGACGCTATACCTAACTTCCCCGGTATGCCGAGTAGCCGAAAGGGCTAAGCAGCAGTGGTACGTGATAATGCTGAGCAGGATCCTTAACAACAAAGCTCACAGTCACTTGCGGAAAAAAGCACTCAATGCCCTGCAATAGAAAATACGGGCCTGTCTCAAAGATCAGTCGATAGTGGCCCGGTAGGAATGCTTCTCGGGGCGAGAGGAGATCGTTTATTCGCCCCCCAACATCTGTAATTCCTTCAGCGATCGTCTGCCAACCGGCGGTATGGGTTTTTCGTTCAAGCACGACCGGAATGCCGGCCCCGGGTTTGCCGGAGGTGATGTCTAGGATATGTGTGGTGATGGCACTCATCTTTCAAGGAGTTTGTACAGACCTATTCTTGTGATTGACTTTTGTTCCTCGATCGCGATAGTAAGTTCCGTTTCGGTCGAATTTCCAAGTCTGGCTCGACAAATTGAGACAATCTCATCTATCGGTCTGCCAAGATCACTTAGCACAAATATAAACCCGAACTTCGACCTATACAAGTTGGTAGCTTCAGCGAAGTCAGCGTGTGGACCGGCATCTTTCACATTTGGCGGTACAAAAGCACTTATCTGCTCAGAGGGCGAAAGGCTTTCCCAAATTCGTTCCGCTGACGCAAGCAGATCGTTCACCATCCTGAAAGGCCGTGCCTTTTCCATCTGCCGCGCCCATTCATGCGAGCCGCAGCAGTTAAAAAAGGCAGCCTCAGCCTCGATCGGCCCAAGCTCATTGAGAGCCGTCAGATTACGGTAGATGTGAAAGCTCATCTTGCGAATATTGAACCATTTCCACAGTCTTGTAGCAACGATCTCGAACTCTGCAGCAAGTAGGTTGCAAAAGTGAAGGTTTCCGACAACTGTCCCGTCTGGGGCAGCGAAGATCGCTTTGCGCTAAGATTGTCTGATGTTATCAGAACGGGCCTCCGGACTGCTTTTACATCCAACTTCGCTGCCCGGTAGATCTGGGATCGGCGACCTTGGTGACGAGGCTTTCAAGTTTGTTGACTTCTTGATCAATGCGGGACAATCCTGGTGGCAGATTCTTCCATCAGGGCCAACCGGAGAGGGTAATTCTCCATACAGCTCATATTCGGCGTTTGCCGGAAACGCCCTCCTTATTTCACCGGAAAGATTGGTGGGCGAGGGGCTTTTAGATGATGACGACATTGCTTCAATCCCGGCCTTCGACCGTCGCAAGGTAGACTTTTCCTCTGTTGCCAAATGGAAGCAGGGTTTATTCACGACGGCGTTTTCCCGGTTTCGGTCTTCGGGTTCCCGGGAACTTCAGAGTGATCTCACCTCTTTCGTGAATGAGAATTCTTGGTGGTTGGACGATTATGCGCTCTTTGTTGTCCTGAAAAACACACATGAGCAGAGGCCTTGGTTCGAATGGGCTGAGCCATTAAGACTTCGCGAAGTGTCGGTTCTAGAGACGGTTAGAGCTCAGTTTGCTCGCGAGATACAAGCGGAGAAATTTATCCAATTTCTTATATTTCGGCAATGGACGGCGCTGAAGAAATACGCAAACTCGAACGGGATACGCATTCTGGGTGACCTTCCGATATTTGTCGCTCTCGACTCCGCCGATGTTTGGTGCAATCAGTCGCAGTTCAAACTAAATGCGGATGGAACTCCCAAAATGGTCGCCGGTGTGCCGCCCGACTATTTCTCCGAGACAGGCCAATTATGGGGAAATCCCATTTATGACTGGGAAGCGATGATGGCCGACGATTTTGGATGGTGGACTGCCCGAGTCGCAAGTGCGCTTAGATGCGCCGATGCGGTGCGTCTGGATCATTTCATTGGTTTTGTCAGGAACTGGGAGGTGCCGGGCGACGAGGCAACAGCGGAGAACGGCCGCTGGCGAAATGTTCCGGGTCGCGAACTCTTCAATACTTTGAAGAGAAGACTTGGCAAAATGGCGATCGTTGCAGAGGACCTAGGGTCGATTACGCCGGAGGTCGAAGCCCTTCGCGACTTATTCGGATTCCCTGGGATGAAGATCCTACAGTACGCCTTTGGCGGCGATGCGAGGAATCGGGATCTTCCCCACAACTATACTTCAAACTCCATCGTGTATACGGGTACGCATGACAATGACACTGTTGCGGGATGGTATGTTTCCGCCCCGGAAGAGGTCAAGGAACATCTCAAAGAATATCTCCAAGTTCCAGCACTGGAAGTTCACTGGGATCTCATAAGGACCGCGATGGCGTCGGTCTCAAATATCGCGATCATTCCCGTTCAGGACCTGCTCGGTTTGGGCAGTGATTCCCGGATGAATGTGCCTGGGACGGACATCGGGAATTGGGAATGGCGGCTAGAGGACGGGACGCTTAATAATGAGATCGAGAACCGACTCTTGGAGCTTTCTCGGCTTTATGGGCGGACGGCACAGTAGTTGAAAATCGCATTCCCGTCGATCCCGACATTTCCTTGACTTAACCGATGAATTCGCGTACAACTTTAGCAGTTTCACATAGATAACTAGTGGTAGGTCGATCGTTAGCTCGCTGTTCTTATGGCATCTAATCTGGTTTCGATTCAACGCCGAGGCTTTGGCCAGACGATGCGCAAAGACACGTGGTGGGTTGCGCCGTTACTTACATTCCTCGGCTTTTCGGCGTTCATCGTTTACTCGACATGGGCGGCGTTCCAGGGCCAGCACTATTCCTTCGGCCCATATCTTTCGCCGATGTATTCGCCGCTCATCTGGGAAGCTTCGGGCCAGCCGCTGACCGAGCATTCATGGCTCGGATCATGGCCGGCATGGATACCGAAATTCCTGTTAATGACGCCGGCGATGCTCATCCTGTGGGCGCCCGGCGGATTCCGCTTCACATGCTATTACTATCGTGGAGCTTACTATAAGGCGTTTTGGGCCGATCCGCCCTCGTGTGCGGTAGGCGAGCCTCGTCACAACTATCGCGGCGAACGTAAGTTCCCGCTCATCCTTCAGAACGTCCATCGATATTTCCTTTACCTTGCACTGATCTTTGTTGTCATCCTGCTCTACGATGCGGTCACGAGTTACTTCTTTCTCGGGGCGGACGGTAGGCGGCACTTCGGCATCGGGGTTGGCTCGCTGGTGTTAACGATGAATGTCATCCTGTTGGGCTCATACACGCTGGGATGCCACAGCTTTCGGCATCTTGTCGGCGGCCGGTTCGATGAGCTTTCCAAAAGAGCCGCGCGGTTCAAGGTCTACCAGTTCGTCAGCCGCCTAAACACGCGGCACATGATGTTCGCATGGTTTTCGCTTTTCTGGGTTGGATTTTCGGACTTTTACGTTCGGATGTGTTCGATGGGCATCTGGACGGACCTTAGGTTATTTTGATGGCGGATTACCCAACATTCGAACACGATGTGATCGTTATCGGTGCCGGCGGCGCCGGGTTAAGGGCTGCTATCGAGGCATCCGCCCACGGTGTCAGCGTCGGGCTGATATGCAAGTCGCTGCTCGGCAAGGCTCACACCGTTATGGCCGAGGGCGGCATGGCGGCGGCGATGGGCAATGTCGATGACCGCGACAATTGGAGGGTCCATTTTGCCGATACCATGCGAGGCGGCCAGTACGTCAATAACTGGCGTATGGCCGAACTTCATGCCAAAGAGGCACCCGACCGGGTCAGAGAACTTGAGGCCTGGGGCGCGGTTTTCGATCGCACGAAAGACGGTAAGATCTTGCAGCGGAACTTCGGCGGACACCGTTATCCTCGGCTCGCTCATGTCGGCGACCGCACCGGATTGGAACTCATTCGCACGCTACAAGACCACGGCGTCCATCAGGGCATCGAGGTCTACATGGAGGTGACGGTGCTGTCGCTATTGAAGGATGGTGACCGCGTCGTCGGATGCCTCGCCTACGAACGCGAGCACGGACGATTTCGTGTTTTCAAATGCAAAGCACTTGTGCTTGCGACCGGCGGCGTCGGAAGGGCCTATAAGATCACGTCAAATTCCTGGGAAGGTACGGGTGATGGCCATGCACTTGCCTTTGATGCTGGAGCCGAGCTGATAGATATGGAATTCATTCAATTCCATCCGACGGGCATGGTATGGCCCCCGAGCGTTCGCGGTATCCTGGTTACTGAGGGAGTGCGTGGAGAAGGCGGTGTCCTCAAGAACAGCGAAGGCCACCGGTTCATGTTTGACGACATTCCTGACAACTACAAGGCACAGACCGCTGATAGTGAAGAAGAAGGATGGCGATACGTGACAGGCGACAAGAACGCCCGGCGTCCGCCTGAGCTGTTGACGCGGGACCATGTTGCCCGGTGCATAATTCGAGAGGTCAAGGCGGGACGGGGATCGCCGCATGGCGGTGTGTTTTTGGATATTGCGTGGATAAAAGAAAAGATCCAAAACGCGCCGGAGCACATCAAGAAAAAGCTGCCGTCAATGTATCACCAATTCATGCAGCTTGCGAACCTCGACATAACCACGACGCCGATGGAGGTTGGGCCGACAACGCATTACATCATGGGTGGTATCCGTGTCGATGGAGACACTCAGGCATCAAGCGTGCCCGGCCTGTTCGCCGCCGGCGAGTGTGCGGCGGGTATAAACGGAGCTAACCGGTTGGGCGGGAATTCACTATCTGACCTTATCGTATTTGGCAAGAGGGCGGGTGAGTACGCCGCTAAGTTTGCAAAAGAGAATTCCCAGGGTTCCGCTGATCCTGGGCAGATCGACTCTAGGGCAAGGGCTGCGCTCGAGCCATTCGAACGCGAAGGCGGCGAGAACCCTTATGCCATACAGAGCGATCTGCAAAACCTGATGCAGGGCCATGTCGGCATCGTGCGAACGCATGATGAGATGATCGATGCTCTCAACGGTCTTGACGTACTCAGAAGCCGTGCGGCGAGGACGTTCGTTCCCGGTAACATCGATTTTAACCCCGGCTGGCATACGGCGCTTGACCTCCACAACCTGCTCACCGTCAGCGAGGCGATCACGCGAGCGGCCATTGAAAGAAAGGAGAGTCGCGGCGGACATTTTCGTGACGATCATCCTGCAAAGGATCCCGAGTATGCCGGCTTCAATTTTGTTCTGAAGAAGGGCGATACCGGCGGCATGGAGATCAGGCGTGAGCCGATACCGGAGATGCCCGACGAGTTAAAGGCCGTAATAGAGGAGATGGGGTGAGGATGACTATCCTCTAGGTCTAATATGCAGAAAGCGACATTCAGCATCAGGCGAGGTGACCGTGAAACGGCCGAGATGGTCGATTACCAGACCGAAGTGACCGAGGGCATGGTCGTGCTTGACGCTGTACATCAGATACAGGCCGAGTCGGCGCCGGATCTTGCCTGCCGATGGAACTGCAAGGCGGGCAAGTGTGGCTCCTGTTCGGCCGAGATCAACGGCATGCCAAAGCTGATGTGCATGACCAGACTCGATACCATCCCATTGGACAAGCCTGTTACGATCGAGCCCATGCGGGCTTTCCCGCCGATAAAGGATTTGATCGCGGATGTTAAATGGAATTACGACGTCAAGAAGCGGATCAAGAAATTCAAACCTCGTGAGCCCGATGCTGAGGACGGCACCTGGCGGATGCAGCAAGCTGATGTTGACCGCGTACAGGAGTTTCGCAAATGTATCGAGTGCTATCTTTGCCAGGACGTTTGCCATGTTTTGCGGGACCACGCAAAGCACGAGGAATTTATCGGCCCAAGGTTCCTTGTCTATTCGGCCGCTCTCGAAATGCACCCGCTTGACACGGAGAACCGCACCAAGGACTTAAAGGACCTTTTTGGCATTGGCTACTGCAATATCACCAAGTGCTGTACAAAGGTGTGTCCGGAGCACATAACCATAACGGATAATGCTATTATTCCGCTGAAAGAGAGAGTTGTTGATGAGCACTACGATCCGCTGAAGAAACTCGTGAAACTGTTCAGGAAAAGGTAAAACATGTTCGAGCTAAAGAGACTGTCACCTGATGCGATACCGGCCGCACTCGAAAAGGCTAATCGATATCGGCTGTTGAATGAGCCGGGAGCCGCCGAGAGTATTTACCTGGATGTTCTGGAGGTAGATCCGGACAATCAGGAGGCACTGAAGAACATAGTGCTCGCGATGAGCGACCGATTTGGAAAGGACTATGCCATTGGTGATGCCCGAGTGACCGAGTATCTGATGCGTATCCACGGTGACTACGAACGTACATATTATTCGGGCATCATGTATGAGCGTCGGGCCAAGGCCACGCTCGCAAAAGGCGGCATCGGTGCGTATGAACTCTTTCGGCAGGCGATGGAGTGTTTCGAGACGGCCGAGGCAATGAGGCCTGCGGGTAATGACGACTCGATCCTCAGATGGAATGGCTGTGCTAGGGTCATCGTCCGTAATAACCTCAAGCCGCGTGATATGCCGCACGACTTTCTTGAGTAAGCAGGGTTGCAACGGGCGCGCTGTTGTGACATATTTTATTCGCTGTTAAAAGGCGAAGACCTTATTAAACAAACTCTTTGAGGAGATATTACTATGGCAGGTAAATTTGAGATCAAGGCTGGCAAGACCGGCAAATTCCGTTTCAACCTTAAGGCCAGCAATGGCCAGATAATCCTGACGAGCGAAGCCTACGATTCACGTGCGGCTGCTGTCAAAGGTATTACGTCCGTAAAAAAGAACGCGGGCAATGACAAGCGTTTCGAACGCAAGACCGCAAAGGACGGTTCGCCGTATTTTGTCATGAAGGCCGCTAATGGCGAGCCGATCGGCAAGAGCGAAATGTACAAGACCGCCAAATCGATGGAGAACGGTGTTGCTTCAGTTGGCAAGCATGCCCCGGACGCTCCGGTGGTAGACGCCGACGCCAAGCCTACTGCAAAACCGGCGGCAAAGGCGGCGGCTAAGCCCGCTGCAAAACCGGCCGCGAAGGCAGCCGCTAAGCCTGCGGCAAAAAAGCCGGCAGCTAAGAAGCCGGCAGCGAAAAAGAAATAACAGGTGATCTAATTCAATCAGACCGGATGTAGCCCTGGCGAAAGCTTGGGCTATTATTTTGATTTATGAGGCAAGAAAGGGTTCGGCTCGGTATCGAGCGTCTGTTGGACGAGAAGATCGATGTCATTCGCGGCCAGCGCGTTGGATTGGTGTGCAATCAAGCATCGGTGATGCCTGACACGTTTGCCCACACGGCGGATGTTCTGGCGGCGCGCGACGAGTTTCGACTAACTACACTCTTTGGCCCGCAGCACGGGATCCGCGGCGACCTTCAGGACAACATGATCGAGACGCCGCATGCTGTCGACGAGCGGACAGGCATCATGGTCTATTCGCTCTACAGCGAGACGCGCATACCCACCGAGGAGATGGTCCGCGACATCGATACTTTCGTCATCGATCTGCAGGATGTCGGCTGCCGCATCTATACCTTCGTTTACACGATGGCAAATTGCATGCGTGCGGCAAAGCAATTTGGCAAAAAGGTCGTCGTTTGCGACCGTCCGAATCCCATCAACGGAAACGCGATCGAGGGCAACATTACCGAACACGAGTTCAAATCGTTCGTAGGCCAATTTGAACTCCCAACGCGCCACGGAATGACGATAGGCGAACTTGCCAAGATGTTTAACGAGCATTTTGGGATCGGCTGTGACCTCGAGGTCATCGAGATGAACGGTTGGCGCCGCGAAATGTGGGGCGACGAGACCGGCCTGCCGTGGATCTTGCCGTCACCGAACATTCCGACGGTGGACACCTGCGTCGTCTTCCCGGCTACCGTCCATGTCGAGGGAACCGAACTTAGCGAAGGCCGCGGGACCACCAAACCATTCGAACTGAACGGGGCCCCATTCATCGATCCTTACCAATGGGTGGATGCACTCGACGAATACAAGTTCGAAGGGGTGAAGTTTCGCCACGTATTTTTTCGTCCGACGTTTCAGAAGTGCGCAGAGCGGACATGCGGCGGAGTTCAGATCCACGTTACCGATCGCGAAGCGTTCACCCCTGTGATCGTCGGTATCGCAATGATCAAGACGGTTTACGATATGTACACCGACAAATTCGAATGGAAGCGAGACCCGTACGAGTATGTCTTTGACGTAAATCCATTCGACGTCGTGTGCGGTACCGACACGATCCGCAAGCAGATCGAGGCAGGCCAGTCTCTCGAAGCGATCAGCTCCGGCTGGCATGATGGTATTCAAATTTTCAAAGATCAACGAAAGCAATTTCTGCTTTACT
>CAZJFB010000037.1:27862-31620 GCA_964545145.1 uncultured Chloracidobacterium sp. | reverse complement strand
GCGCCGTGGCATTTCTTGAACTTCTTGCCCGAGCCGCAATAGCACGGATCATTCGGCTTGACTTTCGGCTGGTCGCGGACGAAAGGCGTATGCCGAGCGGCCTCGGCTCCGGCCGCGTCGGCGGTGGCCATCGCACCCGTGAACGCCATTCCCGCTGCCTGCCTTCTCGCGCGCTGCATCTCGAGGCGTTCGAGACGCTCGCGCTCCTCCTGCTCGTCCTGCGTCATGATCTGTAGGTGGAACAGCGACTTACAGGTATTGGTATCGATACGGTCGAGCATGTCTTGAAACATATCGAAGGACTGCTTTTTGTACTCGACAAGCGGGTCCTTTTGCCCATAGCCGACGAGGCCGATGCCCTGTTTTACCTGATCGATCGAGAGAAGGTGGTCCTTCCACTGCGAGTCGATGATATTGAGCATGATGTAACGCTCGTAAGCACGCAGCGATTCCGCGCCCGCAAGCTTTTCCTTTGCCTCGTAGCTGGCGATCGCCTTTTGCCAGATGGCATCTTCGATCTGGTCGGGATTCATCTTCTTGAAATCAACACCGGCGTCGCGTGCAGGGTCGATCGCGTAAATGCTCTCGATCTCGGCGGCGTAGGTATCCACATCCCAACTATCGGGCGAAGCGGTCATAGGCAGGAAGCTGCCCGTAAGGTCGTGCAGCAGGTCTCGCGCGACGCCATTCTCGCCGAGAAGGTACTCACGATGTTCAGGTTCGAACATCAACTGCCTTCGCAGCCCGTAGATCGTTTCACGCTGGCGATTCATCACGTCATCATATTTGAGCACGTGTTTGCGTGTCTCAAAGTTGCGAGCCTCGACGGCCTTTTGGGCACGCTCTATCTGACGCGATACGGTCTTTGATTCGATAGCGACGCCCTTTTCCATGCCGAGCCATTCCATCATGGCCCGAACCTTGTCGCCGGCGAAGATACGCATCAGGTCGTCTTCGAGCGAGAGTACAAAGTGCGACGAGCCCGGGTCGCCCTGGCGGCCGGCACGTCCGCGAAGCTGGTTATCGATACGCCGCGATTCGTGACGCTCAGTGCCGAGAATATGCAAGCCGCCCGCGGCGACCACTTCCCTGTGTTCCTCGGCGACGACCGACTTTGCCTTTCGCAGCTCAACCTCAAATTGCTCCTCGGTCGCCTCGTCCGGATTGATCTCCTGACGTTTCAGATATTCGCGGGCAAGGAACTCGGGATTGCCGCCGAGCAATATGTCAGTACCGCGGCCGGCCATGTTCGTGGCGATGGTTACAGCTCCTTTGCGGCCAGCCTGGGCGACGATCTCAGCCTCACGTTCGTGGTACTTGGCGTTCAGCACATTGTGCGGGACGCCGATCGCCTTTAGCTTGGCAGCGACCAGTTCAGAGTTCTCGACCGAAACGGTACCGACCAGCACGGGCTGGCCTTTGGCGTGAAGTTCCTTGATCTCATCGACCACCGCATCCCATTTTTCGGGCAAAGTACGATAGATGACATCCGAGCCGTCCTTGCGGACCATCGGCATATTTGTCGGGATCTGAACTACGTCGAGGCCGTAAACTGTATTGAATTCCTCGGCCTCGGTCTCAGCCGTACCGGTCATGCCGCCGAGCTTCTCGTACATTCGGAAGTAGTTCTGCAGCGTGATCGTGGCAAGCGTCTGGTTCTCGCGCTCGATCTTGACGCCCTCTTTTGCCTCGACAGCCTGGTGCAGCCCGTCGGACCATCGTCGTCCGTGCATCAGACGTCCGGTAAAATCGTCAACGATGATCACCTCACCTTCCTGTACGACGTAATGGTGGTCTAGCTTGTAAAGCGTATGTGCCTTCAGGGCCTGCTCAACACAGTGAAGCATGTCCATGTTTGCCGGGTCGTAGAGATTCGCGACGCCGAGCAGACGCTCAGCCTTAGACACGCCCTGTTCCGTCAGAACCGCCGAGTGGTTCTTTTCATCAAGCAGATAGTCGCCCGTGGTGACCTTTGTTTCCTCATCCTTGTGGCCCTTTTCGAGTTGCGGGATGATCTGGTTGGCGGTGTAGTACTTGTCGGTCGCTTCGTCCGAGGCACCGGAAATAATGAGCGGCGTTCGAGCCTCGTCGATCAGGATCGAGTCAACCTCGTCGATGATCGCAAAGTAATGGTCCGGCTGGACTAGTGACTCCACATCGAATTTCATATTGTCACGCAGGTAATCGAAGCCGAATTCGTTATTCGTCCCGTACGTGATGTCGCAGCCGTAGGCGTCCTTTCTCTCGACGTCGTCCATATCGTTCTGGATGCAGCCGACCGTGAGGCCGAGAAACTTGTGAATGCGGCCCATCCACTCGGCATCGCGACTTGCGAGATAATCGTTGACGGTGACCACATGGACACCGCGGCCAGTAAGGCCATTTAAGTAACTAGGCAAGGTCGCAACGAGCGTCTTACCCTCACCCGTTCGCATCTCGGCGATGCGGCCCTGGTGCAGGGCGACGCCGCCGATCATCTGCACGTCAAAGTGACGCATCCCGGTCACGCGGCGTGAGCCCTCGCGGACGGTTGCAAAAGCCTCAGGCAGAATTTGATGCAGTATCTCCTGCTCCGCCTTTCGCCTTTGTTCCTTATCGTCGATGCCCTCGATATGACGGGCGATCATCTCCTTGAACTTCGGCGTTTGTGCCTGGAGTTCTTCGTCCGACATCGCCGTGAGCCGGGGTTCCCAGTCACTGATCTGCTGAATTATTGGTTTGACGTTCTTGAGGAAAATATCACTCGAAGAACCAAAGATCTTCTTAACTAGTTTATCTGCAAACTTATTTGTTGCCATGGTTTCCTTTTGTCGGAATGCAGACTGACAGTCTGCTTCCTAATTACACACAGGCTGGCAGCCTGCGTTCCGACGGAAATGACGAGTTGGTTTCGATGAGCTCGCCGCTACTTTGCGCCTTTGGCAAGCAGCAAGTCCAGGTCTGCCCTGGGAAGGCGAGTTTTGACAAAAACCTGATCGTTATCCGCACGAAATGTCGTGCGTTCGATCAGACGTTCTCGGACGCGAGTGGAATTGACGTGATAAAGCCTTATGGTGCTCTCGAGCGATCTGATCAACTCGAGGGCACGCCGCGGGTCCTGCTTTTTGACGCGAACGTCGATCGAAAATGCCTTGCTGTCGAGATCGACGTTGAATTTCGAATCGGCCGCCGAGATCGCGAATCCGTCATTGGGCACGCAATCGCCCAGCGAGTAGCCGTAGGCCATTCCGCGGCTGAGATACTCGAGTGCGGAGCGTGAAGATTCGCTCGTAGTTACAAACCGTATAGGCGTGTAACGTCCGGCGATGTTGGCGTCAACGCAGGGAAGCAGCGTTGATTGTGCAACGCTGAAGGTGTCTTTCCTTAGGTCGAATTTGCCTGAATCCTTTAGCCGCTGAAGATTTGAGAGAAAATTCTCAACGTCCTCCAGATAGATCTGGACGGACATCTTAACGGGCGAGCGCTCGTCGTCGGGCTTTTTATCCAGCTTTTCTTCGAGCTCGAGTTCGTCCCTGACGTCGAAGTGCCGCGTCATCGCCGCCGGACTCGCCAGAATGCCCGGCGTCGAGCCGGCCATTAACAGGCCGAGGTACACGCCGAGTGTGGCTAGGGCGATGATCGAATTTTGGCTTTTCTTTGTGCTCAAACTATTGCTTTGCGGTATTATCGACCGGCCGGCCCGTCACTATTGAGTTGGGCTTTGGCTGCTGTTCTTTTTTTGCTTGGGCTTCCTTGAGCTTTCGGTTGATCATTTCCTG
>CAZJFB010000037.1:0-27762 GCA_964545145.1 uncultured Chloracidobacterium sp. | reverse complement strand
GTTGACACCCGAACTGCCGTTGAACGTCGGTAGTTCACCGTCAATAATGTCGTTGTTCGCCTTAGGCAGATTCTGCGGCGTATCGATCAGGCTTCCGCCATTGAAGGTCGGCGGCGATACAGGAATTCCCGCAAGGTCGTTAACGTCCGGTATCGGCGTAATGCCGTTCTGAGCGTCGAGCATGGCCTGATACTGGACCGGATTTGCTACCTGGAAGTAGCCCTCAGGATATGTAAGCGGCGGGGCAACTCCTGTAACGTCGACAAAGGTAACTTCTTCGTCATCACCGATAGTCGTCTTGTCATAAACGGCGTCAACGTATTCGCGGTCAGTACCGAAAAGTTTGGTGCCGACATAGATCGTATCGAGTACCTGACAGACACCGCCGACCAGCGGGCTTTCGCAGCCTTTCATCGTCAGCAGGGAAGTTTGGGCGACGACCAACAGTGCAATGACATTAAAGATCGTCGAAATGCCCAGGATCTTATAGATACGCGAACCAAGATCCCAAGTTTTGATCTCGTAGTTATGGAAAAGGTCGCCCTCGCCAGTCGGCGGTGCGATGATCTCCGGTTCGTATAATGACTGCTCAAACATAAAAATAAACACTAGCGGCCGAACTTCGGGTCAAAAATGCTGCCTTCGGATTAGACGCCCTGCCTCCGCAAATCGTTGCGAGGCAAATAGGTATCTTAACACCGGCGCACGCAGCTTGGAAAGATTGTTTGGTCGGTTTCCCTGCATCTGGTGCGGGCCATCATCGACAATATGATTAGACATTCCGCGTCGTACGCCCTAACATCTCGCTATGCCTCGCCGCAGATCCAACGACAAACGCCGAAGGCCGTCATCATCCCGGCAAAAAGATGAACGTAGGAATAAACGCCCGTTTGCACGCGAAAGTTCCGAAAAGAGGGTAGTCGAACCGCTTACGCCGCGGCAGTTGCGGGCCGTGGAACGCCTGCTCTCAGGCATCGGCGTCCCCGAGCCCCGGCCGATAAAACCCGACCCGTTCCAACTCGACGCTCTCGCCGCCATCGAGCATCAGGACGTATTGGTAACAGCTCCGACCGGCAGCGGCAAAACGTGGATTGCACGCGAGGAAATTCGCCGACTTTTGGCAGCGGGGAAGCGAGCATGGTACACGACACCGCTCAAGGCACTGACAAACTCGAAGTACGCTGAATTTCAGCTTGAGTTCGGAGCCGAGAACGTCGGCATCCTGACCGGTGACCGCAAGGAGAATTCCGGTGCACCGCTCATAGTCGGTACGACCGAGATCTATCGGAATCAGCTATTTGACGCCCTTCGCGGAGAAGGCCAGGTCGATACAGATTTCGTTATCCTTGACGAGGCACACTATCTCTCGGATGAGGACCGCGGCCATGTCTGGGAAGAGGCGATCATCCTTTCGCCCGCTCGAATTCGGCTCCTGCTGCTCTCAGCTACAGTCGGAAGGGCACAGGAATTTGCCGATTGGATCGCCGAGGTCCGCGGAACGAGCGTCCGGGTCGTAAAGGCCGGGCCGCGTCCGGTGGAACTGCGGGCAGGTTATTTATCGGCTGACCTCCAGCTATTTCCTCTATTTGGCGAGGACGGCACCTTCAACCGTGACCTGGACCTTTTTGCCCGCCAAAGATCGCAAAACTCATTTCGTCGATTTCGTAATGAACGGCTGCGGTAGGCTGCAGGAAACGACATGGGCACCGCGCCGGCCCCACAATAGCATTTTCATTCCGTCCCCATAGTTTGCGCGCCGGAACGCTTAAACGTTGGACAATGGGACCAGTAAATATCCGGGATTGGGGAGATTGAGGGTAGGAAAAGGGGTCTGCCGGGAAACGAAAAAGCCGCCCGGCGAGTGCCGAACGGCTATTAGCTTAAGTGGCGGGGCCGACGGGGCTCGAACCCGCGACCTCCAACGTGACAGGCTGGCGTTCTAACCAACTGAACTACGACCCCGCATTATTGGTGGGCACGAAGGGACTCGAACCCCTAACTTCCTCCTTGTAAGGGAGGCTGTCTACCAATTGACGTACATGCCCGAAATCCTGATCTCGGCTTGTGTGCCCGACGTGTTTTCAAAAAAACGTCGCCCAATATTGAAAATTGAGCGAACTGTAATGCTACGAAAGTAACGCCCGACTGTCAAGTAACATCCGGCTTTCGACACCAAGGCTTGAAATTGGAGTCACAATTACGCATAATCTCCCTCATTGCCCCAAAATCTGTTCGTGAGTGCAAGAGACCTCTTATCCTGGTTCTTATGCTTTTCTTATCGCGCCATCGGCGACGTCTGCGTCGTTACCGACCGTTATTTGTCCTGCCGGCTGCGGTACTTATCTGCCTCATAGCCTGCGGTACGGCAAGAGCTCAAACGCAAATAAGGGTCTATCCGACAGAACTACGGATCGAAAAGGGCAAGACCGCTACATTCACTGCGGTTGCCGTTGATCGTGACGGCCACTACGTGCCTGATCAGAAATTCACATTTGCCCGATCGGCGGGTTCGCCGGCGATCGCGACCGTTCGGCGGAGCCCGGAGGGCAATACAGAGTCAAACAACTCGCGCTTTTCACACAATCTGGCTGAGATCTCGGCTAACGGGGCTGGAGTTTCGACATTTGTTGCCCGGATAACCGGACTTGAAAGTCCGCCGGTCACCGTAACGGTGGTTGATCCCGCGGTGCCCCCGCTCGCGGTGATCACCGGTGACACTGCCGGAACCAACACGGTCCGCATAAAGGTAGGTGAGGCCGTCGAGGTCAGTGCCGAGCAGTCGTCCGGCACTGCGGCCGTGGAATGGACTTGGGGCGACGGAGATCGTACAGCAGGCTTGATCTCGGCGACCCATGCTTATCTTTTGCCTGGAGAATATCAGCTTCGTCTGAAAGTGACCAATCGGGCGGGAGCCGTTTCAGAAACTGCGGCGCGCGTACTTGTAGAAGGGTTTTCGCAGCCGGTGCGGACATTCACCGTGACGTCCATTCCCCAACTTCTGGCTGCTTACGCACAATGCAACGGCGGTGAAGAGATAGTGATCCCTGCCGGGACAATATTGAACGGTCAGGTCGAACTGCCGGCCCGTGAGTTCAGCGATTTTGTCACGATCCGATCGAGTGCGGCAATGCCGGAAATCGCAGTAAGGGCTGATCCCACGTCCGGTGGGTATGCGATATTTCGCGGAAGCTATCCTGGCGAAGCGCCCTTCATCATCAAGAATCGGGCGAGCAAGATCCGGCTTTCGGGGCTGAAATTCGACCCGTTTCCGGGAAGCGACGACACGATCAGGAACTACTACCTTCTACAGATCGGCGAGGCATTTGACCAACGGACCGTGGCTGATAATCCTACGAGGATCATTGTTGACCATTGCGTCGTCCGTCCACCTGATAATATCCAGGTCGTTCACGCGGTACTCAACGATGGCTACAAGGTTTCTATAGTGTCGTCGTCGTTGGGAAATATCAGGACGTACGGCGGTCAGGATAGCCAGGCCGTATTCAGCCTCGACGGCCGCGGTGCGCATGTTTACAACAACACTCTCTTTGAAGCTGCGTCCGAAAGTGTGATCTACGGCGGGGCCGCAAACCGTATCGACGGCCTGGTACCGACGAATGTAGAGTTTCGAAGATGTGTTTTTAACAAACCCGTCAATTGGCGACAGCTTCCGCCAAACAGCGTGGGCGACACTATCAATATTAAGAACCTATTTGAAACAAAGAACGCACGGCGCGTCTATGTTGAGGGCTCGTTGTTCACAAATCAATGGGATGCGGGCCGCTCGCAGTATTACGCGCTGGTCGTAAAATCGACCGCAGACGTTCCCGGCGGTGATCAGGGAAGCCCGTGGGCCGTAAGCGAAGAGATCATTTTCGAGAATAGCAGGATCTCGCACGTGAACGGCGGAATGTCGGCAGCCCGCGAGTTTGACCGGAACAACATCGAGTATGACCCGTTGAAACCGCGCGACATCAGGCTCGTAAATACACTTTTTGACGATCTGACGTTCGGAAGGTGGGGTGAGACACGTAGTTGGGCGTTTCATATCGGCGGAGTCGATGATCTATCGATCCGTCACGTGACGGTGATCGATTCCATCGACACTCCGGACGAACCACGAGAATTGCTGCTGTCGCTGAACTCGATCAGTTCTTACCGTGCCGAGATCGTCGATTCGATACTGCCTCTCAATAATTACGGCATCCGCAATACCTGCGGCGAGGGGGTCGCTGCATTGAATGTTGGTTCATCGGGATGGTTTGACCTGGTCTCGGGGAGCAGCTGCGGTGCGAGCGGTAATCCGGCGTCATCGACATGGAACGTTCGCGGCAACGTATTTCCAAGGCTACGCACGTATCCGGTCGTCGGGATCTATCCTTCGGGAAACTCATATCCGGCTGATTACTCATCAGTTGGGATGGTATCGTACAACAGGTGCCGGATCTCGTACCTTGATGACGAATGCAGGGCGACGCTGTCGGACTTTGCTCTTCGCGAAGGTTCGCCATATAGGAATGCAGCTTCGGACCTCACAGATCCAGGGATCAATGCCGAGCTCTTGGCGGAGCGGACGAGATGCACATTAGGCGGCGACACACGGTCGTGCATCTCGGTACCGACGCCAGTCCCCGCGGGCGGGTTCGAGGGAGATCTGGCCGTCCGCCCGTCCGGAGACGGTTCGATAACACCGAACGATGTCGCAATCATCCGCAATATGGTTGCGGGTTTTACGGTGCCCGGCCCGGGCAGCAATGAATTTCAGCGTGCGGACACCGCCCCGTACGCAACTCTTGGAGACGGAATCCTTTCGGCCGCAGATATAGTTCAAGCCCGCCATTATGCCCTTGGCATCGACCAGCCGACACAAGCCGCAGGGCCGGGACAACCGACAAATGAATCGCCAGCGGTATTGCCCGACAGTTTTCGTATTATAGGGGCCGACGGCGCCGCCTTCGTCGAGATCGACGCTCCGGGTGACGTTGCGGCGTTTTCTTTTACGATCGAGTACGACCTCGAGATTTATCGTAACGTTAATTTTGCGTTAATGGAGGGAATTACGCCCGACGCCGTACTTACGGTCAACCATGATCGCAAACTAGGCACGGCGGCGATAGTGGTCGATTCAGGCTCTGTCTTGAGTTCAGGCGGCAATGGGCGGGTCCTGCGTATTATGTACGAGACGACGAGTGACGGATCGTCTGTCGAAAAGGGATTTTTCATTTCCGGCCGAGTCGCCAAGATCTCGCTTGTTGTGAAAGACGGGGTTGTGCTGCCGACAGAGAACGGAGCGTTGTCAGAAAGCGAAATGACGCTCGAAGGCTCGAGCGTCAATAATGACCCCTGGTTAGATATCCCGGATCATCCGCGTCTCATCAAGACCGGCTTTGCGCCCGGATCATTCTGGCCCGGACCGTCGGAATATGTGAGTATGGTGCCGCCGAATCCGATCGCCCAACCCCGTCCGGCGGCGAACGTGAGCTTTTCGAGTTTGTGGCTGACTTTTGACGGCACGTCCTCCCAGTTCTTGCCGCCGTCACGAGTACGGACGATGATTCCGTTGTCGCCAACGGCCCAGCCGTTTGTCGCACTGGTAAAGTAGACGTCGTTCAGGTTGGCGGTAACGGTCGACTCCTGCTGCCGCCATAGACGACCGCCGCCGTTGGAGTGAAATATGCGGCCGCGGGTCCCGACAGCCCACGCTCCGCGGTCGCCGTAAAAGTACACGGCGTTAAATCTGGTATCGGTATCGCCGAGCAGTGTCGCCTTTTCCCATGTGTAGCCCGAATCCTCAGTGAAGAGAATCGTGCCGCCGGTTCCAACGATCGCCCCGACCTTGTCATTAGCGTAGGCCGCATCGAGCAAAAGATAATGAATTGAGGTTTGAGTCTTTTTCCAACTGGCACCGTCCTCGTCGAGTTTGTAGAAAATGCCTCCCTCGCCGAAAGCTGCGCCGACACCGTCCATGTTAAAGAAAAGCTTGGTGACTCGTTCCCGGCCTCCGTCCTGAAACTCGACCTTTTCCCACGTGCGGCCGCCGTCGGTCGTTCGCCTTAGGTACGACGTCGGATTGTTACCTCGGGCATACACATTCCGCTCGCAGAGCAGCCATCCGTTCATCTCGTTAGCAAAATAGACCTGGACGAGAGTGTCGGTGGTGAACTTCTTGCCTTGTGTCCAAGTGGCACCGCCGTCGGTAGTCCAGTTGATCACGCCATCGGTGCCAACGATCCATCCTTTCTGGTTATCCAGAAAAAAGATGTCCTTGTACCATGCAAAGCTGTTGGTATTTTGCTTGATCCATTCGGCGTTTACCGTTTGATAACCAAATAAGATCAGGATCGCCGCAATGAGTATTAGGGTCTTTGCCATTTCTTATCCGCTTATGTTCTCTAAGATCGAGTGCGCCTTAAAACGGGCTGCCGAACAAAACTCTGGCGGCGCTCGCCTGTCCGATGGCGCCGAGGAACTTCTCGAGCGTGAAACCCTTGCCGCTCACGAAGACCTGATCGCCGGGATTCAGGTAAACCATCTCAGCCTTGCCACTCTCCATAGCGGACAGACTGACCTGTGTGCGAGAGAGTCGCCCGTCCTTGCCGTAGCTAACAACGTAGATCTTGTCCTTGTTGCCATTTTTCGTAACTCCCCCGGACTCAAGTATCGCCTCGTAAACGCTCACACGACGATCCATGACCCTGACGCCCGGCGTCGCGACGTTGCCCATAACGGCATAGCGCGTGGACATCGCCTTGTCGAGGGTGACGGTTACCTTTGGATCGATGATGAATTCGTCAAGCCTTTTGGTGATCTCGGCTGCGACCTGTTCCACGGTCTTGCCAGCAACGAGAATGCCTTCACGGATCAGAGGATACGAGATCTTTGCATTGGGCGGAATTGTCAATCCTGTTTTGCAATAGTCGGGACACTGGCCAAAGACCTCAACCGAGATCATATCGCTCGGGCCGAGACGATATTCTTTAAGGTAGTTGTTGTAGTACGGCAGCACCGAGTCGTCAGTTGCCTGAGCCTCGCTCGAGTCTGCAGGTTCCTCAGAGGTCGGAGCTTTGACCGGGACCGAGGGCTTCGGGGCATCCTTAGCCTTTTTGGATTTGTCGTCCTTTGTTTTGGCTACTGTCGTCTGTGCGCTGCCGATAGCGGCAAGAACGAACATCGCGGCTGCGATAACCATGGACGTTTTTAGTAATGCTTTTAATCTCATTGCAAGTTCCTCGTGCGTGGATAAAATGTTCATTCCATACGCATATCCAGATTTTCTAACGGCCCCGGCCGAAGATCACCGTCTTGATAGTTTCAAAGACAATGACCAGATCGAGCGTCAGGCTCTGATTCTTTATGTAGTAAAGGTCGTACTGCAGCTTCTGTACGGCATCGGCGACGGATGCCCCATACGGGTACTTGATCTGTGCCCAGCCGGTAAGGCCCGGAGCTACAAGATGGCGATGTTCATAGTAGGAGATCTCGGTCGCAAGCTGTTTGACAAAGTGGGGGCGTTCCGGCCGGGGTCCAACAAAATTCATTTCGCCCTTGAGGATATTCCAGAATTGCGGGATCTCATCGATCCGCAATTTTCGGATGACTTTGCCGACGCGAGTCACTCGGTCGTCATTCGATGCCGCCCAGATCGGCTTTCCGTCTGCCTCAGCGTCAACCTTCATCGACCTGAATTTGATGACCTTGAAGACCTTGCCGCTCTTTCCAACGCGTTCCTGCAAATAGAATATGGGCCCGCGAGATTCGAGTTTGATCAGGATCGCCGTCAATAGAGCGACCGGGAGCGAGACGATCAGTCCGGTAAGAGCGAGGGCACGGTGGACCGCTTCGCGAAATACCGCCTTAACGGGCGAATCGCGCCGTCTGCCTGCGAATATTAGCCACGAAGGCCTCAGCATGTCGACGTGCACCTTTCCGGTAATGCGCTCAAAAAATGACGTACATTCCTCGATCGAAACATCGCCCGCCAGGCTCATTTTTAGCAGGGCCTCGGTCGGGAAAGCTCCTCTGCGTTCGCGGACAGCGATGACAACACGGTCGATCTTCTCGCTTCGGATAACGGACTCGAGATCATGAGCTTTACCGAGTATCTCGGAACGGCCAAGTTTTTCGCGAGGCTTTGCTCCGTTCTCAGAGATGAATCCGGCAATGCGATATCCCGCATCGCGTCGCTCCCAAACTGCCTCGGCCGTATCAAGAGCGGTTTGACCGGTGCCAACGACGAGGATCTTTTCGCCGATCTCCGGGTGGCCCGTAAGTGAGTGGATAAAGATCCTCCACCCGAGCAATAGAAAAAGGACCAGTGGTACTGAAATGACCGAGACGCCGCGTCCGATCATTAATGGCGGAACGAAATAGAAGAGCAATGCGAGCAATGCCCACGCTATTCCCAATGCCTGCACTAGCCTCAGCATCAACTCTCGCCGATTCGTCATCACGACGTAATCGTATAGATCGTAGAAGTACATGATCAGCAGGCAGGCGATCGTTGCCAGAGTTATCTTGATCCAACCGTTCTTTACATTAAGTTCGTTGTCGGCGCCTGAGAGGCCGAGGCGGAGGTACAATGCGAGAATGACGCCGCCATAAACAATGGCAGCGTCCGCTCCAAGTAACCAGAATAGCCTTCGACTGAATCGAGTTGTCGACATGTTACGATCCCGTGCATCACGGGCTAAGTGTTTCGTTCAGACGCTTGTAGTTGTAGTAGCCGTAGTTATAATGTGACTCCTCAAGCACGTCCTCGCTTTGATTAAGGACCACGCCGAGCAGTCGATCCTTCGGCAGCGGCTCAAGAAGCCGGTCGATGACGCTGTAGCTCGTACGATTAGCACGCACGACGAGCATCGCTCCATCGGCATGATTTATCAGGACCGTGGCATCCGTAAAGATACCGAGCGGAGGGGCGTCGATTATCACATAATCGAACATCTCCCGTGCTTCGCGGAGTATCTCCTTGAATTTTGGGCCGGAGATCATTTCGGCCACATCATTCCTGGCATTACCGCCCGTAAGCAGGTGCAGCCCGGCAGGCTCGAGCTTGATGATGGATTCAGTAAGAGTGGCCTCGCCCGTCAGGATGTGCGACAAGCCCTTGTCAGTCTCTATGCCAAGGTAATCTCCAAGGCTGGGCATTCGAAGATCACTGTCGATGATCAGGCACTTGACGCCGTCGGTCTGTGCAAGCAGCCACGAAAGGTTAAGAGCGGTTACGGATTTTCCTTCGCTCGGATTTACGCTTGCGACGACTATCGCCTGCAGCTTTTGCCGCTGACTTTTGTGCAGCACGTGAGTTCGCAAGCTGCGATATTCCTCGCAGTAGTTCGAATTGGGCTGGGTGATCGCGACAAGTCGCGGCTCAACGCGTTCGGGATCGACGGCCCAGCTGACAAAGTCAGGCAGCCGTCGATCACCGACGCACGTTAAGGCTTCGGCGTTCAATTTTGCCCCGGCAGTTTTATCCGATCCCAACTCAGGGAGTGCCGTCCCGATGTTTGGATCCGGCTGCCCCATGAACGCCGAACTTGTGTTACCGATGGTGAATCCGGGAGCAGCGAGCATCTCAGGCGGCCTGTTTGGCTGCCTTCGGCTCGGCTCGAACGGAGTAACGTCAATTGGTTGGGCTGGCTTTGATCGTTGCCCTCCCCGTTCCTCGGTACGCTTCTTTTCTAGTGCTCTTAAGATGCTCATCTTGCTCGCTCCGTCAATTTCGCACTAATTCCTAAATTCGCGATATGACCCTACTAGATCATCTATCTCTAGCGTCACGTCATCATCCATGTCCTGGAAGACGAGGCCATGGCCGTTCGTATATCCCTGCTCCCGACGGCCGTTTCCTTCGGAATGGTTGTTTCCATTGCCATTCATATGGCCGTTTCCATTACCGTTCCCACCCGCGACCGGCGGGTCCGTGGTAAACACCCGCGGCTTGACGGCCTCGGTCCTCGCTTGCCCGGCCCAAAGTTCATCACGCGTCTCGGGCCGCATGACACGGCTGTCAGGAGTTTCTAGTACTTTTTCTGATGTCGCCAGCGAATCATTTCGAGGCAGCATATCGAGGTTTGCAGCGACAGATTCGATGATCTGGCGGCCGATCACCTGCTCTCCTGCAGAGTAGGCGGCGAGCATGGCATTGTCACAAATATTGTTGATCTGGCGGGGAATACCCTCACTGCATTGGAATATAAAATCCACTGCTCCCGGAGTGAAGACATTCGGCTGCTTTGAGCCCGCAATAAGCAATCGCTCGGTGATGTAGCGATCGACCTCTTCAACGCTTGGAAACGCATGCATGTGGCAGCGCAAAGCTACACGCTGTTTAAGCTGGCGAAGATTTTGCTGATTAAGCTTTTCGCGGAGTTCTGGCTGGCCGGTCAATACGATCTGCAGGTGCTTCGCGTTGTCCGATTCAAAGTTCATGAGGAGCCGGATCTCTTCGAGCACGTAATCGGACAGTTCGTGTGCCTCGTCAATGATGATGACCGTGCGCAGGCCGCGGCGATGGCGTTCCTCGAGAACCTTGCCGAGTATGTTGAGAAGGTCAGACTTATTCGCCCAATCCTTGATCCCAAGCATTTGCGTGACGTGCTGATAGAATTCGTCGATCGATAATCTGGGATTGAATACATAGGCAGCCAGCACGCTGGCGTCCAAGCGACGCAGTATCCAGCGAAGGGCCGTCGTTTTGCCCGTTCCAACCTCGCCAGTCAGGACGATTAAACCCTTCGCGTTCTCAAGGCCATAATAGAGACTGGCGAGAACCTCGTTATAGCTCGGCGTGAACACGATAAATCGCGGGTCCGGCGTGAGTGTGAATGGTGTATCGTCTAAACCGAAGAATTCCTTGTACATATGCGTTACCTCAATCGAGAGACCTACGGATCTCAGGAACTATGAAATCAACTTGTCGAAGAGCCTTGTTGCCTGGAGGACCAAAACAATTACGGGGATCACTCCAAGAGCTGCTGCGAATCCCGCGGCCAGTTTAAGGCGGCCCGATCGACGGATCCAATCTTTCTCGCCGGCAGATAGCAGCGGCGGCACCGACGCAAGCACCGGCAATCCGGTATAGTGCTTCGCGTCGTCTATATTCTGGATCTTAAAGAGCTTTGGTATTTCGAAGAATGCCCCGAGAAGCAGTCCGACAAAAAGGCCAATTCCTGAACCAAGGAGAGTCAAGAGGAACCGTTTCGGAGCAACAGGCGATTGCGGGACATTCGCAGGATCCTGGACACGGATGGTCTCGCCCTGGGCATTCGTTTCAACGCCTACCACTGTCTCTGCGTCATTTTTCTTCTTGAGGATCTCGTTGTACGTCGCCTTGGCGGATTCATACCTGGCATTAACGGCTTCCAACGCAACCTTGACGTTTGGGATCGCGTTGATACGAGCCTCCAGAGCGGAGATTTGTGCCGCATTCTGTTGCCGGTCGATGTCTTTCTGGGCGATCTGCTGCTCGATCTGACCTATCTGTGACTGGATCCGCTGATTTTCCAGTTCCAGATTCTTCTTCTGCAGTTCTGCTTTTCGGCCCGTTGCCTGTGTAGCCACGGCAACCCGTTTGTCGGCGCTTTTCTTCAGGTTCTCAAATTCCTCGTTGACGCGAGCTATTTCGCTTTGTTTTGCAACAACGGCCGGATGTTTTTCCTTGTAGACCTTCAGAAGGTTATCCAACTGTGAATTTAGATCGGCCCTTCGCTTCATCAATTCGCCGTATGCCGGTGTGTCCTCGATCTGGGAAGCGGCTCGGGCAGAATCCTGCGTCTCCTTTTCACCGAAGTCCTCGATAAGCCGCATCTGGCGATTGTTGGACGCTATGGCGTCACTTAACCGGCCCTTTTCGTTATATAGCGTCTGCTTTTCTTTGGTGATGGTGTCGTCGCGCTGACGCAGTCCCTGAAGCTGGCCAACGAGTCCTTGCTCAGACTCCGGCAAGGTCGAGACGTTCTGCGTCATGATGTCGAGCCTCTGTTTCTCGAGATCATCGAGGGCCGCTTTCTTCTCATTTAGTTGACGTTCGAATAACTCGTTGGTCGATTCTGCGATCTCGACCGAATTCTGGACCTGAGCGTTCACATATTTGCTTGCCAGTTCGGCCGTTACATTCCTCGCGGCCTGGGGATCGCGATCTCGATATCTGATACGAAACGCAGCGACTTTGTCATAGCCGGTCTCTTCGAGATCGACGCGGATGTTCTTGTACATCTTCTCGATGATCAATTCCATCGGAACGCCGGATTGCCGTTCGATCTTGTAAAGGTCATATTTTTGAACCATCGGCTCAAGCGAAGATCGGCTCAGCACCTCTTGATTGATGGTCTGAAGACGCTGTGAAAGATCCTCCTTTGACAGCGAAGCGACCAGGTTCGACGAAATGGTAGGAGGCTTGACGGTAAGGAGCGATGTCGATTCATAGATGCTTGGCAGCTTATAAACGACATACCCGATCGCAGTTGTCAGCGTGATCATTGGCAGCAGGATCAGCCATTTCTGCCTTTTGAGCATGGCGGCTATCTCGCCGGGTTTTCTTTGTCTGAATTCAACGCTCATTATCGATTACCTTCTCAAGCCTTTCTTACCGCCTTGTCATCAGCCTTTGGGGACTCTCCGCGGTTCATGAGTTTCCTGATCAATACCGCAGTTGCTACAAGAACAAGCCCAAAGACGAGCAAGCCCAGAGACTCTGGAATTGAGACCAGGAAGCCCTCAATAGTGCCGGGGTTTGCGATCTCAAAAAGTGCAAGCATCTTTCACCATTACTTTTTGACCGTTATAGGCTGGCCAAGAGACTCTTTGCCTCTGTTACCTCTCGCTGGCTAAGCGTTTCAGCCGCCTTGAGCGATGACTCTACCTCGCGTCGGGCTGAGGCTTTATCTCCTGCTTTGGCCAACGCCATTCCAAGTCGGACGCGATAGCCGGGATCCGGTTCAGTTCCTGTTCGCTTGGCATTTGCTTCTTCGAGAGCAACCGCTTTCTTGAGTTGCTCCACTGCAGGTGAAGCAAGGCCCTTTTTCAGGTAGACATACCCCAGCGTGTCATAGAAACCCGCGGTCGATTGGTTCTTGCTAACGGCGGTATTAGCAAGCTGAAGTGCCTCGTCCAAATTCCCCTGGTTGTCAGCAAGAAGCCAGGCAAGATTGTTCGCAGCAATGGCAGCATCTGGCGAGATCTCAAGAGCTGCCCGGTATGCTTTCTCCGCCTCCAAGGTGTTGCCGCGACTCTCCTCCAGGATGCCGAGCATCGTATATGTTTGAGCTGAAGGCTGCTTATCCAGCACCTTCTTATATTGGATAACCGCTTCGTCGGTACGCCGCTGCTCCACAAGAAGCCCGGCATATGCTGAATAAGCGGTTAGATATTCAGGATCAAGTTCCATTGCCGCGAGCAATTCCGTCTCTGCGGCGGGTAAGTTCTTTTCAGCGGTGAACACGGTTGCGTTCAAATATTTGAGAGCCGCAATCACACTCGAGCGGCCGGAATTTGCCGCTATCATTTCCGCCACCCTCTCGTGTGCTTTATGCAATTGTCCCATCGAGATGCACGTGCTCACGATTCCCGTGATCGCATCGAAGTTTTGAGCATCGAGTGCTAAGGCCTTTTCATACTGATCTAGAGCTACTGCGAACTCCCTCTCTGCAATTGAGACTTTTGCAAGGTTAACCACTGCCGATGATGATCGGGGCGAAAGTCGAACAACCTCGCTGAGATCCCATTTGGCTTCTTTCAATTTTCCGAGTTCGAGATACGCAAGTCCCCTTGCAGATACCCCGCGGAGGCGAAGGTCTGCGATCGATTGCGGATCATTCTCAGCATTGGGGGAAGCAGCGTTGGCTTTATCGATCAACTCGTTTGAGAGCTTGAGGGCCGCTTGTCGGTCGCCGATAGACACAGCGGCCTGTATCTTCAGCAACCCGGTCCTCAAATAGTTAGGATGGTATTTGGCAAGGTCCGCAATGAAGGCGTTTGCCTGATCGACCTGTCCGATCGAGAGCCGAGCCTGAGCCATTAAGAAGAGGGCATCCCGCAAACTTGGCTGCTTCTTAAGGACTTCCTCAACATCGTTAATGGCGTCCTCTCCTCGGTTCTCCTGCAGGCGCAGCCGGGCACGCAGCATCAACGCCTCGACATCGTTATCATTGATGGCAAAGAGGGCATCCAGTTGCTCATTAAGTTTCGCTGTTTCACGGCGTTCGAGATAGATCCGCCCGAGACTGTAGCGTGCCAGAACGTACTCAGGCGCATCTGTAATGATCTGATCTAGCGTGGCTATTGCGTCGTTGTCACGATTAACCTTGGAGTAGAAATCAGCCAGCACAAGCCGGCTCTCGGGGCTATTATCCTGAATTTGAACGAGTTCGATATAGGCCTTTTCAGCCCTGGGCATCTGCCTGCTTGTGACAAAGAACTCAGCTATCGCCTCGCGAGCTTCAATGCTCGACGGATCTGAATCGATAGCTTTTTGAAACTGGATCTCAGCCTCACTGTCGCGACTCGAATACATCAGGAACCGGCCATATTCCGTGTAGCCAGCGGTTGCCGCCGGGTTCGCCTCGATACCTCTCTTAATAGCGGACTCTGCGTCTGTCGCTTTTTCGCGTGTCATGTACAGCCTCTGAAGGCTGATGTAAGACTGGATGCGCTTCGGATCAAGGTCTATCGCCCTATTCACCGCGGCAACTACCTCCGCGTCGGGCCTGCCCTGGGCAGCCATTATGGACGCCGTAAGAATGTGTCCCTCAATGAAACCGGGATCCGCAGCGACTATCTCATCACGGATCTTCTCAGTCTCCACGATCATCGGCGGCTGGACGAGAAGAAAGTAGTTTCCGAGTTTCGCCTTTGCCTCCAAGTTCGAATCGTCGAGTTCTACTGCCTTTCGAAGCTCCTCGAGCGTATCGTTGAACTGACCGAGATTCTCATAAGCTCGCGCCAAGCCCCAGTGAGCAGCGGCCGAACTTGGGTCCGACTCAGCCGCAGACCTGAACTGCATTAAAGCATCATGGAATTTTCGCTTATGAAGGTACTCTTCACCCTTTGTAAGGAACGACGATGTCGATGAGCAAGCTGCGAACAGAAGCCCCAGACAAAGCAGTGCTGTGATTTGGAATACGCGGAATGAACGAAGCTGGCACTCTCGGTAAAACATAACGTCTATTTGATTTCTCGATCCTGAACGCTCCTAAAGTCGATCGGGGCAATGATCGTCTAAATAGCCTTCCAGGATCCCTTCCTGATCGCTTTTTCCAAGCGAATCGTTGTAGATCCTTCTGCAAAAAACCCGTCGGAGGCAAGAACCAAAGTTTTTGCCGGGCAATTGAGAAATAGATTCAATCGATGGGTGATTTCAGAAAATTTGGGGAATTTTGAGCGGGACTTCGTTGATCCAATGGGATTGATCGCAGTCTCATTCCGGAACAAAGTCGGGCAAGACCTCAGCCAGGCGGGCAGAAAGATCCCTAGCCGCGCGGATCGCCGCCTCCTCGTCCTGTCCGACACTCGTCATGACACGAACCATGGCCCCATCGCTGCGGCGTCGAAAAACGCTGTCGATGACGGTGTTTACCTTATCGCGGTACTCACTTGCCTCAGTTCTTCCGCGGCCCTGATACCAGTAGATCATGACCTCGTTATAGATCCCGTTCTCGATAAGGTACCGGTTGGCGGTAAACATCTTACCGTTTGGTCCCTGTATCTCGATCAGCTGAGGGTCTTTCATCACCCAGCCGGCTCCGGGGAGACAATTTTGTGGGCTGTGGTAAGTCGCTCCCCCGCGTTGTGATCCGTAATATCCGACGTAAATATTGCCGATCCGTCCGTCGGGAAGATAGTACTCTCGCATTGAGTAGTCACTCACCTTTAGGATGCTCTCTATCTGATAATCGAACTTGAACTCGCTGCCCTTCTGCCGCCATTCGCCCAGTATCTCAGGAAGTTCCATCAACGACCTGCGTTCCACGACAGCCTCGGCACGGGTAGCGAACCAGTTGACTGCAATGCCGCCAATAAGCATTATGGCTATCAATGGCAGAACGGAAACCCGGCCGATGCCCGGGACCGATGCCGGGAGATCCGCGGCCTCTTTGCTCGACACAAACACTCGCTTGAGAATGGCATTCACGCCGATAAGGAGCATCAGGGCTATCACGTATACGACCCATCCCGAAGCGTCATGAATGGTTCCTTCCGTCGCCTGTTTCCCGTAGTAATAGGTCATCACGCCGGTCCCCGTGACCCGAGCCGCGTTGGTAAGCACGGCGATCGGAATTGCCGATGCCATTAGTACAATGGCCCGCCAAAGATCTGCGGTCGATAGCATCGCAAGTCGGATTTCGTCCGCGCGGCGCGTGAAGTAGGCGAGTATCAGGGCCAGGGTTATCAGCGTCATCATCGAACGAATACCGCTGCAGGCTTCAACGACTTCAAGCGAGATAGTCTGTGTCGACCCCCGAGGCAAAATGTCGATCACATTTCCTTTACGAAGTGAAGGGACGTCGAAAAGCCTTATCCCCCAAACCGCCATCTGAGACGCCCAGATCTGCAAAGGGAATGCAATGCGGTTAAATACGATCTGCGGAATCGGGATCGCCAGGATCAGCAGAGCAAATGGTACGGCTAGAAGCGTCGCAACTCGGACCCCCAATAAGTAGATGACGATGCCCACAAGCATCAGCACAAGGGAAATGCGCTGCGTAAACAGCTCCGCGCCAAGAGTGCCGGCTATGAGCATCAGCGTCGATAGAAGGACACATGTGCCGCCGATCAAGGAGCCGGGCTCTATCCTTTGCCGGAGCGTTTCCCGTGATTGCCACACTATTAAAGCAATTACGAATGGTACCAACAGGCCGTGAGAATAATTCTCGTCCGACCACCAATCCTGCCCGAGCTTTGCAAGCACCGTCGCGTACAAGAAGGCAATAGACAAACTAACGGCGGTCGCCTTTGCAATATATGGATTCAGTTTTGAAACTCCTTCGCTCATTAGCGTCAACGGAAACAAAACACTGAATGGAGACCAACTTCCGTCAACCGCCAGGCGCCAAGATCCTTTACCGGGTTCGTGAGGCGATCATGTCTGCCAGTTGATGGAGAAGATGTGCATCGCAAGAAAGTTCGTCCAACTTGGTGTGTGCCTCATCCAAAGCGGCCGCAGCGAGTTCATTAGCTCTCTCGATCCCAAATAGGCCGGGATAGGTAGCTTTTTTTGCAGCGGCGTCCTTGCCAGCCGTCTTTCCAAGGGTGGCAGTCTCTTGAGTAATGTCCAGAATATCGTCGGTGATCTGAAAGAGCAGCCCTAGCGATTTGCCAAAGTCCCTTATCGAGGAAAGTTCCACTTCATTGGCGCCACCGATCATTGCTCCGCTGCATGCCGCAGCAGTGATCAGGGCCCCGGTCTTTTGAGCGTGGATCATCTCCATTTCAGACGCATTGAGGCTCCTTCCCTCCGCCTCCAAGTCCAACTGTTGGCCGGACACCATACCTGAAGGTGTTCCCGAGGCACCTGCAATGAGTGATATGAGTCGGATACGTAACTCGTGATCCAGCGACTCGTCATCAGCGATCGTCTTGAACGCCAGAGTTTGGAGAGCATCACCTGCGAGGATCGCCGTCGCCTCGCTAAATTGAACATGGCATGTCGGTCGTCCTCTTCGCAGGTCGTCGTTGTCCATCGAAGGGAGATCGTCATGGATCAGCGAGTATGTGTGGATCATTTCGATCGCTGCGGCTGTGCGGGCAAGGCTCATTTGACTTGCCCCAAAAGCCCCACCTGACGCAAATACAAGGGCGGGGCGAATACGCTTTCCGCCCGCAAAGATACTCCAGCGAATCGCTTCGTGGAGGGATCTCGGCCCAACGCATTCAAAGGGAATCAGAGAATCAAGCGTCTGCTCGACTGCCTTTCGGGATCGCTCCAAAAATGACTCGATGCGGATCATTGGGGAAATTATCAGCCATCGATCGAGATAATCAAAGCCCCTTAATTGAACCCGGAGTTGTTCTAATGTAGATTCCAGCTATGTTCCTAAAGAAATTGGGTCTGTCCTTAAAGATCGTCTTCCTTGTTATATGGCCGACTTTAGTTGTCGCTCAAACCGATACCATGAGATGGTACAAGGGCAATACTCACACGCACACCAAAAACAGTGATGGTGACTCGGTCCCTGAGGACGTTGTCAAGTGGTACGCCGACCACAAGTACAACTTCTTGTTCATAACTGATCACGAATACATTACCCCGGTAGCCCCACTAAATGAACGATTTGGCAAGCCCGGGGAATTTGTAGTATTCCAAGCTCAGGAAGTTACGGACAGTTTTGAGAAGAAACCACAGCACGTAAACGGTCTCGGTATTTCGCGAGTGTGCCAGCCGGCGCGTTCGGCTGTTTCATCGGCTGCGAATATTCAGGCAAATGTCGATTGCATCAGAGCGGCAGGCGGCGTACCTCAGATCAATCACCCGAATTTTGGCTGGGCACTCACTGCCGCGGAGATCAGCAAAGTAAAAAAGGTAACTCTGATCGAGATCTACAATGGTCATCCTCTAGTGAACAATCTTGGCGGCGGCGGCTCGCCAGCGGCCGAGGAGATCTGGGACACTTTGCTCACTGCGGGAATGCGGATCTTCGGCATCGCTGACGATGATTCGCACTATTTCAAGCGGCTCGGCGACCGCTCGGCTCCCACGCCAGGCCAGGCATGGATCTGGGTGCTTGCTCCGGAGCTTTCACAATCCGCCATTCTGTCATCGATAGAAAAAGGAGACTTCTACGCCTCGACCGGTGTTGAACTTGCCGATCTAAAGATAGACGCCCGCGAACTTACGATCGATATTCGCGAGGAGCGTTGGAGCAAGTATTCGATTAGTTTCATTGGCCGTGGCGGCCGAATACTCAAGACTGCGACATCCGAGCCGGCTAAGTACAAATTTACCGGTAAAGAGGGATATGTTAGGGCCAAGATCACCGAGTCGAACGGCAAAATGGCGTGGACGCAGCCCGTTTTCGTCAAAAATTAGTTATCGTCGAGTATCCGCGCTAACTGAGCCTCTGTGACCGAGTAAATCTCGTTGCAGAATCCGCACGTCATAACTGCTCCATTGTCCTCAGCGATCATCGCCGATACCTCGTCACGACCGAGAGCCGCGATCATCGAGATAGCTCGCTCCTCGGAGCATGTGCATTGGAATGACACCTGCCGCTCGTCAAGCACCTCAAAGCCGATAATACCTAGCGTGAGACGAAGCAGGTCCTCAGGCGAAGCTCCTTCTCTTATGACCTCGGTCAGATGTGGGGCCCTTGTGACGGTGTCCTCGATCATTGTCACGATATGGTCGTTGACCCCGGGCATCATCTGAATCATTACTCCACCCGCGGCTCGAACGTACGGGTGCGAATTCTGTAGCAGCACACCTAAAAGCACAGCCGACGGTATCTGTTCGGACCTCGCCAAGTAATAGGCGAAATCCTCAGCGATCTCGCCGGAAGTGATCGGGACCGAGCCAACATACGGCTCACGGTGTAGCCCAAGAGCAAAGCCCGATTCTCGCATTACGTGGAACATCCCATTACCGACAATGCCGCTTACATCAAACTTGCCGCTCGCCGCGGGCGGCAATTCGGCCAGAGGATTCCTCACATAACCGCGAACATGCCCCAAATTATCGGCTTCGACTGTGATCCCTTCGATGGGGCCGTCAGATTCAATGCGCACGGTGAGGCGGTCAAATTCCTTCAAGCTGGCGCCCATCAATGAGGCTCCCGTTAGCATTCGGCCGAGTGCGGCCGACGCCGTCGGACTCGTTTGATGTCGCCGGACGGCCTCGCTAACAGTTTCTGTTGTGACCGCTGCTATGAGACGGACTGTTGCATCTGCAGCTGTTCCATATACCAATCTGTCCATAGACACATATTCTGGGAATCACAAAATATTTAGTCAAACGCCGCAACCTGAGCCATAACTTTAACTTACGTCATTTACTTGTTGTCGATAGTTGTATTAGCACAATATATTGTGGGAAATAGTATTGACTTTCTGCGAATCTGTTAGATAAACTACTCTCACTTGAGGATGAAGATTTCAGGTTTCTCAAGCTCGGATCACACAATTCACCTGCCAAAATTCGTTTAGGAATACCCTCTTGGATGTTAAGATCGTATTAAGCGATAATGGCGTTTCTGGCCTCAAAATCGTATGGAGATACCTTCGGTATGAGCACAATCTTTGAGTCATCGATCAGCAATTTCCTCGATAAGAACGGCGTCGGAGCCGGAACCGCACGGGCGCGTGACATAAAGCCGCTTGGACTGAATGCTCAAAAGGTCGTGAGCAAGCGCTACTCTCTCAAAGACGAGAATGGAGAGGCGATCGAGACATGGGAAGACATCGTTAGACGCGTCGTCGGACATGTGTCGAGGGCGGAATCGGATCCATTCAGCCAGAAGCTTTTCTACAACGAAATGACCGCGGTCATGCTTGCACGGGATTTTGTTCCCAATACGCCATGCCTGGTCAACGCCGGCAAGCCAAAAGGCCAACTAGCCGCATGCTTTGTTTTGAATGTTCCTGATTCGATCGAGGGCATTATGGAACATGCGCAGAATGTCGCGATCATTCATCAAACCGGTGGCGGCACGGGGATGTCCTACGAATTCCTCCGGCCGGCCGGTTCGATGGTGAATTCTACTCGTGGTGTTGCGTCGGGCCCGGTCTCTTTCATGAATATAGTGAATCAAACGACCGAGGTCGTGAAACAAGGCGGCGTCCGCCGCGGCGCTAATATGGGCATCCTGAGCATCACGCACCCGGACGTTCTCAGGTTCATTCACGCCAAGAATGATCAGACGAGCCTGACAAATTTCAATATTTCGGTCACCGTTACGGATCTTTTCATGGATGCCGTTGACAGCCGAACCTGGTTTCAGACCGAGTTCAAGGGTGAGCCGTGGACACAGCCGATATTCGATGCCGCGACAGGGGCGGACTACGTTGTTTACCGTCGGCCTGACGGCACTACTGCCACTTTTGCGGACAAACTGGCCTTTGAAACGGCTGACTTGAGCGATTGCACTATTGAAGAGCCGCCTATGCCAGGCATGGTATATGCCCCGGACATTTGGAACCGGATCATCGCCTCGGCGCACAAGTATGCAGAACCTGGGATCATCTTCATTGACGAGGTCAACCGTCACAATCACCTGATGTCGTCGATGGGGCCGATCTACGCATGCAATCCTTGCGGGGAGCAGCAACTTCACTTCAACAACTCGTGCAATCTCGGTTCGATCGATGTCGCGAAGTTCTTCAAATACACAGACGACGGAATGGGGGTCGTAGATTGGGAGAGACTCTCTACGGTTACTCAACTTTGCACACAGTTTCTGGATAATGTTGTTGACGCGGGCTATTTCCCGCTGCCGGAGATCGACGACGTAGTAAAACGTACCCGTCCCGTGGGCCTCGGGATCATGGGATTCGCGGACCTCTGCCTTAAGATGGGCATAACCTACGGAAGCGAGGACTCGATGACGCTGATGGAAAAGGTCATGGGCTTTGTCCGACGCGAATCCTGGCTTGCCTCACTTCGACTCGGCAAGGAGAAGGGAGTTTTCCCGGAATTTGAAGCTAACCGCGACGCATACGCAAAATTCATTTACGAGGACCTCGGCATTCCCCGCGACATTCCGCTCACGCCGAGAAACTATGAGGTCACAACGATCGCTCCGACGGGAACGATCTCACTTGTTGCCGAAACCTCGTCGGGCATCGAGCCGAATTTCTCCTGGGCATATGTTAGGCAAGACACACTCGGAACGAGGACCTATGTGCATACCCTTGCCGCGGAGGCTCTAGGCATCGACGTCGATCAGACGGACGAAGAGTCGATCAAGCGTGCGGCAGAGTACGTCGTTGAGCACGAGAGTGAGTTGCCCGCCCACTTCATATCCGCGATGTCGATCAAGTCGATCGAGCACGTCAAAGTGCTTGCCGCCGCGCAGAAGCACGTTGACAATGCCATATCAAAAACGTGTAACGGAGCAAAGGACGACACCGTTGAGTCGGTCGATGAACTATATCACCTCGCCCGCAAGCTCGGATGCAAGGCCGTAAGCTACTATCGCGACGGCAGCCGCGAAGGTCAGGTCCTCAATACCATGACCAAGGAGGCGAACAAAGCTGCCGATCCCGATACCGGAGCCGTCGTATCGTCTGAAGCCGAAATATCGACCTCGCTTCTGGCAACTACCCAGTCAAGGGTCGAACGTCCGCGTGAGCTTCAGGGCTCAACGTGGCGGATCCCCTTCGAGGGTCAAAACCTGTACGTTACTGTTAACCACGATGGTGTATCGATCCGCGAGGTTTTTGTTGCAGGCCCGATCAGCCCAGGCGTCGGACTGCTCGCGTCTAAAATGCTTCGCGGCGGCTTTGACGCCAACGAGGTGGCACACAGCCTTAACAAGGTAACTTCGACGCACGCGGTTTGGTTCAACGAGCGGCTTCTAACGTCGCCCGAGCAGGCCGTCGCTGAGTGCCTGTTGCTCGTACGTCGTCGCCTTAATGGCCAACCTGAATCAGAAAGGGCGATCGGGAAGTCGCTCGCGGCTGAGTCCAAAATGTCGAGCATGATAGGCACCTGCCCGGAGTGCGGCGGCCAGCTCGAGCACGCGTCGGGTTGCGATTCCTGTCGTGACTGCGGCTATTCAAAGTGCAAATAGTAGATCTGTAATTACACGAACTCAAGGCGACAGGATCACTCTGTCTCCTTGTTTTTTGAGATTAAGTTCACCGGCCATCTGTATCAGCCGGCAACCAGTCGATCAAGGTCGGAGCCGTCTCGGCCTTAAAGATCGTAAAGCTGAACAATCTAGAGACGGCTATTCTTCCACGATTTCTTATGTCCTGGATATACCATCGTCCGTAGAAGGTCCTACCAATATAGGCCGGGTCGCTCGGTATAGCGATATTGAGTGATGCATAGCCTCCACCTGAATTTATCGGGACGATCTCGGCCGAGTCTCTATAGAACGACGCAGACGCAGGTATCGACGTCCTGATCCCGGGATCAGCGTCATCGATCACAAGCGTGGCTTTTCCTTGGCGGGGCGAGACAGCAACGGCCAGATTAAAGTTCGGGTTTCCGAGCAGCGGCGGTTCCATGGCTACTGCTTCGGGCACATACCCGGCGATGCCGGGACGACCGACGCCGGATATCACAGGCATACGGCTTGATTCGGTATACAGCTTCGGCCTGTCGAAAGGCGGAAGTTCGGCCGCAACCCTCGGATCCGTCAATGGACGCCGAAGGAACGCTACAAGGTCTGCCTTCTGCTCCGGGCTCAATTCGAGTGGGCGTATGACGTCCGGAACATTTGGAGCCGGAAAATCTCCCCCTCTGTTGTAGAAATCGACCACGTCCTCGAGGGTTCCAAACCGTCCATTGTGCATAAATGCCGTGTAAAGCTCGATGTTCCTCAGACCTGGAGTCTTGAATCGGCCGTTGTCGTCAGAATTCCCGGTTATGCCGCCGCGGCCGAGATCCTCAGTCCGGGGACGCACGCCGATGTTGTGGAAGTTGTGATCGGTCATCAGGGCCTCGGCGTGGCATATATTGCATGCGGCGAAAAAAAAGATGTCACTTCCACGCATCTCGGCGGCTGTCGGCTGTTCGATCCCGGCCGACCACCGGTCAAGCAGTGTGCGATCGGAGAATAGAGTTCGTTCGTGTGAGGCTATAGCCATCGAGATGCGGGCGGGAGTTACATCCGGCGTTCCAAAAGCCTCCTGAAACAACTCAGGATACGTCCTTTCTCCGATCCAGGTCTTAAGGCCCAATGGTATGTTCGAAGCTAATGCAAGCGGCCTCGAAACCTGTACTCTCGCTGCAACCTGCGCCCACGTGCGGCCGCCGTGGGCCATTTCCGCAGACGACAAAGGCGGGCCAGCACTCTGACTTTCGAGCGACGCTCCTGTTGGCAGGAGAAGCGCGTTTGAGATCTGATCGCGGAACGCACTCAATGCCCGTCCATCCCAGAAGAGGCCGTTATATGAGTAACCTGCATTGAGGTACGACGGAGATTTTCGACCCGTCACTTGCTCGCGAAACCCAAACATCGGATCCGGTGAATAGTTTCCATCAGCTGAGTTCTTCGGCACGCCGGGTGATCCGAATACGTCGTCAGCGGTCCCGAACATGTTATCGAAGCCAGGATTTCGGCTTCTGTTCGAACCGACAACGGTCCTTGGGTCGGAACCGCCCGATCCTGGCCGGTGACATGTGCCGCAGGCGACTGTCTTAGTTGAGGAAAGCTGTTCATCCCAAAATAGTGCCTTGCCCAGATAAGACTTGGCGGCAGTCAGTTCGTTGCCGGGCGGCGCAAGCGGCGGCTCAAGTGCCGGGAACGGGCCCGGGGCGAATCTTGGTTCAGTGCGGCTTCCTCGGTCGTACGAACTAAAAGAACTCGTCTCCTGATCGTTCTCTGCACGGACCCAGTAATAGTAATTGACTCCCTGCTGGCCGCCGGTGTCGAATAAATAATTCGCGGGTGTCACGCCGGCCTCAACCGCAGTGGCGGTGTCGTTTACCGTGTTCCTGAAGACGCGGTAACGCGTCGCACCTCGGATAGTATCCCAGTGGATCCCGACCTTCAGCGTATAGTCGTCGTCCGACGCCGAAACGCCCGTCGGGGCCGACAAAGCAACGGGACTGCTCGCTTTCACTGAATATTGCGAAGGTCTAAGCAAGAAAGCGACCGCCATCGAGAGGGCGAACAAGAAAATTACGATCAGTTTGATTTTACGCATTATCATTAAGACCCAAATTCACGACTCCGGTCTTCAGAGTGGCTCCAAATAAGCCGCCCGGCAATTAATAACTCAATTTTACCACCGCTGTCCTCGAAAGCTAATCTGAGAACTGAGCCGATCCTCGCCAGTACGACCGGTTATCCTGTAAACTTCTTAACATGAAGAAAACCGAGCAAGGTATGATCCGGATAACACTGGCAACACTGCTGATCTCGCTTTCATTGATCGCTCCCGGCATGGCCCTGGCGGACAGAGATCCAGCTCCGGCTGGGTCGCCGACGCCGCGTCCGCGTGTCGTGCTGACCGTCACGCCGACGCCAACCCCGACCACCACTCCAACTCCGTTGGCAACTCCGTTGCCGACACCGGCGGGCCGAGTACAGACGATCGAAGAACTCCAGACAAAGATCCGGCAGCGTCTCTTCGCCCCCGAGGTCCGTCGCGGCCGTGTTGGTATCAAGATCGTTTCCCTGGCCTCCGGGAAGGTCGTGTTTGAGAATGACTCGGACAAGTACTTCATGCCCGCGTCAAACCAGAAGAATTTTACGGTCGCGACAGCGTTTGAGCGACTCGGTCCTGATTTTAGGTTCGTGACCAGTGTTTACGCTAACTCGCTCCCGGACTCATCAGGGGCGATCAAAGGCGACCTCCGGGTTTTTGGCCGGGGCGATGTTTCTATCTCAACGGCGTTCTTTGGCACGTCCGCCAGCGACCCCAATACCTATTTTAAGGGCCTTGACCGGCTAGTCGATAAGATCGCGGCCGCCGGCGTCAAAAAGATCGACGGCAGCATAGTCGCCGACGAGAGCTACTTCAAGGGCTTTTACATTCCCGATACGTGGGAATGGGATGACCTTCAGGCGTACTATGGAGCTGAGCTTTCGGCGTTGCCGATCAACGATAACGCTGTTGACCTAGCGGTTACGCCCGGTTCGGTCGGGTCGCCCTGTATCGCGAACATTTCGCCGGCAAACAACCTGTTTCAGGTGACCAATACCTGCGTTACCACAGGTGGCGGTTCTCGCCGTGAGCTTTCGGTCGTGAAAAAGATCGATAGAAATATTCTGGAGATCTCGGGCACGATGCCCGCGGGCGACAATGGTTACAGGACGTCGATCGCGGTCACAAAGCCGGCCGAACTTTTCGTTGCATTGCTAAAACGCCGCCTCGAATCCAGCGGGATCACTGTCACGGGAGGTACGAGATCGCTGCCGCCCAATATTAAACCCGATTCGTCTCAGGTCGAGGTGGCCAGGCTCGAATCGGTGCCATTTCGCGAGATCGCCGCAAAAACGATGAAGCCAAGCCAGAATATGTTCACCGAGACGATCCTTTGGACGCTTGGCGAGCAGGTCGGACGAGCAAATGGAGCAACAGGCACAAGTTCGCGGCTTGGCATAAACGTCGTCAAGGAGTTTCTGACCTCAATCGGCATTCCGCCCGACGGAATACTGCAATACGACGGGAGCGGCCTGTCGCGTCACAACCTGATCACCCCTAGTGCGGTCGTTACGCTTTACACCTACATGGCGAAAGAAAGCAAGAACGCTCAGGCCTGGCGAGACAGCCTTACGATCGCCGGAGTTGACGGAACACTTTCGAACCGATTTAAGGGCACCGCCGCCGCCGATAATATGCGCGGCAAGACCGGCACGATCGATCAGGTATCTGCGCTTTCTGGGTACGTAAAGACCGCGGGAGGCGAGGAACTCGTCGTCTCGTTTATCGTCAATGGCGTGGCCGTCACCAGCCAACGAACGTCGCTTATGGACGATATCGTTGTCAGCCTCGCCAGTTATAATGGGAAGATCGACTGACAAAGGCGAAATGTGAAAAAGAGAAAGTGAAAAAGCCTCGTCTACTCAGGACCGGACTTTTTCACTTTTTCACATTGAGCCCTTTTTCACCATGTCACCAGCGGTCGCCACCGCCGCCGTAACCTCCGCGATCACCTCTGTCGCCGCCGTAACCGCCACCACCGCCCCGGCCGCCGCGATATCCGCCGCCGCTGCCGCGGTCCTCACGGGGACGAGCTTCGTTTACGACCATATTCCGGCCGTCGTATTCCGAGCCGTTGAACTGAGCGATCGCCGCTGTTGCAGCATCGTCATCGGCCATTTCTACAAAGCCAAATCCGCGCGAACGCCCTGTCTCGCGGTCATAGACTACATTTGCCGACTCAACTGCACCGGCCGTCGCAAAATGTTCCTGCAGATCTTCGCTCGTCACGCGAAACGATAGGTTACCGACGTAAAGTTTATTTCCCATTTCCTCTCAATCTTAATTGAAGCAACGTAAAAGGCAGGCTGGGAAGACTAGATCTTCGCTCCCTTCGATATCCGCGGCGCATCCTAACCAAAAACCAACTGCTCCAACAACCCTCCAAAGACCGACTCTCAAACCGAACCGACACACACCGCGAAAGGAACCGGACGGATATATCACGCTGATATCTGCGAGAGTAAAACACGGGAATTATGCCCGTTTTTGTCAAATTAGGCAAGAAATAATTCACGGGTCCGTGACCCGCGGAAAAGTCAACGTCCAGAGAGCAGACTTTGCCGATGAAGCAAAGAATACGAACGATCGAACGCGAAGACTCGGAGAGCGGCTCGGAGTTCAGCGACTCGCTACAGCAAGCAGTTCTGACCAACTGCCGCGGGGTCACCCCAGACTATCGAGTGTCTGTTTCAGCCGTCTGCAGCATGACTGCGTCGCTGATCAGGCGGCCACGGATAACTGCGATACGCTTGTGATCAGGTGCAATGCTGAAGTCGTAAATGATGTCAGGGACAGTGGAAATAAAGTCCTTCGATGCTCCTGTCTCGATGTCGAATTCTCTGACAACGGAGGTGCTGCGGTCGCTGTGCTGCCTTTCTTTGATGAAGAGGGCCTTGCCGTCGTGCCGCCATTTCAGGAGGAATAGGGGAGCCGCATCGACGAATGATGGGG
>CAZJFB010000036.1:29484-31932 GCA_964545145.1 uncultured Chloracidobacterium sp. | reverse complement strand
TAAGTGACCTCATTCCTAGGTGTGCGGCGTCCCCCGTAGCTGTGTGCGGCGCGGTCGATAGTGCCGAGATACGCCTCGGTCTCTACGATCATCCCCGATACGCGGCGGCCCTTTTCGTCAGGCACAACGATCAATTTGCCGAGCAGATCGCGTGCGACGGAAACGGTATCTTCGCGGAGATAGAACTTACGCGGCAGTTTCCTTCCCATTTATTTCCACCATGGCCAGCAAACAAATCCGGGGTATATTCATCCAACATGCGATAGTTTAAGCCGACGAAAATTGGTAAAATCCACACTCGGCTTCCGCATTCGTTCTATGAATCTTATCAAAATTACACTTTTCGCCTTCGTTCTAACGCTTCCTGTATTTGGCCAGCGTACAGATGACGTGCTTGCTACGGCTACCGGAATGACGTTCAGGCTCCGTGACCTTTCTGCCGAAACACAAAAGGATGTGGCCGATCTTCCAACGAAGATACCGCAGGCGAGGAGCGCGTTGCTTGATCAGTTGATAAGTCGCCGGGTGTTTGATGCCGAAGCTAAGGCTCGCGGTATCACGATGGGTAAGTTACTCTCCGACGAAAAGGCTAAGATCAAGGATCCGGCCGAGGCTGAGATCCTAAAGGTTCTTGAGGCGAATGCCGAACGTCTGTCTGAGTTGACCCCGGAAAATGCTCGTAAACAGGTGATCGCATTCCTCAGAAATGGCCCTGAGCAAAAGGCGTTAGGCGATCTATACGCCCAATTAAAGGTCAAATTCAAGGTTACGCCGGGAAAGGACGTGAACGCTCCGGCCCTGGCCGCTTCGGATGTTGTCGCAACGGTCGACGGCAAACCCATTACTGCAAAAGAATTCGAAGATTTCGTTCGGATCCCGCTTTATGAGGCTCGAGCCGACCTTGCCGAAGTCATCCTGGATGAACTTGATGAGGTGATCTTCAACGCCCTCGTCACCAACGACGCGAAATCACAGGGACTTGACGCCGGAGCCCTGATCGCTCGCGAAGTGACGAACAAGATGAAGGACTATACGGACGCGGAACGTTTTGAACTCGAAAGTAAGCTTCGCAATTCGCTATTCTCCAAATACAAAGTAAGCATCCTTTATCGCGAGCCGGAGGCTCCGGTCGAGAACATCTCTGTTGATGACGACCCTGCGACAGGCCCTGCAACGGCTCCGGTCACTGTTATCATGTTCAGCGATTTTCAGTGTTCAGCATGCTCGGCGACACATCCGCTTTTGAAAAATGCCATGGACCAGTTCCCGGGCAAGATAAGGTTTGTCGTGCGGGACTTTCCGTTGGAGTCGATCCATGAGAACGCATTTCAAGCCGCCAAAGCAGCAAATGCAGCGAATGCCCAGGGTAAGTTCTTCGAATATATTGAGATCTTGTACAAGAACCAGGCGGCCCTCGACTCGGGATCGCTAAAGAAATACGCCTCGCAGATAGGTTTGAACGCGGCGCAGTTTGATATAGACTTTAGTGCTGAAAAGGTTGTGGCGGAGATCCGAAAAGACGTTGCTGACGGCGAGGCCTACGGTATCAATTCCACGCCGACCATATTCGTAAATGGACGCCGTGTAAGAAGGTTCTCTGTCGCCGGCTTTACCGAAGCTATCCAAAAGGCCCTGCCTAAATAGTATTATGCGAATGCTCACTCTTGTCATTGCCGCACTTGCTTTTGCCGGGTGTTCAGGCGGCACTAATACCGCTAAGCCAAACGTTGCTCCTGCAAATAATGCCAAAACCGCTTCTACACCTGTACCGGTTTACGGCTATGAGGTTGTCAAGTCGTATCCACACGATGGGAACGCGTTTACACAGGGGCTCTTTTTCCATAACGGATCTCTCTATGAGAGCACTGGCGAACGTGGCGAATCGACAATAAGAAAGGTCGAGCTTGAGACCGGTAAAGTGCTGCAAAAATGGGATCTGCCCAGGGAAGACTTTGGTGAGGGCTCGACCGTGATCGGCGACAAGATCTATATGATCACCTGGCAGAATGGTATCGGGCGAGTCTTTGACCTTAGGGACTTTAAGCTGTTGAGAGAATTCAGCTATCAGGGCGAAGGCTGGGGCCTTACCACGGACGGGACAAATTTGATCATGTCTCAAGGGACGCACGTGATCAAGACACTCGATCCGGAAACGTTCAAACAGGTAAAGACCATTCCTGTTATGCGAGAGGATGGGCGTCCGTTGATGAATATCAACGAACTCGAATGGGTGAAAGGTGAAATATGGGCAAACATTTGGCACTCGGAGAGATCGGAGATCCTGGGGAAACCTAATCACATTGCCCGGATCGATCCGGTCACGGGGAAACTTCTCGGATGGATAAACCTGCAGGGGATCTCGCCAGACGACCAACCACCGCCTAACTCTGGCGATGATTACCATCCCAAGGCTGAAAATACGCTGAACGGTATCGCATACGATGCGGC
>CAZJFB010000036.1:28206-29384 GCA_964545145.1 uncultured Chloracidobacterium sp. | reverse complement strand
TCGACAAGCCCGACAAGACAGAGTATTAATGTCAAACAATACTTATATCCTGATGCTGGTTGCATTTGCGGCCGGAGCAATGATGCCGACGCAAGCCGCCACCAACAACAAGATGGCGACTGTTCTCGATAGCCCGATCCTGGCTGCATTTTTGTCATTCGTGATCGGCACACTTGCGTTACTCGTTTTTGCCCTTGTTTCGGGAAATAGCCTTTCTGTCCTGACTGCGGCAAAGGATGCCCCGCCGGTCGCGTGGATCGGCGGCGTACTCGGCGCCTTCTTCGTAACCGCAGCCGTAATGCTTGTGCCGAGACTCGGCGTCGCGATGACATTTAGCCTGATCATTGCCGGACAAATGCTCGTGACGCTCGTCATCGATCATTTTGGATTGCTAGGCGTGCCGGTTAAAGAGGTCAGCCTCGCCCGCGTCGGTGGGATCGTGCTGATCACTGCGGGCGTAGCTCTGATACGTAAATTTTGAACTAGCCGGATCCGAATAGAACATTTGTGATCAAGTTCATTCTCAATAACTCCGATATCGAAACCGAAGTATCGCCGGGCGTGACCGTACTTGATTTCGTTCGCTATCACAAAGATCTTAAGGGCACGAAGATCGGCTGCCGTGAAGGCGACTGCGGAGCATGCACGATTTTGGTCGGCGAATTGATCGACAATGAGGTCCGCTATCGCTCGATGACGTCGTGCCTGATGCCGCTCGCAAATGCCGCAGGAAAACACATCGTCACTATCGAAGGCATTAACCCCTCTGACGGCTCACTCACGCCGGTCCAGCAGGCAATGGTCGACGAGAGCGGAACTCAATGCGGATTTTGCACGGTTGGTTTCGTCATGTCGCTGACCGGCTTTTGCCTCGACCGAACGATCGCCCCACAAGCTCAGGCTTGCAGCCTGCGTTCCAATGCGATCTCATCTATCGACGGAAATATCTGCCGCTGCACCGGCTATAAGTCGATCGAACGTGCGGCAAACACCGTTTGTAGGCAGCTGGCGGAAGGCGGTAAGCAGCTTGTTCCGAAGTATTTCAGCGGAATTCCGGCTCGACTCGGTGCGATGGCGATCGACTGCCAACCGCCATCCGCCGACTTTCGACTGATCGTCGGCGGTGGCACCGACCTTTACGTCCAACGCCCGGAAGCGATGGTCGAAACAGCCTCCAC
>CAZJFB010000036.1:0-28106 GCA_964545145.1 uncultured Chloracidobacterium sp. | reverse complement strand
TAAGAGACCTGTATCTCGGCTACAAGCACCTCGCCAAACAACCTGACGAAATGATCACTGCGATCCGTTTCCGCAAACCGAACGGCGATTTCCGCTTCAATTTTGAAAAAGTTTGCAAACGCACATATCTCGATATAGCCACGGTAAACACGGCCGTATCGGGCACGCTTCAGATCGCAGACGCGAGCGGTGGTACAGGCGGGTCGCCTGAGTTCCAGTCGGTACACGTCGCCGCCGGCGGCGTCGCACCGATACCGTTGTATCTCAAGGAAACATCGGCGTTCCTCCGCGGCAAACCGGTCACCGAAGAAACGATCACCGCCGCGAACGAAATTATGCAGTCCGAAATTTCGCCGATCTCGGATGTGCGAGGAACAGCTGAATACAAACGACTGCTGCTTAGGCAATTATTCAAAGCTCATTTTGTGGAGATGTTCGGAATATGAAGAACATCGACTCACATTCACACGTACGCGGCGAGTCCGTGTATTTGGACGACATTCCGGTTGTCCGCGGGACGCTGTATGCGTGTGTTTTTGATTCGCCTGTTGCTCACGGAAAGTTGAGAAATCTAGATGCCATTGACGCGGAGAACAGCCGTGGCGTTTTCAGGGTCATAACCGCCAGGGACCTCATTGGTGAGAACCAGATCGGCGGGATCGTGCCTGACGAACCTTTGCTGGCTGAGGGCGAGGTTCATTTCCAGGGTATGCCGATCGCGGTCGTGGTGGCGGAAACGGAAGAATTAGCTCGCAAAGCCGCAAAGCAGATCAAAGTCGAGATCGAAGAACTAGAACCCGTCACCGATCCGCGCGTCGCCGCCGCGAATGGCGATCTGATCGTCCCGCCAAAGAAATTTGTGCTCGGCGATACGGCGAACGCATTCAGTAATTGTGCCCACGTTTTCGAGGGCAAGACCGAGCAGAACGGGCAGGAACATCTTTACATCGAGACGCAGGGTGCGTACGCTGTACCGACTGAAAGCGGCGGCATCCGCGTATATTCATCGACCCAAGGCCCAACAGCGGTGCAGCGAGCGGTTTGCCGCGTGACCGGCTTGCCGATGCACAAGGTTGAGGTCGATGTTCAGCGACTCGGTGGCGGTTTTGGTGGCAAGGAGGACCAGGCGAACGCGTGGGCCGGAATCGTCGCGGTCGCCACGCAGTTGACCAAACGGCCGGTAAAATATGCCCTTCACCGCATGGAAGACATGCGAATGACCGGTAAACGGCATCCGTATTCGTCCGATTACAAGATCGGTCTAGACGCCGATCTCAAGATAGTCGCGTACGAGGCTAGCTTTTATCAAAATGCGGGAGCGTCCTGCGACCTCTCGCCGCCGGTGCTCGAGCGCACACTCTTTCATTGTACAAACAGCTACTTCATACCGAATGTCACTGCGACAGCATACTGCTGTCGGACAAATCTCCCGCCTAATACCGCATTTCGAGGATTTGGCGGGCCGCAAGGGATGTTCGTGATCGAATCGGCGATAGCTCACGCGGCAGAGAAGCTAGGAGTCCCTGCCTCAAAGATCCAGCGAAAGAATCTCATCGACACCGGCGACGAATTCCCTTACGGCCAGATCGCTGAGAGCGAGGCTATTACTTCGTGGACACAAGCCGATAAGAAATACGACTTCGCCGCGTTGCAGCTTGAAGCTGACGAATTCAACGCGTCGTCAAAATATTTCAGAATGGGCGTCGCGATAATGCCGGTTTCTTTTGGCATTTCGTTCACCAAGACCCCGATGAATCAGGCTCGTTCGCTCGTCCACGTCTACACCGACGGCAGCGTCGCTGTCTCGACCGGTGCCGTCGAGATGGGACAGGGCGTGAATACCAAGATGGCACAAGTCGCGGCGAAGATGTTCGGTTTGCCTATCGGTAAGGTCAAGGTCCACACAACAAACACTCTGCGTATCGCAAATACGTCGCCGACCGCAGCGTCTGCAGCCGCCGACCTGAACGGCAAGGCGACGCAGCTTGCCTGCGAGACGATCCGTAAACGATTATTGGAGGTCGCGAAGGATCTGGTCGAAGCAGCCAGCGTTGACGATCTTTCGCTAGACGGCGGTTTCGTTTACCGGAACGGAGAAAAGACCTCGCTCGACTGGCAGACGCTCGTCATGGATGCCCACCTTCAGCGTGTAAACCTCAGCGAACACAGCCATTATGCGACTCCTGGGATCGGTTTCGACTGGACCACGGCGAAAGGACATCCGTTTGCTTATCACGTCTATGGTACGGCGATCGTTGGCGTGACGGTGGATTGTCTTCGCGGGCGGTACGAGGTCGACTACGTGAAATGCTGCCATGATTTCGGGGCGTCGATGAACACCGCCGTGGATCTCGGCCAGATCGAAGGCGGCATCGTCCAGGGCCTCGGCTGGGTGACGATGGAAGAGGTCGTTTACGACGAAAAAGGCAAGCTCCGCTCAAACGCGCTCTCGACCTACAAGGTTCCGGACATTTATTCCGTACCGAAAGAGATCGCCGTTCTCCCACTCGAAACCGAGCGATCGAATCTCGCGATATTTAATTCCAAGGCAGTCGGCGAACCGCCGCTGATGTACGGCATCGGGGCGTATTTCGCGATACGAAATGCGGTCAAATCGTTTACCGACTGTTCACCAGATTTCGATCTGCCGTTCACGCCTGAGAAGGTTTTGATGAATTTGTACGAGACAGAACTATGAAATCGAGAGTCTCACTAATGTTCCTTTTGTTGCTATTTTGCTTAGGCGTTTGCGCCCAAGCACAGGAACCAAAACTAGCAGGTCTGAGAGAACAGTTTGCCCAACGCTACCTTCAACCAGACGCCCACTTTGCTCTCGCAAAATATTATATCGAGCGGGGAAACGAACTTCAGGCATTCTTCATTCTCGAATATGCACGTCAGTATAGGTTTGAGGAGAAGGATTTTGACGCTGCGTTCGTATCATTTTTTGGCGACCCAATGCCGGAACCTCCAAACGAAGCGAAAGACGTATTTGCCGCAGCGAACAAATTGGCAGCTGAGCAAAAATATGATGAGGCCGAGGTTCTTTTTCTAAAAGCAAATAAGATCTACGACAGATCCTTTTTTATAAACGCATGGACCGGGCGATTTTACTTCAAGGCGAAGTCCGATGGAGCGCGTGCTCTGCCATTTTATTTCAAATCGTATTTTCTTTACCCGCACGCATACGAAAGCGAGTATGTCGAATCCCGTATTAGGAGGATCGGTATTGATGCCGCCACGGCATCATTCAAACAAATGACCGCGAATGGCAGGTCTCTTGTCGAACTGCTTGCTGACCCTAATCCTCTGATCGTTAGCATGGCGCTGGAAGAAATGTCGAAGAACTGGAAGCCCGATTACGTCCCACCTATGCTTGGTGCGCTCAGCAACGACGACAGCATGGTGAGATGGGGTGCTTTCGTTACGCTTCAAAAGCATGCGGGGTCGGCGCGTGACCAAATAATTAATGATCTATTGTCCGATAAAGATATGAGAAAGCGCGGTTTAGCGGCTTATGCAGTTGTTGAACGGCCGGGGAGAGAAAAGTTTGCCCTCTTGGAGAAAATGCTTTCCGATCCGGCTGAGCTGATTCGCTTTGATGCAATGTCTGCACTTGCCCTGCGAGGCGGCGAGGAAGGTAAGCAGATTCTCACAAGGCATAGACGGATAGAAAGGCAACCTCGCCTAAAGACCTTGATCGATATGAACTTGAAGCAGCCGAAATAGCTGAGTAAAGCCGACATCGATGAGCCAGCAGAATGAATTTTGGCATTTTACTCAGTCGCGACTCACAAACGGTGAGAGGCTCATGCTCCTAGTTGTCGCCGAAAGCACAGGCAGCAGTCCCGGCCGGGCCGGTTACAAAATGGCCGTCGCGGCCGATGGTGAAATGATCGGCAGCGTCGGCGGCGGCGTGATGGAAGTTCGCCTCGTCGAGCAGGCAAAGGCGAAGTTGTCAGCGCCTGGAGCGACCGGGTTTTCCAGGATCGTAGAGCAGGTTCATCAAAAAAGCACCCCGAATTCCAGCGGCATGATCTGTTCGGGAAAGCAGACTATCATTTGCAAACACCTTACCTTTGACGACGTTGACACGGTCGATGCGATCATTGACGCCTTACGCCAACAAAGCCCATTGACATTTGAAATTTCAAATTTGAGATTTCAAATTGTTGAAACCACAGCTGATTCTCGACGGCATACTTTCTCAAAAACGGACGAAACCGAATTTGTCTATCAGGAACAACTCGGCAGTCTGAACGAGCTCTACATCATCGGCGGAGGCCACTGCTCGCTTGCCTTGAGTGAACTGATGTCGAGGCTCGACTTTCATATCCGCATTTTTGACGACCGGCCCGATCTGAACACGTTGGATAAGAATCGATTCGCCGACGAGATCACGATCATCGACAGCTATGAGAACGTTGGCAGTCACGTCGCGTCGAGCGATCTCACCTACGTGGTCGTAATGACGCTGGGCTACGCGTCTGACGCGATTGTGATACGCCAGCTTATCGATTGTGATCTCAAGTATTTCGGAGTACTCGGCAGCAAGGCGAAAATGGCGACGCTAATGAAAGAACTCAGGACCGAGGGAATTGACGAGGACAGACTCGCAAACATCCGCACGCCGGTCGGGTTGGCCATAAATAGCCGTACCCCCGAGGAGATCGCCGTCTCGATCGCCGCTGAGATCATTGCTGTAAAGAACGCTGATTGAAGTCGATCGGACCGTGCTACAATCGCTTTTCAAAGATCGTGAAATGGACAGTAAGCAACTCCCAAAACCTCATAAACGGAGCTATTTACGCAGCCTGGTCGGTCGCGAATATTACACGCTGAAGCGCCGGATCAACTGGCTTGCAAACTCGGGTAAATTCGCGAAGCGATCCGGAACCACGACGCTCGAACATTCGATATTCCGCCATCGAACGACGATGCTGCGGCCTCTTCGCGATGTCGAGATGTATCTACAGCACAACAAGATCACAAACCTGCGACTGGCAATTGCGCCGATAGATGGCATCTTGATACGTCCGGGCGAAACATTCTCGATCTGGCGGCTGGTCGGCAAGCCAACTGCGAGACGAGGTTTCCTCGAAGGGCTCGTACTCCACAATGGCAAGATCGAAAAGGGCATCGGCGGCGGATTGTGCCAGTTGGGCAATCTGTTGTACTGGATAGCACTTCATTCGCCGCTGACCGTTTCGGAGAGATACCGTCATGGCTTTGATGTGTTTCCGGATATCAATCGCAATATTCCTTTCGCATGCGGAGCCACGCTCGCGTATAACTACATCGACCTTCAGCTTCGCAATGACACGACAGATACATACCAGATCAGGCTGTGGCTCGACGATGAATATCTGAATGGTGAATTATTCTCGGACCGCCCTGCGGAGCACAAATACGAAGTCTTCGAGACCGATCACCTTATCAAAATGCAGCCATGGGGCGGCTACACTCGCCACAACCGAATTTGGAAGCGCACGTCCAGTCTCGTGGACGGAATGACGAATGAGGAACTCGTCACCGAGAACCATGCCGTCATGATGTACAACCCCCTGCTCAGCTCATAATTTAGTCTGGAACAAATCCTCACGCCCGGTGTCTAAGTGAACAAGCGGACGGCACCGCCGCTTAAAGGAGGATCTGAAATGTTTGATAAATTGATCGAATCTGAACCAGAAGGGGCTGAATTCAAGAATAGGCGTACTTACTTTGCGGTGTCTTCCGTTGTCGTCGGAGTCCTGTTTGTGACGGCAGTCGTGGTAAGCATCTTTGCCGCTGAGATCGGCTTGGGTAACAACACCTTTGAGATAGTTGAGATGCTGGCACCCGTCGACATGGCGGCCCCAGAGCCGAAAAACGAGGAGCCACGCCCACAGCCCAGGGCCCAGGTCTCTAGCCAACTACCATCGAGGCAAGTGAATATGGTTCGCGTTGATGAAACACCTCCAGCCGTGCCAAGCGTAATCTCGACAGTCCAAAATACCGTTAAGGCCAGACCTCAAGGCGACTACGACATCGCAAAATTCGATAGTGATCCGGTGGGCGACGCGTCTAATGGGAGAAACAGTGACAGTTCCGTAGCTGGTGGTCCGAGTCTCGCCCAAGGCGAAACCATTGCGAAGGCGGAGAAAGAGCCTGAACCCGAGCCGCCGCCCGTGGTCAAGAGAGAAGCGGCTCCGAGAAAGCCAGTGTCGGGCGGCGTGGTCAATGGCAATGCGACGAGCTTGCCCAAGCCTATCTATTCCGCCGCTGCTAAGGCTGTCGGTGCAGCCGGAGTTGTCCAGGTTCAGGTGACGATAGATGAGACCGGGCGAGTCATCTCGGCAAACGCTGCGAGCGGACACGTTATGCTTCGATCTGCGGCCGAGGATGCTGCGAGGAAAGCACGTTTTACACCAACATATCTCTCAGGTTCACCTGTAAAAGTTACTGGCGTGATCGTGTACAACTTTACACGTTAAATAATAGTAAATACTCCTGTTAGTGATTTAGGCGGGCCTTCTGGCCCGCATTTTTTTGCAAAACTTTGCAAAACTGCTGTGTTAGCTCTTATAGAATCTCGTTGTAATAGTCACGCGGAACATGTTTTCGCAGGAGGAATCATAAATGTTTGAACAATTGACTGAAACTGATCCAGAGGCCGCCGAGGTAAAAGGCCGTAAGAGCTATTTCATAATATCCGGGGTCGGTCTAGGGACTATTCTATTTGGGGCAATGGTATTCAGCCTCTTCGCTGTCGACTTTAATATTGGAATGGACGAGATCGAGATGGTCGAACTCCTAGCGCCGATCGACGTCACTGATCAGAAGCTGCCGGAGCTAGAAGCTGCACCGAAGCAGAAACCAGCAGGTGGCCCATCCAAGACGGCTATTCGCCAGATAAATATGGCAAGCCTCAGCGAATCGCCTCGTGACGTACCGACTGCCGTTTCGACGATCCAAAATACCTCAAAAGCGCGGGTTTCCGCTGAAAGGTTTGAGATCGGCAAGTTTGACTCGGAGCAGGTCGGCGATGGCACTTCAGGCCGCGGCAGCGGGACTGGGTCTGGAGATGGGACAGGGCTTGGGGACGATACAGTAGCAGCTGTAGAGGATCCGGCTGAGTTGCCGCCCCCGCCGGTGAAAAAGGATGCTGGAATTAAAGAGAAGCCTATTGTCCTCTCTATGGGTGTCGTGAACAGTCGTGCTGTCAACCTGCCTAAGCCGTCGGTCCCCGCGACCGCGAAGGTCGGAAACGCCACAGGAACAGTTAGTGTTCAGGTCTTGATCGACGAGAAAGGCAAGGTAGTCTCGGCAAATGCCGTATCAGGAAATATCCTGCTAAGGGCATCGTCCGAGGCCGCAGCTCGAAACGCACAATTTACGCCTACACTACTCTCCGGCACCCCGATCAAGATCTCAGGAGTGATCAACTATCACTTTAATTTGAGTTCGGCAGAATAGTAGATACGTTAATCTGAGCAGTAGGCGGGCCAATCGGCTCGCCTTTTTATTTGGTGAGAAATCCGATCAATCCGTCGAGATCGAGATCATAAACAGGTACGGGAAACTGGCGCTTTAGATCGTCATAGGACAGGCCGTCGATAAAGATGGGCTCATCGGATTTGATCGTAACTCTCGGGATAATGGCGAAATCGCCGACGATCTGGTCGCGTACGGCCAGAAAGTCCCGCCCGGAGAGCAATCCCGCAACCGAGACATCACCTCCGAAGTAGGTGTTTGGCACGGCGAGCACATGCAGCCGCGAGCCCGTCTTCGCGTTGTATTTTTCGATCTGACCTTTCAGGATCGGTGCAAACATCTCGCCTGTCAGCAGAGTTCCGAAGTCAGAACCACCTGCGGTAGCGTGTGGTCGAACCTTAGCCACTTCAACCGATGAAGGAACCATTGCTGCAGCATGAGTGCGGACATCGCAATTGTATTGAGGATTTGTACCACCCGCTGATGCAGGTGGTTCTCCCTTGGATAGCATTCGCTCAAATTTCGTAATGAACGATCGCACCATTCCAACACCGTCCTCGATCTGCGGATAATTGCCATAGTGCCTTCTCGATGGTATTTCAACACCGGCTTTGATATAGATCTCGTCGCCGAGGAAAGCAAATGTAACGCCAAGGGTCTTTCGAAATTCCTTCTGCAGCTTCTCGACCTCTCTGATCGTTCGGCGGCAGAATTCGGGGGTGACGCGGGTGAGGCGTTCGTCAGTGTTGTATCGGGTCAGTGCGACTGGGACAACGGCCGTTGAAACGACTTTCGGATAGTGAGCCGCGAGGTCGCGGAGGGTCTTCTCCAAAACCGCTCCATCGTTTATCTCCGGACATAACACAACCTGCGCGTGTAGCTCAATATCGTTATCGAGCAGCCGCTGAAGTTTGTCGGAAATATCCGCTCGTGACTCATCGACGCCCAACAAGTACGCTCGCGTCTTGAGGTCGGTTGCATGCACTGACACGTACTGCGGCGAAAGCCGCTGCTCAATGATGCGATTCATCTCGTCCTCAGTAATCGACGAGAGCGTGGTGTAGTTGCCGTAAAGAAACGAGAGTCGAATGTCCTCGTCACGGACGAATAACGATGGCCGTGCGTCTTCGGGATTGCCTTTGCAGAAGCAAAAGAGGCATTCATTCGCACATTGTCGCGGAACTATCTGCTCGAACATCAGCCCGAGGTCTTCACCTTCGTCGCGGTCAAATTCGATCTCGATCGTTTCGCCGCTAGGCTTTTTGACCTGAAAGGTCAGATCAGTCTCGCCAGCCGTCTGAAATCGAAAGTCCAAATAGTCCCGTACAGGCCTGCCGTTGACCTTAGTTATCCGGTCATTCGCCTGCAACTCAAGCTCTTCGCCGACACTTCCCGCGGTGACCTCGGTAATGATCACACCGGGGCGGCGAAGCTGAGTGACTGCAGGTGTGACGGCAAACTCGTACATAACTTCAAGTCAGAACCGGGAGCGGCAGCGACCGGGTTCCTGTTCTCAGAGCGAGAAGAACCCGTTAGCTACCGCTCCCGGTTCTAACAACGTCATTAAGCTGCCACCGCTTTCAGATCGATCAGCGTATCGAGCGGTGTATATTCACGATCTTGCGACGTGGCGACCGCTTCGTATGTGAGTTTACCCGCGTAAGTATTCACGCCTTCTGCGAGGCCGGCATCATCTTTGATCGCCTGCTCAAATCCCTTGTTCGCGAGGTCGAGGGCATACGGCAGCGTTGCGTTCGTCAAAGCGAAGGTCGACGTGCGCGGCACCGCTCCCGGCATGTTGGCGACGCAATAGTGCAGAACACCTTCCTCATAGTACGTCGGGTTCGAGTGGGTCGTAGCGTGCGTCGTCTCAAAGCAGCCGCCCTGATCGACAGCGACGTCGACAAGCACCGCACCGTGCGGAATGAGGTGAAGCATGTCGCGGGTCACAAGCTTCGGAGCCGCGGCACCGACGACCAGAACCGCACCGATTACGAGATCGGCATGCGAGATCGCCTCTTCGATCGCGTAACGCGACGAAGCGAGCGTTTGCACCTTCGAAAGGAAGATATCGTCAAGCTGACGAAGTCTATCAAGATTGCGGTCGATGATGGTAACCTTTGCTCCGAGTCCAACCGCCATTTTGGCAGCTTCGGTTCCAACGATGCCGCCGCCGATGATAACGACGTTTGCGGACGGAACGCCCGGAACGCCGCCGAGCAGAATACCGCGGCCGCCGTTCATTTTCTCAAGGTAGGTCGCACCGACCTGCACAGACATACGTCCCGCAACCTCGGACATTGGAGTGAGCAACGGCAATTTACCGTCTTTAATGATCGTCTCATACGCAACACCCGTCACTTTCCGCTCGAGCATGACCCGCGTGAGCTCAAACTCAGGTGCGAGATGCAGGTAAGTGAAAAGCAATTGATTTTCACGCATGCGAGGATATTCGGGTGCAACCGGTTCCTTGACCTTGACGATCATATCGCCCGTTGCCCAAACTTCGTCCGCGGTGTCCAAAAGTTGCCCACCGGCCTTCACGTACTGTTCGTCCTTAAAGCCAGAACCTTCGCCCGCGGCCTTCTGCACAAACACCGTGTGGCCAGCATGGGTTAACGCCTGAACACCGGCCGGCGTAAGGCCGACGCGGTATTCGTTGTCCTTAATCTCTTTTGGCAATCCGATCTTCATAAATAAACTCTCCAGAAAGTAAAATATCGATAACTAAAGCCTATAAACACTTAATTTTACGTTGTTTCGAACAAATATGAAAAAGCTCCCTTCGATTTTTCTCTTTTTCGCCCCTATCAGAATACAAGTCCATCGACCCTGACAACCTCGGCCGAGCTATAGTCGTTCTTATTTGCGAACCATCGTCTACCGTCATTCGAGATACTCAGTCCAATCCTCTCTTGCTGGATGCCGTTGAGGATCCACCGTCTCGACCCGTTCCTGAGGTCAAAATATTTGTAACCCGGCGTCTCTGCTGCATCTTTCGAGAAATAGATGAATCCATCATTCACGGGCCAGATGAGAGAGGCTGTCGCAACCCCGGCAAACTCCTTTTCGCCAACGATCTGCTCGAGGGAACCATCAGGTCCTCTCCGCCAAATACCACCGGTGTCCATTTTGCAGAATACCACTGATCCATCTGTCGTCTCGAAACCGGCATTCCCGCCGTCCGCATCGATAACAACGGTATGACCATCCTTGACGGATCTCTTTGAAAACTGCCAGCCTTTGCCAACAGAACTCGCAAAATAAACCCACTTACCGTCTTGCGACCAACCACGAATGAAGTGCTTTCCACCCTCGGTCAAGCGTTGGGCCTTGCCGCTGGCAGCGTTTACGATGAATATGTCCTGGTGCTCACCAAAAGAAGACTGAATCGCCATTTGCGCGCCATCAGGCGACCAAACGAGAGCTCCGATAAGAGGTCCCGAGAGGTCGGTCAATTTGCTCTGCACTGCACCGTCGGAATTTGCCAGCCATATCTCCGAAAATCCCGACCGGTCCGAAAGAAATGCGATCTTCTGCCCATCAGGCGACAGGACTGCGTTCTCATCAACACGCGGACTGGCGATCAACTTTCTCCTTCCGAGGATGTTTTTCAGGGACACATCCAGTGACGTTTCCCACACGTTCATATCGTTCAGGTTCTGTAGGAAGAAGAAATCCCCTCCTATCCTTCCAAACGAGATGCGCGATGCCTGGGTGCTCAGATTGAGCAGCTTTTTTGGTTGCTGCTCATCAGTGGAGGAAAGCGAGAAAAGCTCAGCCACCGACCCGCGTTTTGCGGCGTAAACGATCTTGTTTGGAGCAGGCCAGATCAAACCTTGGATCAGCACAGACTCGCGGCCCACGATCATCGTTTCGCGAGTCGCGATCTCAACCCGATGTACCTCAGATGCAACTGCCGTGTCCCTGCGGAACGCGATCGAACGCGAATCTGGTGAAAATGCAGGGACAAAGTCGCCGTAGGCTTCCGCGGGTGGTTGAGTCAATTGCCGTCTCGTTCCGTCGTTCACACTGATCAGCATTATACTTCGCGCGTTTTCACCCCGTTCGGCGACATCAGAAACGGCAAGAAAGTTTCCGTCCGGCGACCAAGCGAGATCGAGCGAAGCCGCATCAACGAGATCGCAAAGTTTTCTCTCTTGTCCACCAAGGGCTGGTACCAGATGGACGAACGCCTTGTCTCCTTTAGATCGAATGAATGCAATGGTCGAACCGTCGGGGGACCATGCGGGAAACACCGATGAGTCGGCTGAATCTGTCAACTTTAGCGGATTTCCGCCGCCTGCGAGTTGAACATACACCTGCGACGTCTTTTCGCCTTCCGAACGCCATGAGAATGCGATCATCCGGCCATCTGGCGAGACTGCGAACGAACGAACATTTCCCGAAACGCTAAGCGATAGAGTCGTGGAGGTCGCCGAGACCTGAAGCGTACCGAAACCAATCCAGTAGGCACCAGCAGCAACCAAAAAACTGATGAAAGTGAACCCCAGGGCAACCCAAACAACCCTTACTCTGACGGGCCCGCGTTCTGCTTCGTCAACAAACTCCTCAACCTCTACGATGCGTCGCTCGGTTCGCTGAACGATCACAGAATCTGCATTAAGGTTCGCCGCGGAGAAACGGTATCCGCGTCTCGGCATCGTCTCGATCACAGCCTGATCTTTCAAGGCCTTTCGCAGCGAGGCTATGTGATGTGTGAGGTTTGACTCCTCGACAAACGTATCCGGCCAAACGAGATCCATGATTTCGGACTTCGAGAGCAGCTTTCCTTGGTTCTTAAGAAAAACCGCCAGAAGGTCACAGGTTTTGGGCGCAAGTTGAACGAGCGATTCTCCATCGAGCAGGACATTTGATGCCGCGTCGAATGAGAATCGTCCAAATTTTATCGGCCCTTCTTCATCCGGGAGTTGTGACGGAGCGTATTCGGAATTCATTAGCGAAAAATTCGGAAACCGTTCAGGACTAATTTCGGGTGCCGAGATTATACCAGAATCACGCTCGAAAAACCGTGAATAATGCTGTCGAAACGCCGAATTACGATCACCGAAGAAACGACGACAACCATCGTCAACGTCACACGTGCAAGTCCTTGTCCATGTCCAGTTTGCGGATGGATCGCCCCTAACGAAGCGGTTCCGGATGGAGACGATGACAGCAAACCGCTGTTAGGCGAAGGGCTGGCAACATCCTCTGCTGAGGGGATTGGAGCGGTCGGGAAAATCTTTAGAAAAATAAATTAGGGAGCAGAATTGTGAAATGAAATTTCTAGTAATAGGCCTGATCACACTGTGCGTGGCAACAGGAGCATCTTTCGGACAGAGCCGCAAAGACCCCTCCGCGTGCGACGCAATCAAAGGAAAGACCTACATCTCTTGGGTCGGCGGAAAATTTGACTCAAATCCCGAAGCGGCCGGAGCGTCAAGGATTAGTTTTGACAGTTCCGGAACCGGCGCGTCGAGATCATTTCTCGGCATTCGACCAACGGACGCTACTGGGACCCAGCAGATCCTCAAAGCTGCATGCAGTATACAGCCGAAAGGATCGTACCTTCAGTTCTCGTTCAATGGTAACGACGCCGGCGGTGCATTTATTACTTCGTACGATCAAGGTTCGAAGGTCTGGGTCGAGGCCGCAACGCCAGGAAGGCCAATGAAGGGCTGGATGCTTCTACTGCCGCCGAATCCGCCCGCAGGCGAATACATCATTAAGTAAGAAACTCGAGGAGAAGTATATGAAAAGAATGAGCTTGGTAACGTATTTCCTTTTGATTGTTTTGTGCTTAGTCAGCTCCGATCAAGCCAGTGCCCAGGGCGGTTCGATCAATCAACAGATCGCGAGAGAGAATTTTCTCAAATCGTTGCCTAATTTTCAGGCGGCCGGAAAACTGATGTTTGGCCGCGAAAAAACGGAGGGGCAGCTTAGTCAATACTTTAACGGCCTCTTTGCCATCAAGTACGGCATGAAAAAGGTCATCGATCTGGGCGAAGCCAACCCTTATCTCAAAGAATATGTAGCGAAGCCCGACAAGGCCGATCTCCGACGCGAGGTGATCGAGAACTTTATCTGGGATGCACGCGGCCGCAAGCCCGACAAGGCCGAATACGAAGCCTACGATGTTCTCTTGAAGATGCAAAAGACCAACTACGCTCAGGAGCTGCTGAATCAGAGCAAGTACCTGAAGGAAACTCAGTCCGAAAAGAATCTGATGACCAGTCGAGCCTACCAGAGTGCGTATTGCCGCGACGCATCCGCGGCAGAATTAGCCGGCTCGGACGAGAGCCTCTATACCAACAAGATCGACGAGCTGCGAGGCCGTCTGTACAGCCCGAGTCAGGCAATGAACCTGCGCAATATGATCGAGGTCTGGTGGAGAAAACGATTCAAAACGCGAATGTCGACCGCAAATCTGCAGTCGGCCCTCGATGCCTTTAGCCCAGTCAAATCGCTGTGCAGCGAATTCGACAAACGCTGGGACGCAACCGAGATCAAATAACCCAGGAGAAAAACTATCATGATAAAAGCTATTATTTTGTGCCTGACAATGTCGATCGCCGGCAATGTCGTCTTGGCCCAACGAACCGGCGGCGATGAGCGACAGGTGTCGGAACCCAAGATCTATTTCAAGAAAAACAACATGGAAGTCACCGGCAGATCGGGGGCAAAGACGACGCGAAAGCTCTTTGACCCGAACGATAAAGCCAAGTATATCGACCTGTCGGTCGAGAATATCGGAAATACCCAAGGCCTGGTCGTCGTCAGCGAGTCGCTTGACGAGAAGTACAACAACTGGAAAGTCGTCATTCAGAACAAGGGGGTCGTCAAAAGTGTCAATGCTGTGTACGCAATCGTCGTGACACGCCATGTCTCGCCTAAGATCCCCGGTCCGCTCACAAGCATCAAGTCCGAGGTCGTCTATTCCGATCACAAAGTGCTACCAAAGCTGAACCCGGGCGAGCAGATGACGACTTGGTTCAATCTCGACAAAAGCCCCTTGCCGAAGAAGAAGGATTACGGCCCATGGTCAAACCTGATGCCGAGTGTCGGCTCGACGAACGTCTATTACACGATGAACACCTATTTTGTAACCGAGCCGATCGTTGGGAAGTAATGGTAGAGCTGCGATGCCGACATATGTCCTAAGGAGAGAAACTGTGAGAACCTTCATTGTCTTGCTGGTCGCCGCCGGCTTGTTTGTGACATCTGCGTCTGCCCAGATAAAACGCGACGAAGGTCTGAGTCCATCTGAACGTAAGGCTTCGCCAGACGTACAGTCTTCTTTGCTAAGAACAAGGGAGCTGATTCGCAATAAGAATCTTGGTTTTCGCGTTGGTGTTACCGGTGTCGCCGGTCGCGACATGAAAACCCTGGCCGGAACGATCACGCCGCCAAACATCAGCCGGATAGCGGCCGAACAGAACCGAGAAGCAGCGAGAGTTTTCAGAATTTCCCCTGATACGCTCCTTTCTGTCGATCTCGGCAGCCTTCCGATCCTTCAAGGCTCTGTCCAGCAGGTCGTTGTTGACCCGTTCGGCAAAGTCACTACAAAAACCGTTCCGAGAAAATCTGTCGAGAAAAAACTCCCGACCGGCATAAACGAAAAAAGCAGTCATCTTGACTGGCGAATGTACGGCGTAACCTTGCCCGTCAGATTTCAAAAGTGCGGCAACTGCTGGGCGTACGCAACCCAAGGCATATACGAACTCGCATTTGTTCGAAGTTATGGTTATAGCCCGTTCAACACCTCGGAGCAGTTTCTAGTATCGAATGGCAAGGCGGGCGACTGCGACGGCGGCTACCTTGTTTACGGGATAAAGTTCCTGCAATCATTTGGAGCGATGGGCGAAGACACGTACCCGGACATCGGAACAAAAGGCACGCCGGTCGCGGATCTCACAACTCTGAAACCGCTGCACAAACCAATTCTCACATACGGTTTTATTGACCCAAATGGTTCCGTTCCAAAGACTGAAAATCTGAAGAAAGCCCTCGTCACATACGGCCCCCTTGCGGTCACGATGACGTCAACCGAAGCTTTTAAGCTCTACACTGAGGGAGTTTTCGACGAGAATTCGAACGGAGAGCGCAATCACGCGGTGATTATTATCGGATGGGACGATTCGAAACAAGCATGGATCGTTCGCAACTCGTGGGGCAGCGACTGGGGAACGACCGCTGGGTATGGCACCGAACGCGGCTACGCGTATATGAAGTACTTCAGCAACTCGATCGGCTATGGTGCAATGTGGCTGGTCGTTAAATAGCTCAGATCGGAAATGGATGGCGATTCCGAAGGACGACGGCGGAGCCAATGCCCTGCCGTCGTTCGGAATCAGGCACTTCAAGCCTTCTAAATGTCAACATGATCGATCTGCGCTTTTTGCAGTTTGCCGCTGTAATCGACATACAACGCTTTCCACTCGGTGAAAATATCCAGCACCTGTGTGCCTGCTTCGCGGTGGCCGTTGCCGGTTCCCTTTGTTCCGCCGAACGGCAGGTGGACCTCAGCTCCGATGGTCGCCGAGTTGACATAGCAAATGCCGGTATAAAGCTCCTGCATCGCGTAGAATGCCTGATTGACGTCCTGCGTGTAGATCGCTGACGATAGGCCGTAGGCGACGCCATTGACGATCTCGATCGCCTCATCAAGGGTTGAGAATGGAATCACACTCGTAACCGGGCCAAAGATCTCCTCCTGAGCAATGCGCATCCCTGGCTTGACGTCGGTAAACACTGTTGGCTCAATGAAATAACCTTTTGCATACTCGCCTTTAGTGAGGACGTTTCCGCCGCAGGCGAGCGTTGCTTTATCGATCAGTTTGCCGATGCTGATATATCCGTTGATCTTTTCCATCGCCTTGTGATTGATGACAGGTCCGACCTCAGTCTTAGGATCGAGGCCGTTGCCGACACGGAGCTGCTTCACGCGAGCGACAAGCTTTTCGCAAAACTTTTTGTAGACCTTTTTGTGAACGACAAGCCGCGACGATGCGGTACATCGCTGTCCGCTTGTGCCGAATGCTCCCCAAAGCGAACCGTCCACGGCATTATCAATGTCCGCATCGTCCATGACAATGATCGCATTCTTGCCGCCCATTTCGAGCGAGACGATCTTATTGTCGCGTGCACATTGCTCCGCGATTAGGCGTCCGGTCGAAGTTGATCCCGTAAACGAGATCAGCCGCACATCTTCGTGGCTGACAAGCGCAGCCCCAGGTTCGTGAGCACCGCTTACAAGATTGACAACGCCCCTTGGAATTCCCGCCTGTTCACAGGCTTTGATCAGATTAAGCGACGAAAGCGGAACGTCCTCGCCTGACTTGAGGACAACGGTATTTCCGCAAACGAGCGCCGGAATGAGCTTCCACGATGGGATCGCCATCGGAAAATTGAACGGCGTGATCAGGCCACAGATACCGACAGGCTGGCGCACACACATCGCGAACTTGTTCGGCATTTCGGCCGGCGTTGTAAAACCATGCAGCCTACGGCCTTCGCCGGCAGTGTAGTACGTGCAGTCGATCGCCTCCTGGACGTCGCCGCCAGCTTCTTTTAGCACCTTGCCCATTTCGCGGGTCATCTGCTGCGTAAAGGTGTCCTTATTCGCTCGCAGTATCTCGCCAAGTTTGAAAAGTATCTCGGCACGTTTCGGTGCGGGCGTCCGACGCCATCGAGTTGCCGCGTCCTTCGCCGCTGCGACCGCTGTATTGACATCGTCGGCGTTTGAGGCAGGAAATCGTCCGACGACGTCCGAAGTGTCCGCCGGGTTTATATTGTCAAACCACTCGCCCGAGGACGATTTCACCCATTCGCCATTGATGTAGTTGTTGTACTTTTTGACAGACGGCCTCGCCGCCATCGCCTTCGCATTTTTTGCAGTTGCCATAAACGTTTAGTTTAATGCCTAGTGCCAAAAGCCCCAAGTCGGCATACTCGACTCGGGGCTGTTATCTGAACCTCGCGGGGGCCAACGACTATTTGACTGTAAACTGTACGATCTTCAATTGTGTCGCCCGCAACACCGGGTTGTAAGCCAGTACGTGCATAACCACCGGGTCGCCGACCTTCAATTTTCCAACAAGGTCGTTGAAGGTCTTTAGGTCGGTCACATTCACCCGATTAACCCGCTGGATCAGATCGCCTTCGTCGAGAGCATCACCACCATTAGAATTCTTAATATCTGCAATAAAGCTCGACGGATTGATCTCGCGGACAACAAGCCCCTTTTGGCCCTCCAGCTTATACTGACTTGCCAGCGCAGCCGTCATTTCCGACAGCGTAAGTCCAAATGGCTTTTGCTCCGCTTTCATTCCATCGACGGGCAGGACACGCCGCTCATCGTTGTCACCATCCGCAGCAGCACGCGTCGGCCTTTCGGCAAGCTTCACATTAGCGGTCTGCCGTTCAACATTTGCCCCATTCTCCCGGAAATACGCCAACGAGATAGTTTGATCGGGCGGCGTCGAGGCGACTTTCCCAATGAGGTCCTGAGCGTTCGATACTGGTTGGCCGTTAAATTCAACGATGACATCTCCGACCTTCAACCCCGCAAGCGCGGCTGGTCCCTGCTTATCGCGAACATCAGTTATGATCGATCCACGTTTTTCTTTAAGTCCATAGACTGACGCAAACTCTGCTTGAACGGAATCAAGAAGCACCCCAAGGTAGCCGCGACGGACCTTACCGTTTTTGACGATCTGCCCGTAAACGTATTCGGTTTCGCGTGCCGGCAATGCGAACCCTACCCCATTGTAATCGCCGGTCGAGGTCGCGATCTGTGAATTGACGCCGATCACCTCTCCATCAAGATTGACGAGCGGCCCTCCCGAATTACCCCGGTTTATCGCCGCGTCGGTCTGAATGAACCTTTGAAATATCGATCCAGTGGGCGTCTCGCGCTGCTTCTGCGATATGATCCCGGCCGTGACCGTTTTCGCCAGGCCAAACGGCGAACCGATCGCGAGAACCCAGTCTCCCACCTCGGCCTTTTCCGAGTCTCCGAACCTCACCGTCGGAAGGTCACGCCGTGCGTCAATCTTCAAAACGGCAATATCCGTCTGATCGTCAGTTCCGATCACGCGTGCAGTGAACTCCTCGCCGGAGTCGAGTTTGACCGTAATGCGGGCAGCTTCCTCTACCACATGTGCATTCGTAATAATGTAGCCCGACTTGTCGACGATAAATCCGCTCCCAACAGCGTGGACCGGGCGCTGCTGCATTTGACGACGGAGAAAATCCATAACGTCGCCTCCATCACCGGGCGTCTGCACTCCGCGAGCCTGCGGCTGAGGCATCTTACTCTTTGTGTCAATGCTGACAACGGCCGGCTCAACTCTCTTCGTCACTTCGGCAAAAGTCTTTGTGACCTTTTCAGGCTGGGGATACACCGCACCCGAGATTGCCAAAACAAGCGCAAGCATCAGCCCCGAACGTCGCGCCGTGGACGTGGAGGATTTGGATCTCAACATAACTGCTTCTCCTGATGTCGGAACTATGTGACTTTCGCGATTATAGCAAACCGGAAAGAATTTTGTTTTTGCATTCATCGGATTGGATCGAGCAATACCTTCATCGTCCCCTTGTCAGCAGCTCGCGACATTGCCGCGACTCCACGCGAAAGCGGCATCTCATCTTCGATCAGCTCGTCGACGTCTATCTTTCCGGTTGCAAGCAGATCGAGTGCAGTCGCAAACCGCCCGCAGCGCGAGCCAACGATCGTGATCTCGTCGACAACGACACGAGCGGCGGCCCACTTGGGTTCGCCATGAAACGTAGATTTCAGGACGATCTTGCCCCGTGGACGAACAAGATCCAAGGCCGTCATAAATCCCGACTCCGAGCCGCTTGCTTCCACCACCACGTCAAAATGTCGAAACATGCCGTGAGAAACGTCGGCCAAAACGACGCCCTCCGCACCGTGCCTTTTAGCGATCGAGATCTTGGACGGATGCTTCCCGACGATCGTAACCTCATCTGCCACGAGGCGAAGGCTCATCGCACATAGCAGGCCGAGTTTTCCATCACCGATAACGGCGACACTCGTATCCGTCCCGATGCCGACTTGCTCGGTTATTCCATAGGCCGCAGCGAGAGGTTCGGCAAATACAGCCTGTTGATCGGTAACGTCATCAGGCACAGCGAGCAGATTTCTCGCGGGCAGACGGAGAAACTCTGCGTGTGCTCCATCGCGGCCGACAATGCCTAGAACGGTGCGCTCGGAACAGTGCCGCGGGTCACCTGCGCGGCACAAGTCACACGTACCGCAGCCGGCATTGATCTCGCCGACCACTCGCCGTCCGACCAGTCCCGTCTCACCATCGACCTCTTCGACGATGCCGACGAACTCATGGCCGATCGTGCCTGAGAATCCCGCGTAACCGCGAACTATTTCAAGATCGGTGTTGCAGATGCCCGACTTTGTGACCCTGACGAGCGCTTCGTTTTGCTCATCAGGCACAGGTATCTCGGAAAGGTTCAAGACCCCATCTTCGTATCTAAGTGCTTTCATTGGATCAAATGATAGTAATGCTAATGCTGAACCTCACGACCGACGAGCAATTGTTCGTGACACCAATATAATTATCCCCGCCAACAGTCGTTGTTCGGAGCGACGCTCCGCCGCCGCGTATCTGCACACAGCCGCCAGGCGACGATACACGGGCCGACAACGACTGGCCCGGGCGGCACGCCAGCACAAGCGAACGGCCGTCACCAGGATTGACGTCCCCTGAGAACGAAGTGGACACCGCTCCCCGGGCAAATCTGAGCCTTGTCGTCGATGGGTAAGAGCTTAGCTTGGTCGGAGGCACGTCGGGAGGCATAACGACAGGTGGCTTCGGCACAGGAGTCGGAGCGACAATTACCGGAGTTCGTACGGGCGCCGCACTAGGGAGCGTCCTGGGGAGCGTCGCTGTCTGCCGATCGGGAACGACGTTCGGATCTCCGCTAAGAGCATTGATGTTCTTCGCCACATCGATATTTTGGATATTTTGGGGCCCTGCCTGCTGCCTGTTCTGCAGCAATAAAATGCCGGCAATCGCTACCACGCCGAAAAGGATGAGCATTCCCACCACTGTCAAGCCGACAGCCAAGAGTGTATTTGATCCTTTCTTGTCACTAGCCGACGCCGTCTGTGTGACCTGACTCTCCTGCCACGCATATGAACGCGTATCATCGATCGGGATCGTCACCCTGTCTGGCAACCCCTGGCGGACCGCTGTCTCGATCTCGCCGAGCACCAGTGTCTGCGTTTCGGGAGGGCCGGCCGCAACTAAAGATGTCCCGTCCTGCAGACAGAACATCAAGCTGTCGTCCGCATAATTAGATCTGCATAATGGACACGTCTTCATAATGACGCGATCTGCACGCTTTGATAATAGTCCAGCTCAATTGGCTTGTAAATTGCGACGCAGGACGAAAGTTGCAATCTGCCGACGCCATAAGTTAATCTCGATTCACGTCGACGCACCGCCCTGACTGCCGCATGAATTATGATCAGGATACTCCTTCTAACATTGCTGGTAATAACTTTCGGAGCTGTATTCTCGTGCACCGGGCAAAAGGAAGCAAAAAACAACTCACCGACCGAGGCATACAAACAACTGTATGCCGCCGTTAAAGCCAAGAATATTGACGAGATAAAGTCGCACTTGACCAAGAAGACGATCGAATTTGGAGCTATGTCTGCCCAGCGATACGGGACGGCCCCCGAGAAAATGTACGAGAACGGTTTCACGGCGACGACATTTTCCGACAACCTGCCGGCCATTCGAGACGAACGCATAACTGAGAATATGGGGGCGATCGAGGTTTGGAATTCCAAAGAATCGAAATGGGAAGACCTTCCATTCATACTCGAAGACGGGTCATGGAAACTGGCCATGGGCGAACTTTTTGCCGGCACCTTCAAATCTCCCGGAAAAGGCCGTGACCTGATTGAGAAAGAGGCGGCAAATGCTGTGAGTGGCGGCCCGACGATCCTGGGCACAAACTCTATGCCCAATTCAAATTCGATAAATACAAATTCAACCTCCAAAAAGGCTGTGAAATGATCTCAGAGGCATCGATCCGCGAGATAATTGCCACCTATACCAAGTATGGTTGGCTCCTGCGACGCGTACTTTTGACAAGATCTTCGCGTGAGTCGATGCAGGCAGATGTATCATTTAACGAGGCCCCGATATACGATGCAGACATCGATTGCGCCTGGTTTTCGCGTCCACCGCAGCCGGGAGGTGTCGCGTGGGAGCTAAGGTTTTTAGGGGCAACCCCATTTGCATTAGTAGAAAACGCCGACGAAACAACTCCGGATTTTGAGGCCGTTTTGGCCGATGTACAGCAGCGGCTGAGTTCCGCTATCGCCGAAAGAAAAGCGGCTTGACATTGTCCACGTCGAACTGCAAACTTTAGAAGTTGACATGACGATCAAGGATTTTGGCGGAAAAGTTGCGAGCGTTTGGGACGGCCTCCGACCTGTCACAAAGCAGATGCTCGTCGGGGCTATGAAGCCCGGCAGCCTTGCCACCAAAACATCAAAATTCTCTTACGACGCTCACGCCGACTGGGAGGTCAGCCGCCTGCTTTCCGCACTCGACGAACAATCCAGGAAATCGGAAATTCGAAGCGACGCCGTCAAGCTGAATGAGATCAATCAGCTTGCGGATACTTGTGTTCGCGTCCTTGAGTCGCAGTCCGCGTCGGCTGAGGTCTTTATTCAACTCGCTCAGCGTGCGATCAAAGATAACGACTACGATCGTCTCGACAAACTTGGCGATCATCTATCGGAGCGTTACTCAGCCGGCGAGATCGCAGAGGTCATCAGGCAAACCGATGCTCCCCAGATACGTGCGATTGCCTTTGAAACGTTGGCTATGGTGCCGTTGGCGGCGATACTTCCGCTCCTTGACGACCCACTGTACTCAGGGATCGCGGCCGCCAGTATCGAGCAGAAAGCCTTCGAGTTCGATTCCGAAGAGGCTCGGGACATTCTAGACCAGCTCGATGTCGAGGGGCCGATCACCGACCAGTAGGTTTACGCCAATCTTTGCCAAATCCCCAGCGAAAAGGTGTCGGCAGGAATCCGACACCGCCAATCCTTACTCCGAGCCACATCATCCCTGAAATGTATTTGTGGCCCTTCGCTCGGACACACTGATACAGCTTTTTGTCGGCCGCCCGCCTTTCAGCCTTCGTTCCGCCGAAAAAATAGGCCTTGTCGTGCTCAACGCAACAGTCTGCATAGTCTCCGTCAGGAAACATGCTGCAATTATCGCTGACGTAGTCGGCAGGCAGGTCCCGCTCTCCCCCAGACTGCGCACCAATACTCCCGGCAAATACCGCCAATACCAAAACCAGATAGACCGGCCTAATGAGCTCCATTCAGTTTGTGGCCTCAGGCAGCCGAGATCGCCTCTTCGCGAGCCGGCTTGAATCTGCCCGGATACATCGGGAATCTTGAGGTTAGCTCGAGCACATCGCGGCGGACCCGAGCCATGACCTCTTCTGAGCCGCGCTCATGAATGACGGACGCGATCATGTTTCCGATCAGACGCATTTCATCCTCTTTCATTCCGCGAGTCGTGAGGGCCGGAGTTCCCAGTCGAATTCCCGACGCCACGAATGGCTTCTGCGTATCGAACGGGATCGTGTTCTTATTGACGGTGATGTGGACCGCCTCAAGTGCCTTTTCTGCATCTTTGCCGGTAATACCCTTGCCGTCCATATAAACGTCGACGAGCATCAGGTGGTTGTCCGTGCCCCCCGAAACGATCCTCAGGCCTGAGTCAGACAACGTTTGAGCAAGTACCCTCGCGTTGCTGATCACCTGCTGCTGATAAGTTTTGAAATCGTCGCGTAAAGCCTCGCCAAAAGCGACCGCCTTTGCTGCGATGATGTGCATCAGCGGACCGCCCTGGATGCCCGGAAAGACGCTGCGGTTAATGTCCGCCGCAAACTCCTCCCGGCACAATATCAGGCCGCCGCGAGGGCCGCGAAGCGTTTTGTGTGTCGTCGTCGTTACGAATTCGCAGTGAGGCACCGGTGAAGGATGAAGTCCCGTCGCGACAAGCCCGGCGATATGAGCGATATCGGCCATGACCTTTGCCCCGACGCTGCGAGCGATCTCGCCGATCCGTTCAAAATCGATAGTTCGCGGATACGCCGATGCACCGCAGATCAGTAATTTCGGCCGCGATTCCTCGGCCTTTTTCTGCAGTTCGTCATAATCGATCTGCTCGGTCTCCCGGTTCACGCCGTAATCCGCCACTTTGTAATTTATACCGGAAAAATTCAACGGATGGCCGTGCGTAAGATGCCCGCCGTGCGATAGGTTCATGCCGAGGATCGTGTCGCCGTGATCAAGAGCAGTAACAAGCACTGACATATTTGCCTGGGCGCCGCTGTGGGGCTGGACGTTGGCGTGTTCGGCTCCAAAAAGCTGTTTGGCACGATCGATCGCCGCATTTTCGACAACGTCCGCGAATTCACATCCGCCGTAGTAACGCTTGGCCGGATAGCCTTCGGCATACTTGTTCGTAAAGACGGTGCCCATCGTTTCGAGCACCGCCTCGGAAACAAAATTCTCGGACGCGATCAGCTCAAGGCCGTTGGCCTGACGCCGCACTTCGTCGTCGATCGCCTTACTGATCAAAGGGTCTGCGTCAGCGATTGTCTCGGTAAAAAAGTTGTTCATATCCATAATTCTAACCAATCATCTCTTGAAATTCACTCTCGCCCAGGACCGCGACCCCAAGGCTCTCAGCCTTGGTCAGCTTCGATCCAGCATCTTCGCCGGCAATGACGTAATCCGTTTTTTTACTTACCGATGAAGAAACGCGGCCGCCGCGGTCCTCGATCAACTTTGCGGCCTCGTCGCGGGTGTAATTATCGAGTTTGCCCGTGAGCACGAATGTCTTGCCGACAAAGCGTTCGTCTAGTGCGGCAGTCGAGGCTTCGTCCATTTCCATGACGACGCCGGCGGCACGCAGCCGCGATATGAGGCCGATATTCCGCTCATCCCGCATCCATTCGTACACGCTTTCGGCGACGGTTAGGCCGATCTCGGGAATATCGTCGAGTTCCTCTACTGATGCTTCAACGAGACGGTCGATGGAGCGGAAATGGTTTGCGAGCAGCTTGGCGTAACGTTCGCCTACGTGCCGAATGTCAATGCCGTAGAGAAACCGCTGCAGCCCTCGAGTTTTGCTCGCTTCTATCTGTTCTATAAGATTCGTGCCTGATCTGACCGCCATTCGGTCGAGTGACGCGATCTGCTCGACCGTCAGGTTGTACAGATCGGCGACGTCGAGGACGGTTCCTTTATCGACGAGAGTGTTTATCAGCACCTCGCCGAGCCCCTCGATGTCCATTGCCTTTCGCGAGGCGTAATAGCCGATGCGGCCCTTGATCTTTGCCGGGCAATCGGGATTCACGCACCGGCGGACCGCTTCGCCCTCGGGCCGCACCGCATCGAAATTGCATACCGGGCAGGTTCGCGGGAATTCGAATTCGACCTCGCTGCCGTCACGTTTAGACGGTACATTTTGGAGCACTTGCGGGATGATCTCGCCGCTTTTCTCGATCATCACCCAGTCGCCGATCTTTAGGTCGAGCCGCTTGATCTCGTCCTCGTTGTGCAGCGAGGCACGGGAAACGGTCGTTCCGGCGAGCAGCGTCGGCTGAAGATGAGCGACAGGCGTTAAGGCTCCGGTCCGTCCGACCTGGATCCCGATGCCCAGCAGTCTCGTCGTCGCCTGACGAGCGGGATATTTGTATGCTATCGCCCAGCGAGGAGCCTTTGTCGTCGCCCCGAATTCGTCCTGCAAAGCAGTCGAATTTACCTTCACGACAACCCCGTCGATCTCGTAATCGAGCGTGTCGCGGTGGGTTTCCATGTCGTTGATGAACGCCACTAGTTCGTCAAAATCACGACAAACCCGTCGGTTCGGATTGACGTTGAATCCGTTTACGGCACACCAGTCAAATATCTCCGCATGAGTAGCGAACATCTTTGACGAACCAGTGAACGCGTCGTACGGAAACATGTCGAGCCGCCGCGAAGCGACGATCTGCGAATCGAGCATCCGCAGCGTTCCGCTTGCACAGTTTCGCGGGTTCGCAAACGTCTTTTCGTCCTGCATCTCGAGTTCAGCGTTTATTCGGGCAAACTGCGAACGCGACAAAAACACCTCGCCGCGGACCTCGGCGTGCGGCGGTGCGTCTTTCTTCAATCGCAGAGGTATCGACCTGATCGTCTTCACGTTCTGCGTCACCTCGTCGCCGGTTGTGCCATCGCCGCGAGTCGCACCGGTCAACAAGATCCCGTTCTCATAATGCAGGGAAACAGACAGGCCGTCGATCTTCAATTCCGCGACGTATTCGAGCTTACGGCCCTCGGCGAGCTTCTCGCACCGCTCTGTAAACGCTTTGAGGTCGTCGAGACTGTAGCTGTTATCGAGCGACATTAGCGGTACAGTGTGCCTGAAGGGCCGCAAGCTATCCGCCTTGCCGCCGACCCGCTGCGTCGGGCTGTCGGGCGTGATCAAATCAGGATGCTCGGCTTCGAGGGCCTTTAATCTCTCGAGCAGTTGGTCGAATTCGAAGTCAGATATCTCAGGCTCGGCCTTTTGATAATAGAGTTCGTTGTGGTGCTCGATCTCAGCCCGAAGCTCTTCTATTTTCTTGTTTACGTCTGTCATGGGATTCAGGCGTTCATGAATTCGGCTATCAATCGGTGGAAATGATGCGTTCCTTGTTCGCGCGTCGGCGAATATCTGCCATGCGTGTAAAACCGCGATCTGATCCCCTTTTGCACGCTCTCGACGACCGCTTCGTCCTCAAGCTCCACGGTGTCGAGATCGGCACCGGCACCTTGCTCGACGAGCGACTCGTCGCGGACGAAGGTCAGGAATTCGACCGACGTTCTCTCATAGGTTATTGGCCGCACAACGTTTATCGATATTCCCCAAGGGTAGAAGTTAAGCATCAGGTTAGGGAAGACGAAAAGGTACCTCGCGGCGACCTCGCCATGTGCGTCGTATCCGGTTTGCACGCTCGCATACCGAAAGGTATCGGTCGTGTAACTGCCGTAATCGACAACCGCGTTCAGCCCCTTGTGCACGTACGGAATGTGAAACCCCTCGAGATAATTTTCGCAATACAATGCCCAGTGGGCATTTACCTCGTATTCCTTTGTCGCTGTAAGGACCAATCCGGCGGTGTTCTCTTCATCAAACAATGGCTCAACGCCATCAATGAGACTCTCAAATGCCGACGTCGGCGAAACGGAGGCGAACAGGAAACCACCGATCTCCGCGAAAGGTAATTTTGTCAGATTGTCCGCCTCGCAGGGAAAGTTCTCAACGCCTTCGAATTCAGGCATCGAGATCATCTCGCCGCTCAGGTGAAATCGCCGCCCGTGATACCTGCAGCGGATAAGCTCAGCCTGACACGGCTCTTCGACAAGGATCTTGCCGCGGTGTGTGCAGACGTTTGAGATGCAGGAGATCCACTCGGAGGTCTTTACTATCAGGACCGGTTCGTCCAACACGCCCGGAAGAATATTTACCGGCGTGAGGTCGCCCAAACTGTCGCTATGCCCGATAAGCTGCCAACTTCGTGCAAATATCTTCTCTTTTGAGATCTCGAAATTCGCCGGATCGGTGTAGAAATCCGCAGCGAGGGTCTTCGCCTTTCGAATGTCAGGGTCGATCTCAAATGTTGACATTGCTAGTCCTCAAAAAGGAGGTAAGCGGGCCTCTCTTCGTCGCGCCGGAATCCGCGACCGACCATCCCGCGACCGAAGGCGTCGAGAAACTCGCTTCGGATCCTCAACTGTTCTGCCAGCGCCGCCTTTGCGTCGCTCTTGACGAGTGACGCCCAGTCATTCGGAACGACGATCTCGACAGCGGGCTCGCGGGTCTCGATGAATTTCCCGCCCGAAGCCAGTTCTAAGACCTTTGGGCTTTCGAGGTGCCATTCTGCAAAAAGGCGATCGCTCGCTAGGCCGATCTTCTGTTCGGGAGCCGTAGAATAGTCGATCCCGTAAAAATTCACCTGATATTCGGCGACGATCGCACCAAGCTTTTCCAGATTAAAAAACGCGTTTCTGGCCTTTATCGGCTCAAAGGTCCATTTTATGAACTTCACGCCCTCGGAAAGGGCTCGCTCACGCTGTGCCCACTTTAACCTGGCACCGATGCCGTGGCTCTGGTATTCAGCCCGGACACCGGTCATGTGTGAATAAAACGCTCGCTCACCACGCATAAACGCCGGTACGCTGAGCACGAACCCGGCCAGCCTGTCACCGTCATATGCCCCTAGCGTGAAACCGCCCGCATTCCTCGTGACGATAAAGTGTCTGACCGGCGAAAGTTCCACCTCGGGCAACGCAAAGACCTCGCGTTGAAGCTGCAGGCACTCCTCGAGCGCGTCCAGCGTCGCACATTCGCGAATTTCAATATTTCCACCCATTTACAAGAACCTTCGAATGAGAAAATGCTATCAAATCACGGGCTCAAACGCGAAAACTACACGCTTACACGGGATAAAGTGCGGGACGAACCCGCCCATTCTGCAGTTACCGGAGAGTTCGATGTCTTCCGGTCATGACCTCG